>JBCDBH010000073.1:0-19487 GCA_039184055.1 Acidobacteriota bacterium
CGCCACGACCACGAAGCCGATCTTGTGGTCATGATGGTCGGCGACCGGGGAAATCGCGATTTGGATCACCCGCGGACCGGTGACACCGTGCGGGCCGTTGCGGGTGCTGTATTCATGCGTGCTGGGCTCACCGCGATCGACCGCGGTGCGAATCTCGTGTAAGTCTGTCAGCGCGCTCGGGCGGCCGGGGAGGGTCCAGAGCGGACGATCGAGCACCCGGTCGGGATCGGTTTCGTCCATCCACGCCAAGGCTTCGTGGTTGGCTTTGAGCACCCGACCATGGGGATCGACCACCACTACCGCCTCGGGCATCTGATCGAGAGCGTGGAGCAAACGCTGCGTACGGTTCTGCTCCTCGGTCTCTTTCGATACATCGCGTTGCAGGGCGAAATAGTGGGTGATTTTGCCCCGTACGTCGCGGATCGGTCGGACGTGCCACTTCATCACGAAGGGCGTACCATCCTTGCGGTAGTTGATCGTCTGGCCGTCGAACTCTTCGTCATTGCGCAAGCTCTCGCGAAGCTGACCGATCACCTCCAGGTCGGTATCCGGGCCTTGCAAGACCTTGGGGCTGCGGCCCACTACGTCTTCCCATGTCCAGCCGGTCATCTCGGTAAACGCCTGGTTGACGAAGAGGAAGCGATGACCGGAGCCGTCACGGCCCGGGGTGGTGATGACAAAGGAATGATCGAGCAGCTGTGCCGCCTGGGCGAGCACGGGCAAGATACCGGGGTTGAGGAATCGTCCCGATTCGGGGCCGTTGGTCATGCACCAAGCCTACCTCGTCACAACGGTCGAGGTGTTCGCCCAGGCGAGATCGTCGTTGTTGGATGGTCAACGTCTTTATACTCGAGACATGCACGAATCCGGTCGTCGAGCTTTGGCCGAGGTCGACCTCGTCTGGCGAGTACGAGTCGAACGGGAGACCGACGGCTCTCAGAGGTTGGTGTATACCTTCGATTCACCGAGCGGGGTGGCGCCGTGTCGTGACGAGCGTGTTCCAGGGCCTCGTTTCGAACGTCTTCCCGAGCTCTATCATGCGTCGTTGCTCGAACAGATGACGCGCTTTCGTCGGGGTCTCGATACCGAGGAAGACAGCAAGCTGATCGGCAAAGAGGCTTTGTCCGATCTGCGTCATATCGGACGGGAGCTCAGCCGCCAGGTTTTCGACACCCCATCGCTCGAGGCGTACAAACGATGCACCGCGTCGGTACGCACCCTTCTTTTGATCACCGAGGAGCCATGGATCCCGTGGGAGCTCGTCACACCGTACGACGAGAGTTTCGAGGACCCTTTTCTCGCTGAACGTTTCGAGATGACGCGGTGGCTCGACGAAGTCGAGTGGCCGGGGCACATCCATGTCCCGGGTCTCGTGGCGATCGATGGTGGTCGGGTTCCGGGACAGGTCGAGCTGGAGGGTACAGCCGACGAATGCGCCTATCTGGTTACGGTGAGCCGCGCGAACGATTCGTCAGCTGAAGTGCTCGACGAGCCGTATTTCTTGAGCGTGATGAATCGCCTTCAAGATGGTGGCTTCGGGGTGTTGCATTTCGCTGGACACGCGGGGTTTCCGACCGCGCCGGGTGATGGAACCCCGTGGGCTCGAGATCGAGCCGACGAAGCTCGCATCGTCTTGCACGATCGGCCGCTACGAGCACGGCACCTCGATTCTCGGACCATGGGTGCGCTGCGGCGTGATCGACCACTGGTGTTCCTCAACGCCTGCCACGCGGCGAGCCAGGCGGTGGTTCTGACCCGACTCGGTGGTTGGGTCCATGCATGGCTGCGTGAATGCAACGTGGGAGCGATGATCGCGCCATTGTGGGCGGTCGGAGACCAGGAAGCACGGACGTTCGCGCGCACGCTCTACGACCGGCTGCTCGAGGGGGCGACGATTGCCGAGGCGATGGCGAGCGCGCGAGAAGCACTGTGGGACACACCTCGTGGAAGGTTGAGTGCGCTCGCCTATTCGGTCTGGGCACATCCCAATGCGCGTGTGTTCTGGGGCGAAACGTCACCGACCGTGTCGTCGAATCGTTCGCGGCCACGCTCATGGGTGGAACGTCATCCTCTGGTGGTTCCGAGAAAGTCCTGGGATCCGACCGTCTCGACCCCGGCCGCCCTGCTTCGACCCGAATACGACGCGGTTCCTTTTCACTTCCGCCACGCCGAGACGTTAGAGCTCGAGATGTGGACCGGTGACACGACGAGTCCACGCGTGTGGTTGATCACCGGCGTGGGTGGCATGGGCAAGACTCGTTTCGCGCGCCATGCCTGTTTGCGTTTGGATGGTTGGCGCAGTGGCTTTCTACCGTTTGATTGGGACCTGACACGGCCAGCCAATCGCGAGGCTCTGTTCGCCGGTTCCCATCCCTTGTTCGTCGTCGTCGACTACGCCGAATCGCGTCGTGAGCAGGTTGCCGAGCTGCTGCGTTGTGCTCTCCGAGCGCGTCGTCGTCACATCCGGGTGCTTCTTCTGGCGCGCGCAAAGCTCGGTTGGTGGCGAGATTTACGGTCGAGGCCGGAAGGTGTCGGCGAGTTGCTCGCCAGCTCGGCGACCCACGAGACCGAGCTCACGCCGCTTGCTCGTGGCATCGATGAACGGATCGAATCGTTCCGGCGCGCCAGTCGAGGTTTCGCGGTCTATATGCAGGGTGATCGGCCCGATGTCGTTCCCGCGACGATCGGTTCGGAACCGTTCGATCGCGTGCTCGTGCTCCACATGGCCGCTCTCGAGGCTCTGGACGGTGTTCCGAGCGAGGGTACGGGCGGTTTGTTCGAACGGACGTTGGCGCGTGAACAGCTTTTTTGGCGACGTTCGCTCGGTCCGCGAGACGATCTGGATACGTGGATCGCGGGCATCCGTCGGGCACTGGCCGTGGTGACCGCGGTCGGCGGCGTGGGCAGCGAGTCCGAAGCCATCGAGGTGTTGACCAAGATCGAGCTGTTCGCCGATCAGCCCTATGCGTTTCGACAACGCATCGCTCGGTTGCTCCACGTCAACTACCCGGGATTCGAAGAGTCTTCGTTGTGGATCGAGCCGCTGCGTCCAGACTTGTTGGGAACCTATTTGATCGAACAGGAGCTCGAAGCAGGTGGCGAGGTCGACTTCATGCGCGCTCGCCGTCGTGATCCTCGCGCAACACCTGGATGAGGCCGGTGAGAACGTCGGCCCACTCGAGCTCGGTTTCGTCGAGAAACCTGTTGTAACCAGGGGACCAAGCCAATCGGGCCCCGGGTTCGACTTCGATTTCCAGCAGGTGGGCGAGAAGCACCGGTGCCGATTGGGAAAGAGCTTTGCCCAGGATCGCGCGGTCGTGGTTCGGCAAGGTCAGGTAGGTCACGGCCGAGGCCAAAAGATCGCTGACGTGGACCGTGGATTCAGGGTCTTCGGTGCCGACGAGGGCGGCGCGGATCTGGATGGCTTCGGCCAGATCTTCGGATGCTTCCTCGTGGTGCTTCATCGCCACCCGGGTCACCCCACGATTGTGAAGACTCCGGGCTCGAACCTCCATGACACGTGGCCCGGCTCCGATCTCGGCTTCCCGTAACACGTCGAGACTTTGGTCGAGCGTGCGATGCGCGGCGTCGAAACGGTCGCCGTCGAGGTAGAGATTGCCCAAATTATTCAAGCTGGTCGCGTAGTCGACGATATACCTCGGAGTCGAACGAGCCAGCTCGTGGAAGAGCTCAGTCGCCTCACGTGCCGCGCCGATCGCCGCATCGAGGTCGCCGCCGTCGAACTCTCGGATCGCCAGATGACCGAGACTGGCGGCGAACGAATACGCTGTTTCGGTCGGGTTCTTGCGCCACTGCGCGCGCAGCAGCCCGACCGCTTCACGGGTGGCCGCCGCGGCGTTGGCGAGCCGGCCGAGTCGGCCTTCGAGATCGCCTCGAGAGTCCAAGGCCATGGCGAGATCTTCCGAGAAAGCTTCGGGTGCGGCATCGGCCAGTGGGCGCAAGATCTCGACGGCTCGATCCGTGATCTCGAGCGCCTCTTCGTCGCGCCCACGGTGCGCGACGGTTCGGCCGAGATTGAACAGACACGTGGCGAGCGCGGGGAGGGCGCTGTCGGGCTCGAAGTCGAGCAAGCGTTCGAAAAGCTCGACCGCTTCTCGTTCGTGTTCTTCGGCCCGGTCCCATGCGGAATCGTCGAAAAAGACCAGGCCGAGATTCATCACCGTCCAGGCATATTCGATCGCGATCGCCACCGAGGTGTCTCGGCCCAAGCTCCGATAGAGATCTACCGCGCGTTCGGCGGCGTCACGGGACTCGTCGATGCGTCCCAATTGGCCCGCCGCGATCGACAGGTTGTTGAGTGCCATCGCCAACGTGGCGGTGTGACTTCCTGGTTGATCCGTTTCGATGCTCTCGAAGAGCTCGGCGGCTTCGGCGATCGAGTCACGTGCTCCGACGTAGTCACCTTGTTTGCCGAGTACCGTGCCCGCATTCATGAGGCTTCTGGCCAGCGCGGCGCGATTGGCGCCGTTTGGGAGGAGCTCGACGAGCTCTTTTCGGAGGTCGATCGCCTCGTCACGGACCCGCGCGGCGCGATCGATTTCGCCGAGATCGGCCAGGACGCTTGCTTGATCGTCGAGGCTGCCGGCAAGCTCCGCGCGGTACGACTCGGGTGATTGATTGACCAGCTGACGGAGGATCGACACGGCTTCGTCGATCGGTGCGCGTGCGTCGGCGATCTGCTCGAGCCCGATCGCCATGTCGGCTCGGTTGTGTAGGAGAGCCGCGAGATTGGCCAGCCGGTCGCGATCGTCCGGCTTGTCTTCGACCAAGGCTCGACTCAGTGCTTCGGCTTCGGGAAGGAGATCTTTGGCTTCGCGGAACTCTCCAGTGGCGACGGTCAAGTAGACCAAGGCTCCTAGACTCATCGACAGCTCGATGCGCGAATCCGCGGAGGGCTCGAGTTGGCGTGATAACTCGACGGCTCGACGCGCGGTGGCGAGGGCTCGGGCGTCGTCGCCGCGGGCGCGAAACAGGCGGCTCTGGACCCGGTCGAGACCGATCCGCAGCTCCCGGACATCTTGACCTTTCACGGCGGCTCGAGAAAGGAGCCGCTGTGCTTCCTCGACATGAGAGGAAGCTTCCGAGACTCGATCGATCTCGGATTTTTCGTCCGCCAAGCCAGTAAGGAGAATCGCTTGTTCTTCGAGTTCTTCGAGCGAGCTCGCATGGTCATCTGGATACAGCGCGAGCAGTCGCTCGATGGCGTCGATGGACAGGAGACGCAGCCACACCGGGTGGCCAATGTCCAACGCTTCGATGTGGAGCATCACCTGGCGCAGCACGTTGAAATCGTCGATCGAGGTGAGCGCTCGCGAGACATGATGGCCTAGGCCTTCGACCGAGCTCGCGATGTCGAGTATCAGCTCGACGTGGTCGGGAAGCTCTTGAATGATCAGGTTTTCGAGCGCCCGCGAGGCGCTCGCGCTATTCTCGGCGGCACGTGAAAAGTTGATGAGGAGGTTGGTGAGACGATCTCGGTCAGACATAACCGAGCTTGTCGAGCAGGGGGCCGGCTTCGCGCAGGACGTAGGCGAGCTGTTCGGCGGTAAGGTCGGTGCGCCACCGTTCGACTCGCTTGCCACTGATCGCCGATTGAGCTTCGGGATTCTGCGGAAAGTGCTCGACGTCACGCGAGCGACCACCGATTTGCTCATGGTGCAGCATGGCGTCTTCAAAGGGCAGGTCGAGGTCGGCGCATAGGGCGCGAATGGTGGTGTCGGGGTCGGCCACCAAATCCTCGTAGCGCAGCTCGAGCACCCGAGGATCGTCGCGCCAGGCGAGCCCGAGCTCGACGTCGCCGACCCAGCGCGCGACACACTCTTCGATCGGGTTGTCGGTATCGAGCGGGATGAGCTCGCCGTCGACCACTTTGTGTCGAGGATGGGTGCGGAGTGAGCACACCACGTCGCGCCCGTCACGGATGACGTGGACGAAGCGCGCCTCGGGGAAATGCGCGAAAAGCCAATCGAGGTGGCGGATATTGGCGGGAGTCTTATCGGCCCAACGGCTCTTGCCGACCCGCTGCGCGGCGCGGGCGAAAAAGCAGGTGACGAAGTCGGCGTGGCTGGTGGTCAGCCGCAAGATCGCCTCGATATCGACGATCGGGATGGCGAAGCGCTCGGACAGACGCTCGATCGCCGGTCGATGGTGGACCCACAGAGGCTTCACCAGCAGGTTGGTCTCGGGACCGCAAAGCAGCTCGCTATGGCTGTCGAGAATCACCCGTACCAGGGTCGTGCCGCTACGGCCACAGCCGCCGATGACGATCGGCTGAGCTTCTGATTTGTGGCGTCGGTCCCAGCGGTATCGCGCTTGCCAATCGTGAAAGGCCTTCTTGCGCCGATAGAGCCACGTGCGGAGAGGATGCGTCATGCCGAATCCGGATGAGTCAAGACCCGACGTGGCGGTGTCGGTCGCAGTCGATGCCAGAGTGCGCGGAGCTGATCGGTGCCGTTGTCGAGCCACGCACGGCCATGCACGGTGAGAGACGGACGGGTGGTGAGCTCGTAGCCCAAGCGCCTCATCGGGGTGGCGAGACGAGCTTCGAGCGCGGTGACGGTCGCCTCGTCGAGGGTCGAGCGCCAACGTCCCACCGATGAGGTGTCGATACCGGTGAACCGCTCGCCGTGCATCGAATTGCCTCCCCACGGGCGGCCGGCGAGCGTCGGTTGTTCGAGCGCCGGGTCGAGATCGATGCCGAAGAAGTCGGCGAGCTCGCCGAGCCGGGTCGCCGGGTCGTGCACCAGATCTTCGTAGCGCAGGATGCGATAGCGGGAGCCGAAGCGGGTGAGGTTGCGTCGCGCCAGGCGTTCGGACTCACGCCAGCGACGGGCGAACGAATCGGCGGCGACCGCGCGTCGATGAGGATGGTGTTTGATGCGAAAGCGCTTGTACGAGCCGAAGTTGTCCCGCGGGTCACGCATGACGTGCAGCATCCGGGCGTCTGGCCACTGGGCGAAGACATAGTCGGCGTATTTTTCGTATTCGGGTGTCTTCTCGACCCAGCGCCGGAGACGAGATGTGTCGATACCGGTCAGCTCGGCCCAGGCGAGCACGAGGCCAGCGTGGTAGGCGCGATAGTCGCCGCCAGCGGCTTCGACATGACGTCGATAGGTCGTATCCAGCTCGTCGAACGGGATCTCGGCGAGCCAGCCCAACGGATGTTCGTGAAGCTTGCGCAAGAAGGTCGTGGCGTGGGCGCGTCGGTCCTCGGCGCTCTTGCCCAGGGTCGGCAGCACCAGACGACCGAAAACATAGGGTTCGAGAGGAAAGACCGCGAGCTGCGGATGCGAATCGAGCAGCGCTTGGACCAGCGTCGTGCCCGATTTGCCATGACCGACGATCAACGCCGGGGGTGGCGTCTGGCTCATGGTTTCAGCAGACCGGCGGCGGCGCGCCAGGCGACGCGGTGAAACACCGACCCGCGCGCGTGCCCGAGCTGGCGTCGCGCCATCGCCTGGCCCCAGCGTCGTGACCACATCCGTGCCCACCACAGCCAACCGAACATGCCATTGGCACGTGCCGCGCGACAGGCCGCGAACGCTTTGGCGCGTTGACTCGGTGACGACGCTCCTTTGCGTTTCGCCGACTTCGCCTTTTGATCGTCGTGGGTCCGCGCGTAGGACAGGACGTCGTCGAGAAAGATCACCTCATCGGCCTGGCTCACCATCCGCAGCCACAAATCGTAGTCCATGCCGAAATGGAGATCTTCGTCGAGCGGTCCGACCTTTTCCCACAGCGCGCGGGTCCAGAACACGCTGGGTTGAGGAAAGGTGCGGCCGTCGTAGAGCATTTCCGGCCAGCTCGGTCGTCGGCGATCGATCGTGCCTTCATACGTGTCCGGGCCATGGGTGATCACCGACGCGCCCACCACCATCGCCGGTCGATCGGCGTAGGGTTCGAGGGTCGATAAGACCGTAGCCAACGCTCCCTGTGGAAAGACGTCGTCCGAATTCAACCAGGCCATGATCGCGCCCGTGGTGTGCGCAAAACCCTTGTTGATCGCATCGCACTGCCCGTTGTCCGGCTCGCTCACCGAATGATCGAGATGCGGTCCGTATTTGCGGATGATTTCCTTGCTGCCGTCCTTCGAGCCGCCGTCGATGACGATGTACTCCAAATTGGTGATGCCTTGGAGCAACACCGAGCGGAGCGTTTCTTCCAGATAGCGTGCCTGGTTGTAACTCGGTGTGACGATGCTCACCCGTGGCCCATCGATCGGGATCGTCGGGATCTCGACATCGTCGCCGGGAAGGATCCACGGCCAGCCGGTTTTTCCGGTCGACGGGGGTGGCAAATCGGACGGCACGAGAGCGCCTTGGGGCATGGCCCGGGACGCTACCACAGGCGCCGATCGACCGGTTACTAGGCACAGCGGTCGGATCGATGCGTCACGTCGTCGAATGGCCCGGCGCGCTACAATCCGTCCAGATTCGAACTGATCGTCCTTAGGGAGGTTTCCATGGCCAGGCTACCGCTCGTCGTCGTGTCGTTGCTCGTCGTCTCGCTTGTTTCCGTGCTCGATGCCGCCACCGTACCCGGCACGATCGTCGTCCAAGAGGGCGACATCATCGATGGTGCGCCCGTCACCATCATCAACGCACCGTTCACCAACGGTGACGGCGAAGTCGGTTTTACCGGCGCGGTGGACCGTGGCGGCACGACCGACAACTTCGTGTGGTCGAACGACGGGGTGATTTGGTTCAACAGCGATGCGCTCACCGTCGCGCTCACCGGGGCTGAAGGAACCATGGGGATCGGCAACGGCGATACCTACATCTACAGCCCGAGTGTCGATACTGAAGATGCGGTGTGGACGCACAACGGCGTCTTGCTGGTCGATGGTGATCCAGCGCCCGACTTTCCGGGCCAATTCAATTCCTTCAACAGCCGGCCGACGATGCTGCCCAACGGTACCGCCTATTGGGTCGCGGGAGTTGCCGACACCACACCTGGAGGCGTGTCCATCGGCCGCGTGCTCTATCGCAGCGCCGACACCGCCACGCCGGTGATCGAGAAAGTCATCGCGTTCGGCGACATGATCGATGGTCTCCTGGTCGACGATGGCTCGGGTATCGATTTCGATTACAACGTATCCGATGACGACAGCCACCTCATTCAAGTCGTCAACGTCGACACGGGAAGCACATCCAATGACGGCCGACTCCTGGTCGACGGCGTTGTCGTTGCCCGCGAAGACGAAGCGCTTACCGAAGGTGGCGAGAGTTGGGACAACTTCGACACCCTCTCGATCAACAACGACGGGAACTTCCTGTTCAGCGGCGACACGACCGGCTCGACCGCGACAGACGAGTTCATCGCCTACAACGGCGCCATTGTCATCCGGGAAGGCGACATGATCGCCGGCGTCACGCTCACCAGCTCGGCGACGGTCAACGGCCTGTCGATCAACAACCTCGGCCAGGCCATCTATATTTGGAACACCGCCGACTCGGAAATCCTCTTCTTCGCCAGCGACGCTTCCGACCTCGCCGGCAGCTCCACCGTGCTCCTCCAAGTCGGCGACGAGCTCGACACCGACGGTGACGGCATCGGCGAGTTCCTAGTCGACGACTTCAACGCCTCCGGCACCCTCGGCCCCGGTCTCGACTTGGCGGAAGACAATCGTGTCTTCGTCGAGCTCGACCTGGCCGACATCGTCGAAGGTGGTACCGTCGAGGCGATCATCGAGCTCGACATGGGGAGCATCTTCATGGACGGCTTCGAGTCAGGCGATACGTCGGCGTGGTCGTCGACGGTGAATTGACGGCAGGGGCGTAGTCAGCCGGGTGACAGCCCGGAGACTGCTGTGGCCGAGGTCAACGCGGTCGCGAGATTCGTACCCGATCGCCCTTGAGCGTGATCACGGATCGTTCTTCGATTGCTGATCGGTGGTGTTTGATCACCGCAGCCAGGAGCTTGATGCGATCTCGGCTTGGAACGTCCGGCAGTCGAATGAGACCGGCGTGTTGGAGCTTGCCGAGGAAGACAAGCTCACCGAAGTCAGTGTCGATCGTTACGAGACATCGCTCCTCCGAAACGGCTCGACGCAGGAGCTCGGCATCGCCAGGATCAGGGCCCAATTCTCGGGCTTCCAAGACGTCGTGTTGGTTGGCACGGAGCCAATCGGCGAGCCTTCGACCAGCACAACGGTCGACGAGAAATTTCATCCGTCAGCGATGCGGACCGCTGCGAGAGAGTCGTTGGCGATGATGGCGTGCGCGTAGGCCATACAGGCGCGAATGTCATCCGGCTCGAGATCCGGATAGTCATCGAGAAGGTCGGCTTCGGATTCACCTTGAGCAAGCAAGGAGATGATGAGCTCGACGGAGATGCGCATGCCACGGATGATGGGTTTGCCGCCGAAGATCGCTGGGTCGGAGGTGATTCGGTTGAGTAGTTTCATCGGTAGGCTAGTTGGATCTTCAGGTTTCTCGTACGTTCAATCATAGTCTACTTTTTGTTTAGGCAGTCA
Organism: Acidobacteriota bacterium; assembly: GCA_039184055.1. GTDB lineage: Bacteria > Acidobacteriota > Thermoanaerobaculia > Multivoradales > J023 > JBCDBH01. The sequence continues at coordinate 10,496 of JBCDBH010000073.1, forward strand.
TGATGCAAAGCCAGTGGGTCTTATGGCTTACACACATTCCCGTGTCGCCACGATGAAGAGCGTGTAGGCCACCCAGGCGAGCCCGCCGACGAAGATGGTCATCCCGATTACCGCTCCTAGTCTGCGGTGGGTTTTCTCGAGCCATTCTTGGCTATGTGGTCGTTCAGCGAGCAGGCCGATGATGACTTCGATCAGGATGAGCAGACCGAGGCCGATGAAGGGGTAGGCAAAACGGGGACGGTCGGGTTTGACGACGGCCCAGCTCGGGTCGTCGGCGCGGATGTAGGCGGTGATGGTGTCGCCGACGTTGTAGAGGCAGACGCCTTCGCCTTTGTCGCGACGGGCGATGGCGTAGCGTTTGGAGGTGTAGGACTGGCCGTCGACGGTGTAGGTATAGGCGAAGTAGAACGAGACACGGTCGGGGCGTTCGTTGTGGACGCGGGTCCAGCTTTCGCGTGATTCGATGACCACCGCTTGGACGGGTACGAGTTCGAAAGCAAGGGCTTCGTAGAGGACGTAGGAGCCGTAGCCGAGCAGGATGAGGGCGAGGATGAGCTTGGCGCGGTGCATCGGATTCGAGACTATCCGATGCACCGGATCACGATGGGTTCAGGGGCTCAGCGGGCTCAGCGGGCTCAGCGGGCTCAGCGGGCTCAGCGGGCTCAAGGGCTTGCCGCGAGGAAGTCGAGGAATCGGGGACCGAAGAGGGAGGCGGGTGGTGAGACGGGATGACCCGCGGCTTTGAAGGCGCGTGCGTATTGCACCGCGCGATCCAGAAGGTTCTGATCGGTTTCGGCGGAGAGGAGATACAGGCGATACGCGGCGGCGGCGCGAATGAGCTGAACGTGAGCGAGGATCTTCTTGCGGTCCGTCTCGGCGGCGCCCGATTCCCTGTCAATTTCGAAGCCATCGAGCGTAGCCAAGGCCTGGCGTGGATTGCCCGAGAAGAAGGCGGTGACCGCGCGGTCGAGAGCCGGTGGCGCGCTGCCGTCGGCGAGCTCGCTGATGCGCTCGGCTTCTTCGTCGGTAACTTTGGCGACGTTGAGACCGGTTCGCGTTTGTTGCATGCGTTTCTTGCCTTCGGGGCTGGTGACGAGCGGATCGGCGGCGCCGAGGATACGATCTCCGGACTCGGCGAGATCACTGACGCGTACACGTTGCTCCTGCGAATCGCCAGGTCCCGCCGCTGCGGCTCGTTGGCCTTTGCAGCGTTCGCGTAGGTCGAGCATGGTGGGATAGAGCTCGTCTTCGTCGATGAGCACGCCCTGTTCTTCAGAGAGTTGGAAGGAGCGCAGAGCCTGTGGGCAATCGCCGAGATGAAAGCGCGCCACGCCGTAGTAGTAGTGCGGTACGTAGGGCTGCCAAAAGAACCACTGGGTGAGTCGGCTGGCTTCTTCGGCGCGCTCCATGAGGGCTTTCTGCATCAGAGCCGAGGCACGACTCCAGTCTTGACGCTCGATCGCATGGAGCCCGGCTTCGTAGGCGTTGAGGTAGTCGGGCTTGGCCTGGGCGACGTCCGCCAGCAACAGGCCGATGAGGGTTAGGAGGAGGAGGGTGCCGTGGCGTGTGATCACCAGCCGATCTCCTGGTAGTACGTCGCGGCGTCGACCGCGCGAACGATCTTGGAACAGGTTCGACTCTGCTCGGCGACGACCGAGATGTCGCAGCTGCCGCCACGCAGATCGATGTTGTACGTGTCTGGCGGGACCAGCAAGACGAGAGGTGTCGTCTGGGATCCGGGAACCGCCAGCACGGATCCGTTCGAGTTGGTCAGGCTGAGCAGCTCGGAGTGGGGATAGGCGTCGATCTTGATCTGTCCGACCGGCCCCGTGTATCCGACAGGAACCCGAGTGCCGTGTAGGTTTGTCGTTGCGACCGTTTCGGGCGGCTCATCGTGAGGCCAAAGAAGCCAAATCAGTAGAACGATCACGAACAAGAGGACGACGATCACGGCAAGCAGCTTGGTGCGAGGGTCTCTTGTGAGAGTCGCTAGGAGGCTGGGCCATGCTGGCTTCTTTTCTCTTCTCGGAGGGTACTGGCCGTGGTGGGCGTCGGGTGGTGGCGGTGGGCCACTGCTAGCCGGAGGCGCCGCGGGGGGAGCAGGTGGTGGTGTCACCTCCGAGGTTCGAGTCGGAACCGGCGGTGGCGGTGGAGGAGGTGGCGGTGTCCGTTTGATTTTGGGCGGAGTCTTGAACGATGGAACGAGCATTTCGAACGTTCCGGTTTCGCTCCAATCCTTCTCACCGGGTTTCCAGGCGAGATCTTCTCTCGAGATCTCGCCACGTTCGATCAGCGCCTCGAGCTCGCTTTGCGAAACCGGACCAAATTGTTGACCGTTCTTCTCGTAGTACCAGAGCTCTTCCGCCATCGCTCCTCTCCCGTCACCTAGATAAGGCGCTGCCATGCACCCAAGTTGGGGCTATATCAATCAACGCGAGAACGAAGAGGGAAAGTGGCCTACGCGCGAACGGAATTCGAGTCGAGAGCCTGGGCGAGTCGATCGCCCGCTACGCGCCAATCGAGCTCGGCTTCGTAGCGCGCGCGCGCTGAGCGGCATAGGTCGTGGTAGCGGCCGTTGTCGATCAGATCTCGAATGGCGCGTACGTAGGCTTCCGCCGGGCTTTTGCCGGGAAGGACGATGCCGCTGACGCCATGTTCAACCGTCGTGGCGAGGCCGCCGACGTCGTTGGTGAGGGTGGGGATGCCAAAGCCGGCGGCTTCGCTGGGGACGATGCCGGCGGCTTCGAAGCGGGCGGGGTGGATGAGCAGGTGGGCGCAGCGGTAGAGGTAGAGGTAGGCGTCGAGCTCGTTTGGAACGCTTTTTCGATAGGGGCCGACGAAGCTGACGTGTTGGGTGTTGTCACCGGCGACGCCACATACGGTGAGGTGAGCGGGCTGGCCGGAGTGGTTGAGCTTCTCGACGATGTCGATGCCGATGTCGACGCCTTTTCGTCGGGAGTCGCGGCCGACGAGGAGGAGACGCAGGGGTTCGTCTTGGCTAGTCAAGCTCGGGTAGATCGGGTCGCTCGGGACGGCGCCGTCGGGCAATCCCGAGGGGTTGGCGAAGACGATGATCTTGTCGGGATCGATGCCGTAGCCGTCGACGATGACGTGCTTGCTCCACTCGCTGTGCGTGACGATCTTGGCGGCGCGGCGGAAGGCGCGTCGTTCTTGGGCGCGGCAGACGGCGAGGGCGAGCCGGCCGAATTCAGGCCAGCCCTGTTGCCAGCCGAGAAAGCTGGTGTCGAGTCGGTAGATGGCCGGGGCGTCGAGGGTTTGGTAGGCGAGCAGGTTGGGATATTGGGTGAAGACGAGATCGGGGCGTTTTGTCCGGACGGTCGTGGCGAGGGTGCGTGACGCGCGCCGGCTGTCGGTCAGGGTGAATTTGGCCCAGCGTGTGCCGGTGATGCGTTTGTAGAGCTTGCGCCAGATGCGTTCGAGCGGCGCGGCTGGGCGAAGCAGCGGGCCGACGACCTCGACGTCGAAGTGACGGCTCAGCGCGCGGTGGAAGTGGAATTCGGAGCCGCTGGCGGCATCGGGATCGGTGGGGTCGTGTTTGTAGGCGGCGAAGAGGAGACGTTTGCGCACGGCTCGGCTCAACGCTTGATCCCGATCGTGACCGTGTCGAAGGCGCGTTCGACCGGAATCCCCACACGACCCAGCATCGCGTCACGCCAGCGCGCGCGACGCAACATCCGCGCCTTGTGCGACACACCGAGACGTTTGAGGACCCGGCCGAGGAAGCCCGGACGGTGGAGCTCGGGGCGTTCTTTCCAGGCGCGCCATTGAAACGAGCGGCCGGGTAGATGGGGCTTGTCGCCGCCCGGTTCGAGCGATTCACAACGGCTGAGCTCGACGTCGAGCCCGGCGTCGTCGTAGAGCGCTTTCATCCCCTCGGGGTAGGCGCGCCAGCAGTCGACCGGCACCTCGTGGTACGGCCAGCTCACCGGGTTGATGGTGATGACCTGTCCACCGGGTCGGCAGACCCGCGCCAGCTCGCGCATCCACACCCATACTTTGGGCACGTGTTCGAGCACGTTGCAGGCCAGCACCACGTCGTAGCGATCGCTGTCGATCGGAAAGTCGTAGCCGTCGGTGGCGCGATAGGTGAGCTCGTCGCGCTGGTCGATGTCGAGGGTGTGCCAGGTAAACGGGCCTTCGCCGGCGGCGCGCTCCACCCACGACGGCACGACGTCGGGGCCGATTTCGAGCACCTCGTCGCCCGGCCGCAGTCGCTCTCGAACATAGGTCTCGAAGAGGAGGCGGCTGTTTTCGTGCATCAGTCTTCTCGGGTGGTGACGACGAGCCGGGCGGGCTCGAGGGTCTCGGTGGGCTGCCACTCGAGCTCGGGATGGACGATGCCCGGCCAGCGATCTTCGGGACGCGCGCCCTGTTGACCACCACCGGCGAGATGAAAGCTCAGGTAGTCCTGATCGGCGGGCAAGAGGAAGCGGACGTAGGGAATGTCGGAGACGACCCGCACCGTGTACACCCGCTGGTTGAGCAAGCCCGGTGGCAGGATGCAGGTGCTGCGATAGAGCCCGGGCTCGAGCCGGGTCACCTGGGGCGCGATCGAGGCGAAGGCGATCTCGCCCTCGGGGGTGGCGATCATCATCACCATACGGCTGCCTTCGATCGGTCGCAGGGCCTCGTAGGTGATGCGCACGCGAACCGGTCGGCGGATGTCGAAGACGTTGGTGATCTCGCCGTCGTCGGCGAGCAAGGCGATCTCGCGCAGACGCATTTCGTCGCCACCGGGTGCTTCTTCTTCACCCCAGGCGCGTAAACCCCAGTCTTGGCTGTCTTTGTAGGCTTGTTTGAGGTAGTGGCCGATCACCGTTTCGGCATCGCCATCGATCACCATGCGGCCGTTCTCGAGCAAGATGCAGCGTGGGCAGAGGTTGCGCACCACGCCCATGTTGTGGCTCACGAAGAGCACGGTGCGCTGGTGCTTGACCACCTCGCTCATCTTGCTCAAACACTTTTTCTGAAAGGCGACGTCACCCACCGCCAGCACTTCGTCGACCAGCAAGATCTCCGGCTCGAGATGGGCCGCCACCGAGAAGGCCAGACGGACACGCATACCGCTCGAATAGCGCTTGACCGGCGTGTCGAGAAAGGTGCCGGTGCCGGCGAAGTCGACGATCTCGTCGAATTTCTTGTCGATCTCGGCTTTGGTCATCCCGAGAATGGTGCCGTTCAAATAGATGTTCTCGCGACCGGTCAGCTCTTGGTGAAAGCCGGTGCCGACTTCGAGCAAGGACGACACGCGGCCACGCAGCGTGACCCGTCCACGGGTCGGGGGCGTGATGTGCGACAGAATTTTGAGCAGGGTGCTCTTGCCCGAGCCGTTCTTGCCGATGACCCCGACGATCTCGCCTTCTTTGACCGTGAAATCGATCTCGCGCAATGCCCAGATGATGTCGTCGGCCTCGTCATCGTCGAACGAGGTCAGGCGACGCAAGCGCTTCAGATTCTCGATCGGTTGACGCACCAGTCGAGCGACGGCGGAGGCCAGGGTGTCGGATTGCTCCTCGACGGCACCGATTCGGTACCGTTTGCCGAGCTCTTCGACTTGGATCGCGGTGGGCGCGTCGGACATCAGATGACGTCGGCGAAATGCCGCTCCATGCGTCGGAAATAGAGGGCGCCGAACACCAGGACGAGAACCGAGGGGAGGGCGCCGTAGGCGATGAGATCCCAGGGCATGGGTCGCGTGCCCAAGAGGGCGGCGCGAAATCCCTCGATCACTCCTACCATCGGATTGAGCGCGTAGACGCCCAGCCACTGTTCGGGAATCTTGCTGGTCGGATAGATCACCGGCGCGGCGTACATCAGCAATTGCACGCCAAAGGTGAGGGCGTATTTGACGTCGCGGTATTGCGCCGAGAGGGCGGTGAGCAACATGCCGAAGCCACACGCGGTGACGATCATCATGAGCACCAGCACCGGTACGAAGAGCACCCAGATGGTGGGATAGATGCCGAGCACCGCCATCATCACCAGGAGCACGACGAAGGCGATCGCGAAGTCGACCAGCTTGGCGAGCACGGGTGCGATGGGTATCACCAGACGTGGAAAGTAAACCTTGGTCACCAGCGCCGAGGCGCTCACCAGGCTGCTGCTCGAGGTCTGCAGCGAGTTGGCGAAATAGGTCCACGGTACGAGCCCGGCGAAGCTGAAGATGGCGTAGGGAACGCCATCGCTCGACATCCGGGCCAGACCCCCGAAGACGACCGTGAAGACCACCATGGTGATCAGCGGTTGCAGCACCGCCCAGCCGATCCCGAGCACGGACTGCACGTAGCGTGTTTTGACGTCGCGCCACACCATGAAGAGGAAGAGCTCGCGGTATCTCCACAGCTCGCGGAGATTGATCGATGCCCAGCCTCGGGGTGGTTCGAGAATCGTCAGCTCGGGTTGCATGGCGTGGGATGGTACCGCAAAGGTCTCAACCGTGCTGGGATCAGACGAGATGTCGTCGGCCCAGGGCGCGATCGGGATCCGCGGCACCTTTCTTTTGTCCCAGGATCGGCTCGAGTGGCCAGGCGCGCGCGGTGGAACGGGAGCCACGAAGCGCCAGACGGGCGGCGCTGGGCAAAGCGGCGTGGAGGAGATCACGCGCCAAGGCGAAACGACGACGCTCCCACCACGGCACGAGCGAGGAACGGGTGGCCAGGAAGTCGAGACACGCGGCGGCGGTGACGTCGCTGCCGCGTTCGGCGACAGTGGGCCCGAGCGCGGCGAACAGCCGGTGCCGGGTCATCCGTAGCATCGCCGCTTCGAGCCCACGACGATCATCGGCCTCCAAGGTGTAGGGCAAGGCGCCGAGGTCGAGACGCCCGAGCCACAGGGCGAGATCGTCAGTCGAACGCGTATCGGCGGCGGCTTGACTGGTGCAGCTTTGTGGATGTCGCAACATGGTGCACAAGGGGCGGTCGACGTAGGCGGCGTCGTAATGCGACACGATCCGCACCCACATTTCCCAATCGCTGTGGATGCGCATGGCGTCGAGAAAGCCGCCCAGGCGGTCGTAGCACTCCCGACGCACCAGCATCGCCGAGCCCCAGGCGGTGAGCCAGCGCACGAGGTGGGCGCGAAAGGCGTGGCCCTGCATGCACCACGACGAGGTGTACGGTCGAAAGAGCTCGTCCTCGCCGGTGGTGGCGATTCGCCGCGTGATAGCGGTGAAAACGAGACCGACATTGGGTTGCCGAGCCAGAGCGGGCACGGTCTCGGCGAGAAAATCAGGGTGCCAGAAGTCGTCGGCGTCGAGCTTGGCGACCAGGGGCTGGTCGAGCATCGAGAGACCGCGATTCCAATTGCCCGACATGCCGAGGTTCTTGTCGTTGCGACGATAATGCACGCGCGGATCGTCGAGAAAGGGAGCGACCGCGCCCGCCGTGTCGTCGGTCGAGGCGTCGTCGAGCACCAAGATCTCGATCTCGCCATTCCAGGTCTGCGCCAGCACGCTTTCGATCGCCGTCGCGACGAAGGCTTCGGCCTGGTAAGCCGGGATGAGCACACCGACGCGTACCTTGCTCATGCCTCTCCCGCTCCGTTTTCGTCGAGCACGGTGCGAAAGAACGTCTCGATCCGAGGACGCAAGGCTTCGTGGGTATAAGCGTCGAGAAAGGTACGCCAGCCGGCTTCGGCAAGCTCGTGCCTGCGATCGGTGCTTTCAGCGAGTGAGTCGAGCTCGGCGCGCATAGCGTCTAGCGTATCGACCAAGACGGCGTTTCGGCCATCCTCGATTTCGGGCAAACAGGCCACGGCGGCCCGTGTCGAGACCAAGACCTGACCGTGACGGAGCGCGAGCGGGACGCGTGTGCGCGTACCCGTGTCGTGTTCCCAGGGCACGATGTGGAGATCACCGGGGCGCAGGACGGTCGCGAGATCGTCGACAAAGCCGGTGGTGACGATGTCGGGATCGTTCTCGAGTCGCTCGAGCAACGTCGCGTCGGCGCCGCGCAAGCTACCGATCACCCAGAGTTCGGGGCGTGGCCGGGTGAACTCGGGCCACACGACGTCGAGAAAACGCCCCAGGCCGAGACGGTTGGCGGTGGTCGACATGCCACCGAGATGAACCAGTCGAGGCGGGGTCGGAAACGACGTGAAAGAGGGTGGCGAGGCCGGCACCTCGAACGCCGTCGGCACGTTCACCACGTTGCGGGCGCCGAGACGTCGACAGGTCGCCGCTTCCGACGCCGATCCGGTCACCACGCCGTCGGCGATCTTCACCAGATGCTCTTCCCAGCCACGCGTGAGACGGTGACGCAGTCGCTGGCGCCACGAACGTCTACCCGCGCGGTGCGCCTTGATCCGCCAATGCCAATCGAAATGATCGTAGAGAGTCAGCGGTCGTGTCGCGAGGCCAATGGCCAGACGGGCATAGGCGCGACCATGGAGCAAGCTCGCCGGGACGAGGTGCACGGCCAACAAGGCGTCGGGCCCCAGCGCCTGCACGGTGGCGGCGAATCGTTCGACATCGGTGGGCTCGGGATCGAGGATCAAGGTGGCGCGATCGCTGAGGGCACGCATCAGGCTTTGCAGGGGCGCCGAGCGATGCGCCTTGCGACGCAGATCGCGGACGTAGCACGCGGTCAGACGTTGTTCGATGGTCTTCCACCGTTCCGGCTGTTCGCGGGTGAAGGTCTCGAATCGACGCGGTCCGTCCGGATCACGCAAGACCAAGACCGACACGCGAAAACCGGCATCGAGCAAGAGGGTGACGTGCGTATGGACGAGCGCCGCGGCACCGCCTGGTGCGTCGGGGGTGATCGGCTCGTCGTCCACCACGACGGCGATGTGCGGCATAGTGCTCATGGTGCGTTTCCGGTCAGACCTTGCCACCCGTCAGACCTTGCCACAGCGAAGCGGCGCGTCGTCTGGGCCAGGTCCAGGTGTTCGGCGTCGGCCCGGCGAACATCGCCGGATGGGGCCAGAGAAGAAGCCACACCCACCCCCACCCGGCACGGCTGTAACCACCCGC
>JBCDBH010000074.1:0-19407 GCA_039184055.1 Acidobacteriota bacterium
CGACGGCCCCGTACGCTCGCTCAACCTGTCGAATACGGTGGCGATAGCGCTCTACGCCGCGCGCACGCTCGCTGGCGCTTCGGGGTGACGGTAACCACAGCCACAGATAAAGGTCGCTTCATCGTTGTAGAGCCGGCATTCGGGACACTGCCAGACATCGCCCAACCGTTTTGCACCGTGGGTAAGCTCGACGATCAATGCGACCACCCCGACCGCACCCCACGATAAGAAGAGTGAATAGGGCCAGGGTGTAAAGACGACGAATGCCATCCAGGCCAACACCGCGGCGATGATCGGCCACGCCGACCGCACGCCTCGCTTCTTGGCGCGTGCGCTGATTCCCAAGATGACACCGATGAGAATGACAATTTCGATCATGTTGTAGCTCCTCGTATAGGTAGACAGAGTCATCCAAGTAGGCGAAATCCACGCCTCGATCGACTCACGGATCGGAAGGACTCGCGTTGGCTTAAGGTGTGAGGGCCGAGTCGGATCAACCGCCGAAAAGCTGGCTCGCGACTCGTTGAAGCGCGACGCCACCCAGAAGCAAGGCGATACCGACCACAATGATCATTACGCTATTGAAGGCGGGTCCATTCGTTTTGTCGTGTAGGAGCCGGCGATCGTTGACGACCACCAAGAGAAAGACGGCGACCAGGGGCAGGAGGAAACCATTGAAAGCCTGGGCGGCGATGATCGCCGGAATCGGTTTGACGCCCGAAACGGCCGACAACACACCTGCTGCCAGGACACCCAGCCATACCGCGCGGAAATGGCTACCGGTGGCCAACCAGCGCTCGTCATGTTCATCCCTTCTGAACACGGAGCGCGCGGTCATCGCGGCGGCGAGCGGTGCGGTGATCGCCGAAGAGAAACCGGCCGCGAAGAGCCCACAGCCAAAAGCCACCGGCGCCCACGCACCGAGCTGCTCGGCGAGCACGGCGGCGAGGGTGTCGAAACCAAACGGCGCGGCGACGGCGGTGCCGACCACCACCACGGCCATCGAGATCAACCCACCGAGCACGATCGCCACCGTGAGACCAAAGCGAGTCTCGGCCAGATCGCGTCCACGCGCGATCCCCGAGCCCAAGAAGAGGTTGTAGGGCACCACCGTCGTGCCGATCAAACCGAGAATGATCAGCGTGCCACCATCGGGCAGGCTCGGCACGAACAGCCCACGCAACACGTCGCCGGTCGACGGCCAAAGCGCCACGGCGGTCACCGCGAAGCCCAATCCCATGACCGCGACCAGAATCGTCAAGACCGTAACCACCTGCTTACTGGCGCCACGCCAGAGCAAGATCGCCGCCGCCACGGCCGAGATCAAGACCACGAGAGCCGGTGGTACGCCGAGCATCAGCTCGACTCCCGACGCCGCACCGAGCAGATTGCCGGCTTGATACGCGGCGCAACCCAGAACGATGGCGCCGAGAACCAAGCCGAGCACCAACCACGACACGGCGCCGCTCGGAAAGCGCTTGCGTAGCGCTTCACCGAGCTCGAGCCCGGACACGATGGTCAGACGCGCGCTCGCCTCCTGCAGCACCAAACAAGCGATCACCGAAAAAACCAGCGCCCACAGGAGATCCGTTCCGAAGCCGCTACCCGCTCGCGCCGCCGTGGTGACCGTTCCAGGTCCGAGAAAGGCGGCGGCGATCACCGCACCCCAAAGCACCGATCCAAGGCTCCCGGGTCGCTTCATGGTTCGTCTCCCCTATCGGCCAGTCCCCAAGCACCACCACCGGGTGTCTCGAGCACAAAACGATCTCCCGCCTGAGCATCGATCTGATCCAGCCCCTCGAGCTCCTCGAGCTCGCCATCTCGACGGATCAGACGCTGGGCCCCCAACGCCCCATTACCACCGCCGTCCATTCCGAACGGTTCCTGAAGACGATGCTGACTCAGCAGCGAGACCTCGACCGGCTCGAGAAAGGTGAGCTCCCGAATCACCCCATCGCCACCGCGCCAGCGTCCCGCGCCTCCCGAGTCTCGACGGACGGCAAAACGCTCGAGTCGGACCGGGAACCGGGCTTCGAGCACCTCCGGATCGGTGATGCGCGTATTGGTCATATGCGTGTGCACCGCGTCGGCGCCGGCAAAGCCGGATCCCGCGCCCGCGCCACCACACACCGTTTCGTAGTAGCCGAAGTGATCGTTGCCAAAGAGCAGGTTGTTCATGGTCCCCTGACCACAGGCGACGAGTCCAAAGGCGCGTACCAAGGTGTCTACCACGCGCTGGCTGGTTTCGACGTTGCCCCCGACCACCGCTGGCGCATCGGCGGCGTTGTCGGGGAAGACCGGGTCGAGCAAGGAATTCTCGGGCAGCACGATCTCGACATCGTCGAGCAGACCCTCGTTGAGTGGCAGCGGCTCGGCGATCAAGAGACGCAGCACATAAAGCACGGCGCTTCGGGCGACCGCGCGGGGCGCATTGAGATTGCCGGGGTGTACCGCTCCCGTGCCGGTGAAGTCGACCACGAGACCGACATCATTTCTCTGGATGGAAACCTCGATCGGCGTACCGTCATCGAGGTGCTCGCGAGCATGCGCCTGGTCGAGCGGATGTCGATCGAGCGCCGCCCGCAGGCGCGACCGGGCACGCTCACGTAGCCGACGCATGAAGCTGGCAACGATATCGTGGCCGTGATCGTCGGCGAGTCGACAAAGCGCCTCGGCGCCACGATGGTTGGCCGCCACCGCCGCCGCCAAATCGGCGAGGTTGTCGTCCACCGCGCGGGACGGATAAGGCGCCTCGCGAAGCATGCTCGCCATCGCATCCCATCGCGCTTCCCCGTCACGCACCAGGATCGTCGGTGGAATCACCACGCCTTCTTCCACCAGGTGACGCGCGCTCGGTGGCATCGAGCCGGCACGAATCCCACCGATCTCAGCATGATGAGCACGACTCGCGACCCAGCCGAGACGTCGTCCATCGTGATCGACCGGGGTAATCACGGTGACATCGGGCAAATGCGAGCCGCCATACGCCGGATGATTGGTCACCACCACATCGCCCGGCAACACGTCCAAAGCCGCCGCGACCGAGCGCACGCACAAACCGAGTGCTCCGAGATGAACAGGAATATGGGGCGCGTTGACCACCAGCCGCCCGTCGGCGTCGAGCAGCGCACATGAGAAATCGAGTCGATCGCGAACGTTGGTGGAGAGAGCGGTGCGTTGCAACATCTCCCCCATTTCGGCGGCGACCGCGGCGAAACGGTGCGTAAAGAGCTCGAGATCGACCGCTTCGAGACGTTGACTCATCGGCCGAGCTTACTGTGCATCGCTCGAGTCTTGAAGTAAGACTCGGCAATCGCTCCGTCGAGCCTAGTTTCACGTCGACGCTGATACCATGTTTACCAGGGAAAACACGTTGCCCGAGGTGTCATGAGTCTGACTTTGCGTTGCCGCCGTTGCGGCACCGATATCCCCATACCGGAAAGCGCGCGTAGTGGTGAGGATCCACGAGTCATATGCCCGACTTGTCATGCGCGTTTCCGACTCAAAGCCAAGCCCAGAGTAGTCGGCGCGCCCACGCCTCATCCGGGTCTCGCCACCGCTACGCCACGACCGCTCGATCCCGGCATGGCTTCGACCACACCGGTTGGCCGAGTCGCGCCCACCTCCCCGACACCGCCCGGCCCACGCGCCGTACCCGCGCCACCGAGCGATCAGGCCGCCACGGTGGTCGAGCCTCGGGGCGAAGCACGTGGCGCAACGGCACCTTCACCCCGTAACCCAGCGTCCACACCCTCCGCCAAACGAGCCGTCACCAGCGGGCCGCATCGCACCGCCGCCGTGTTCGACAGTGACGCGATGCTCGCGGATCGTTATCGCATCATCCGCTTTCTCGCCCAGGGCGGTATGGGTGAGGTCTACGAAGTCGAGGATCAGCGACTCCACGAGCGCCTGGCGCTCAAGACCATCAGCTCGTCCCAGCCAGGCGACGAGGAAAAGGTCGTCCAGCGCTTCATGCGCGAAATCCAGCTGGCCCGACGAGTGACGCACCCGAATGTGTGTCGGATCTTCGACCTCGGCGAGCACACCTATCAGCGTCCCAACGGTCAGTCGGCGGTGATGACCTTTCTCACCATGGAGTTGCTCCGTGGCGAGACGTTGAGCAGTCATCTGACGCGTCACGGTCGCTTCACCCCAGCCGACGCGCTCCCTCTCATCGAGCAGATGGCCGCCGGGCTCGAAGCGGCTCATGCCGAGCAGATCGTGCACCGCGACTTCAAGAGCGAAAACGTCTTTCTCTGCCCGCTCGACGACGGATCGACACGGATCAAGATCACCGATTTCGGCATCGCCCGTGGTGGCGAGCACGATCATTTCGCCGCGCAAGTCACCGGCGCGGTGGTCGGCACACCGGCCTACATGGCCCCCGAGCAAGTAGAAGGCAAAGCGGTCACCACCGCCACCGACGTCTACGCCTTCGGTATCGTGCTCTACGAGATGGTCACCGGCACCTTGCCGTTCGCCGGCGACAGTCCGCTTTCGATCGCGGTCAAACGTCTGCGCGAAGACCCTCCGCCACCCCGGACCCATGTCCCCGATGTCGACCCTCGGTGGGAGCGGGTGATCCTGCGTTGTCTCGAACGTGATCCTGCGAAACGCTTCCGTACACCGGCCGAGGTCGTCGCTGCCCTCACCTCGATTCCGACACGTGCGCAAACCACCTTTCTCGACTCCGGCCCCCAGCACGACGACTCGACCCTGGCGTTCGGCACCCCTAGCGCCACCGTCGCCCAACCGGGCGCCGCCACCGTCGCGCAACCGGGTGGTGCGACCGCCGCGCTCGGCGGTGCCGGTCGCGCCACGCTTGCCGGTGCCGCGGTCGCCAGCGGCTCGAAGAGCAAAGGGCCCTCGCGACGGGTACTCCTGCTCATCGCCCTCTTGCTCGTCACCCTTGCAGCGGCCTTTTTCATTCAGCAACAGGCGTCCCGAGATCGCATCGTCATGCGGCCCGCGGTGGCCGTGTTGGGGTTCGACAATACGAGTGGCGATCCTGCGATCGATTGGCTGAGCATCGGGCTTACCGAAATGATCACTACCGAGCTCGGACGTGGCGACACCCTGCGGGTCGTCCCCGGCGACACCGTTGCGCGCAGTCGTCAAGAGCTCGACATCACCTCTACCAACAACCTGTCCGGCGAGCACTTCGACAGTCTCCGCAACCTGCTGGCGGCCGATTACGTGCTCTTTGGCAGCTACGTCGGCACCGGCGACGATCAGACCGGTGAGCTACGCGTCGACATCAACCTTCACGACCTCGCCCTCGGTGACGGTCTCGAACCGGTCAGTAGCCGAGGCCCGAGAGGTGAGCTTTTCGATCTCGTGAGCCAGCTCGGTAACGAGGTGCGAACCCGTCTTGGCACCGATGCCGCCTCGGTCGACGACGACGCCACCATGGGCCTGCCACGCGATACCGAAGCGGCGCGGCTCTACGCCGAAGGGCTCGAACGGCTCCGACTCGGCAACCCGCAAGATGCCAAGGCGAGCTTCGAACGAGCGATCAGTATCGAAGGTGAAAACCCCCTTCTCTACCTCGCTTTGTCGAACGCTTGGCAAAGCCTCGGCCACGTCAATCGTTCCGCCAGCGCCGCCAAACGCGCCCGGGACCTCGCCGCCGATCTAGGTCGTGAGGACCGCCTGCTGATCGAGGCTCGGTATCTTGAAGCCACCGATGATTGGCCCGCCGCGGTCGAAGCCTGGACGACGCTCTACGAGCTTTTCCCCGACAACCTCGAGTACGGCCTCTCCCTCGCCGCCGCACAAACCTCGGCGCGTGAGCCACAAGCCGCGCTCGACACGGTCCTGACTCTTCGTCTGCTTCCCGAGCCGGCTAGCGACGATCCACGACTCGAGCTCGCTGAAATGGCGGTGTACGGTTTGGTGTCTGATTTCGAATCACAGCTCGCCGCCGCCGACCGTGCCATCGAACGCGCCAGCGCGGTGGGGGCCGAGAGTCTCCTGGCGCGGGCATTGCTCAGCCGAGCCCAAGCCGCGCGGCTGCTCGGCAAAGGCGATATGGCGATCGGCGCCGCCGAGCGCGCCTTGTCGATCTACAACCTGCTCGGCAACGAGAACGGCGCCTCCCTCGCGCTCATCTCCCTCGCCAACAGCCATGTCGACCGTGACGATCTCGACCGGGCCGCGACCGCGTATGGCGAGGCGCTCGAGCGGTACCGCGCCACCGGCAATCGCGCCGGTGAAGCTACCGCCCTCAACAACCAAGCGCTGGTCGCCAAACGTCGTGGCGACCTGACCCGCGCCGAGATGCTCTATCGCGAAGCGGCCACGATCACCGACGAGATCGAAGACGACATCGGCCGCGCCAACACCCTCAACAACCTCGGCGCGGTCCTCCTGGCGCGCGACGACATCGAAGAGGCGTACAACAACTTCGAAGCCGCACGCCAAGTATTTGCCGGGCTCGACAATCGCAGCGCCTTGGCCTTCGGGCTCAACAACGTCGCGGTCTCCCTTCGGCTCCTCGGTCGTCTCGAAGAAAGCCGGGTCATGCATGAACAGGCGCTCGAAATCCGCCGGGCTCTCGGCCACCGGACCGGTGAAGCGGCTTCGCTACACAATCTGGGCGAAGTGCTCCTCGACCTCGGCCGGCTCGACGAAGCGCAGCCTCTGCTCGAAGCCTCTCGTGACTTGGCGATCGAAATCGACGATCGCACCGACCAAGGTCGCGCCCTCTACAAGCTCGGCAAGCTCCATCATGACCGCGGTGAGCTCGACGCCAGCTTCGACGCGCACGAAGCCGCCCTCACCATTCGTCAAGAGCTCGACGACGATGTCGTCGTCACCGAGAGCATGATCGCCCTCGCTTCCCTAGCGGTGCTTCGTGGTGAAGAAGGTGCGGTCGAACAAGCTCGTGTCGCCGTGGCGCGCGCCCGAGGCCAACGCGCCTCCCTCGAAGCCGAAGCCCTCGCCGTGCTCGCCGAGGCTCTGCTCGCCAATGGCCAAAACAGCGCCGCTCGTGAGCCCGCCATCACCGCGCGCCAGCTCAGCGTCGACAGTCAGCGGGTACCCGCGCGGCTCCGCGTCGGGCTCACCTCCGTGCGTGTCGCCACCGCAACCGGCGGCAACGCGAGCGCACGACCGTGGATCAACGAAATCGAAAACCAGGCGAGAGAAAGCGGTTTCACCGGTCTGCGTCTCGCCGCCACCCTCGAACGCGCGCGGTTGACCCCGAACAACGCCCAAGCCCGCGAGCTGCTCGCCAGCGTCGCCAGCGAAGCCGCCATCCACGGCTACGGCGCGCTCGAAAACGCCGCGACTCCGTAGATTCAATCAACGAGCCGATTGGCGACCACCGCCCCGCCCGGGTGTTTGATCGCCCGCCAACCCGCCGCGACGTAGAGCGACGCGTGCGCGTCGAAGACGATCGCCGGTCCGTCGACAAACGCTCCAGCTTCGAGCCCATCACGATCAAAAGTCGCGACATCGCGCCAGCCGTCGGCGGCTCGTGTGCGTAGCGAACCCGTTGCGGTAGCTCGGCGATCGGCCACCGTCTCGGCCCCTTCGACACCGTCCGTCGACCGCGACGATGCGACGACACGTAACGATTCGACCTCCACCGGACGCGCGGGCGGTGCATAACCATAGATACGGCGATAGGCTTCGTCATAGGCCGCACGCAGGCTGCCATCGGCGCGATACTCGATCTCCAAGCTCGACTCCTGCCCGACCAGCCGCAAGAAGATCAGCCTGCGACGCACGATCGCGTCGTCGACACCCTCTCCCCTCACTCGATCGATCGCCTCCGCAACCAAGGCCGCGAACCGTTCGTCGAGCTCCGCTTCGACCTCCTCGAGCGGCGCCACCACCTGCTCGGCGACAAAGCGTTCGATCACCGCCGCGTCGAGCCCGAGCGCCGAGAGCAAACCGGCATCGGCGGGCAAGACCACCCGTGCCATACCCAGCCGATCGGCGATGCCACAAGCGTGTTGCCCACCGGCACCGCCAAACGCAACCAGGGTGTGATGACGAGGGTCGTAGCCGCGACGGACCGAAATCCGCCGAATCGCCCCGGCCATACGCTCGTCAGCGATCTCGAGAAAACCCGCCAAAGCTCTGTCAGCATGGGCTTTATCCGCGCTGATCTCGACCAACACATCGTCGAGCGCCCGTTGCGCCGCATCGACGTCGATCGGAATGCCGAAGCGAGCAGGGTCAAGCCTACCCAGCAGGAGATTCACATCGGTCAAAGTCAGCAGGCCACCTGCTCCATAGCAGGCGGGACCGGGACTCGCCCCCATGCTTTCCGGTCCCACACGGAGCTGACCATCGACCACCCCACACACCGAGCCCCCACCCGCCGCGACCGTCTCGATTTCGAGCGCTGGCGCGGCAATGTGAGCCGAGCCGACCTGGTGGCGGAAGCGATAGACAAAGTCGCCATGCCATCGCGACACATCGGTCGATGTCCCGCCCATATCGAACGCGAGGATCGGGCTCACCCCACAACCCCGTGCCGCGGCCGCCGCGCCCACCACGCCACCAGCCGGGCCAGAAAGCAGACTGTCTTTGGGATGAAAGGCCGAGACACCCGCGAGCCCACCCGCGCTGCTCATCACATGAAGACGCGAGCCCGCACCGAGAGCGCCGTGCACTCGCTGTAGATACACATCCAGAATCGGCCGCAGGTAAGCATCGACCACCGCCGTCTGAGCACGGGGCAAAATCTCAATCGTCGGTGACAGCGTCGACGACACCGATACATAACGAATGCCCTGCCGCCCGAGGTAATCGGCCACGGCTCGTTCATGAGCAGGATTGCGATAGCTGTGCAGGAACGCCACCGCGACCGCGTCCAGCTCCCGCAGTCGATCGAGATAAGGCTCGAGCGTCGTGAGGTCGAGCTCCCGAAGCACCGAACCATCCGCCGACAGCCGTTCGTCCACCTCGATCACCTCGGCATAAAGAGGCTCAGGCTTGACGATCGCCAAGGCAAAGAGATCGGGACGTTGCTGATTGCCAATCGTCAGGAGATCGGCGAAGCCACGGGTCACCAAGAAGGCAACGCGAGCACCCCGTCGTTCGAGTAGAGCATTGGTGCCACGCGTGGTGGCGAGTCGAAAATCAAGCGGTGGAAGCGACTCTGAAGGGGGCGTGCCGGTCACCAAATAGGCGGCAAGCACCGGCGCTTCGAGATCGAAGAGGATCTCGACTCGAGATCCAGCCTGAAACCGAGACGGATCCTCGACCGTGGCGGTCGGCGACGCGCCGCCGGTCGAGCGCATGATCGGCTGTCCCGGCGACGTGTCACCCAAAATCCGTAGCTGGGCGCCATCGAGAAAACCATCCGGCGCGCGCCATATCGCCCCGAGACAGAGCGCCGAACCCTCCACCGCCACGACTTGCGCACGTAAGGTGCTGCTCGACAACACCTTGACCCGTTTGCGCTCGCCTTGTGGGCTATAGGCCAAGCAATCGGTAAAGGTTCCGCCAGTATCGACTCGAATCCGCCAACGTGCATTGCTCATGCACGCGAGCTTATTACGGTCGGTCGAGCGCGGTCGCCAAACGCAGAGCCCGTGGCTCGTCGGCGTTCACATCGAGCGCTTTGCGCAACATCCGACGCGCCGTGCGTCGATCGCCGTCGAGCATCGCGACGTGCCCGAGCGCCGCCATCGGCTCGGCCGGCTGCATGCCCATCGGCACATCATCGGTGAGCCGCAAAGCGCGTCGATACATCCGTCGCGCCTCGTCGTATCGCCCCCACCGCAAGCTCAAATCGCCCAAAGCCAAATAGGTATAGGGATTGCGACCCGAGGCGTCGGCCAGCGCCAGCTCGATCTCACGAGCTTCCTGTTCGCGATCAAGCATGCGAAGCAACGCGGCCAAATTCGAAGCCGCCGACGTCGCCGACGGATCGAGCTCGATCGCCTTGCGATATGCGTTCTCCGCACCTGCCAAATCAGCGGAACGGCGCAGAGCCACGCCATAGGTCGTCCAGTTCGCGGCGATCGTCGGATCCAGACCCACAGCGACCTCCAACCACTCCACCGCCGTGTCGAGATCGCCGGCCATCAGCGCCTCACCACCACGATTGCCATGGAAAAGCGACAGCGCCGCGAGGTCCGAAATCCGTCGGACCTCCCGATACTCCACCTCGCCATAGCTCACATCGAGCACCAGCTTGCCATCCGGAAAGCCGTAGCCTACCGCGATGTGCTCCGACGCCACGATCAGATCGCCCTTGCGACGGAAACCTTCATACCCGTCCACCATGACGAAATAAACCGGCAAGTCGAGATCACGCGCCAGCGCCACGAAAAGATTCGTAAACGCCAGGCAGTTCGCCCGTCGGTTTGCAAACACCTCCGAAGCCGTCCCGGTAGCGTCGTGGTCATACGTCAGCGCCATGCGCTCCGGATCCAAAATATCCTCGGCGAGCACACTCAGCAGCGTTTCCGAATCCATATTCGGATCGATCTGCGCCATCAACCACTCCCGCATGTGCGGGGTCACCACATATGGATCCGCCACACGCGCCGGGTCCAAACCACGGGCACGAATCGCGCGATCACGGTCCTGAGCGTCGAAATAGACATCCGGGACCGAAGGAACCGATGCACAGCCAGCGAGCGTCAGCGTCGTGGCCGTCATCACCAAAAGGGAATGCCGGAGGTAACGCCACATAACGACACAAGTTTATCGCGGCCTTACATTCCCGCACAGTCCAATGCCATAAAAAGCCCACCGATCAGGGACCAAACGGCCAGCCAAGAGGACCAGCCGGATCAACGGATTCGCGTCGCCTCGATGCGAAACCGCGTCTCCCACGACTTGCCATCGTCCTCCGACACCTGCCGCAACCACTCGAAGCTCTTCGCCGTCATCTTCTGAAACACGATCCGCCTGAGCGGCTGCCCCTCCACCGGTGGCGGCGTCATCACCAAACGCCCCTCCCCGTCCAGACTCGCTTCGAACGTCCCGAACGGCGTCGACCCGTTCACCCCATTCGTATTGCTCAACCACGCCACTCGCCAGAACCCCGCCGCCGAATCGAATACCCGAAGATTCAGCAAATGCACATCGCGACCAAACCCCGTCATCGTCGGTGGCAGATTCGCCTCCGGTTGATACCAATAATCCTCGATCACAAATCCACCCACACCGTATCGCCACGCCCACAGAGCATCCCAACCATCGAACCATTGCCCCTGAACAAACGCATATTGATGGCAATGCCAGAGTCCCGTCAGCTGACCGAATTGGGCCATCTCCTCAGGCGCACCCTCACCCATCGAGCCAAACTCCAACGACTTCTCATCACCACCGAGAAACTCGACGATCGCCTCGGGAATGGGTGCCTTGGCAGCCAAAGCTGGATCGGCCGGGACGGGTGAGTCGTCGGCCAAGATCGGAAACGTGAGACAAAGTAAAGAAAAGAAAGCAAGGATACCGAAATGGTGTTTCGTACAAGACACAACATACCTCCTTGATGGATTCGTACGTTCCGCACGGCAACGAGTTGCCTTGCGAGAATCCGTTCAATCAAAGAGGCGCAGCCAAACCAAATCAGTGCCGCTCACCGAATATACTATTTACCTAGTCAATCAAACCGTCTTGACAATTCCTGATGCATCTCTTCCCAGTTCGACGCATGTCAAAACAGGAATGACTGAGGCTCACCGCCTCACGAAGCCATTTGATTTTGTTCCCGGTCGATCCGGGCTTTTACGGAAAGGTGCAGACCATGGATTTCTCTTCGATTGTGCGCTCAGGTGCAACGCGTCAGCGACGCTTCCTCTCGCTTCTCATCACGCCTATCCTACTGACTTTACTTGTTCTAAGCGCCCCAGCGCTCGCGGTGGACATCACCCCCACCACGTTCGACGACGAGCTCAACTCCGACGGTGATTGCTCGCTCCGTGAAGCGATCGAAGCGGCCAATACCAACACTGCCGTCGACGCTTGCCCGGCGGGCTCGGCTGTTCAGACCGATACGATTCGTCTGGACATTGGCACCTACACCCTAAGCGTGTCGGGTCAAGGTGAAGACGCCAATCAAAAGGGTGATTTGGACGTTCTCGACACCGCCGGCCTGGAAATCATCGGTATCGACGCTCGTTCGACGATCCTCGACGCGGCGCAGGTCGATCGGCATTTCGATCTCCGTCAGGGCTCCCTGATCGTTCGCAGCATGACCCTTCAAAATGGTTTCATAAACTACAGCCGCTTCGAAACCGGTGCCGGCATTCGGGTGGACTGCACCGACTGTGGCCTGATCTTCCAAGATTCACGACTGACCGGAGGCGACGCACGGTACGGCGGCGGCATCTCCACCAGCTTCAGTGTGGACGATACGACCCATGTCACGATCGAGCGCAGCCTGATCGACAACAACCAATGTCAGAGCTTTGGAGCGGTCGCCATGCAGACGGGTGGCAACCTACGCATCGTCAACTCGACGATCAGCAACAACCACAGCTATAGCATCGCGGGCGCCATCACCCTCGACCTGAGCAACCAAGGCTCCGCCGAAATCGTCTTCTCGACCATCACCAACAACTCGGTGCAACAAACCGGAAGCGGTGGCATCTTCGCCTACGACGGCAGCCCGACCTACGTGGTCCACTCGATCCTCGCCGGCAACGTCGGTGTCCTGAGCTCCACCGACACCACCCGCGACCCGCAAGACATCGCCGACTGCTGGGTCCAAAACGACAGCCAATTCACCACCGATTCCTGGAACGTCTTCGGCTCCACCTACGACGGCGCGGTATTGAGCTACGGTTGCGTCGTCGGCGCCACCGACGTGCTCGAAACCTCCATCACCAACATCCTCGACACCACCCTCGCCAACCACGGTGGCCAAACCGACAATCACTCCCTCGTCGCCGGTAGCCCAGCTGTCGACCTCGCGGTGAGCGGCCAAGGCTACTGCGGCGCCATCGACAGCGATCAAGACAGCAAATCGCGTCTCATCGGCTCCGCCTGCGACGCCGGTGCCGTCGAATATGGTGCCACGTGTAGCGCTGGCGTCTGCGCCCTCGACTACGAAGCGTCCACCACCACCGTCAACCACGTCGTCACGCGCCAGAATTTCTCCACCACCTTCGCCAACCCCATCGTCCTGCTCGGCCCGCCGTCCTACAACGGCACCCAGCCCACCACCGCTCGCGTCACCAGCGTCGACAACCTCGGCTTCGACTTCCACCTCGACGAATGGTCCTACCTCGACGGCATCCACTTCGTCGAATCTCTCGGTCAAGGCTCCTTCGAACAAGGCGCCGGCACCCTCGGCGGCCTGCTCGCCGAAGCCGGCTCTCTCTCCGTCGACCACAACTGGGCGCAAATCACCTTCACCCAGAGCTTTCCCGTCGCGCCCGTCGTCCTCGCCCAAGTGGCAAGCGACAACGACACCGCGCCCGTGGCCACCCGCATCCGCAACGTCACCGCCAGCGGCTTCGAGGTGCGGCTGCAAGAAGAAGAAAACGCCGACGACACCCACGCCCTCGAAACCGTCCACTTCTTCGCCGTCGAAGCCGGCCGAGGCTACGGCCAAGACGGCACCCTCTACGAAGCCGGAACCATCAGCAACGTCGGTGAGCTCTTCGTCAACATCAACTTCAGCGACACCTACACCAACCCCGTCTTCTTCGCCGCCATGCAGACCTACAACGGCAACGACCCCGCCGCTCTGCGTCACCAAAACCTGACCGCCACCGACGTGGAGATCATGGTCGAGGAAGAGACGTCCAGAGACAGTGAGGTCGGTCATCCGAACCGTGAAGTAGTCGGGTTTCTGGTGATTGGAAATCAGTCCGTCAACTGATCGAACGGCAACTGCCCTGTGGTATCGCCGAGATGTCGAGGTTCTTACGGGCCCCGGTGTCTCGGCGATACTTGCGAGGGTCACCGTCGCCGTCTAGACGTACCGATTCAACAGATCCGTGGCAGCTGCTCGCCGATCTGAACCGGCACGACCCGCCGAGTGCCCATCGCGGTACGGAGCGTGAGCATGCCTCGGTGATCGTCCACCACACGACCCACGATCGCCGCCTGTCCTCCCAACGGATGACGACGGATGACGTCGAGCGCGCGGTCGGCATCGTCGGCGGCGACGATCGCCACGAGCTTGCCCTCGTTGGCGACGAAGAGCGGATCGAGCCCGAGCAAGTCACATGCGGCCTGAACCTCCGTACGCACGGGAAGCGTCGTCTCAGCCAGCTCGACCCCGAGGTCGGCCGTCGTGGCGATCTCGTTGAGCACCGTGGCAAGACCGCCACGAGTCGGGTCACGCAACATGTGGATATCCACGCCCGTGGTCAGCAGGTCACGCACCATGCCGTGGAGGGCGGCCGAGTCGCTGACGATCGCGGTGTCGAACTCGAGCCCCTCACGGACACTCATCACCGCCATGCCATGGTCTCCGAGCGTGCCGGACACCAACACGGCGTCACCGGGCCGCACCCGGGTGGGTCCGAGCTCGACGCCATCAGCGACCCGTCCGATCCCAGTGGTGTTGATGTAACAACCGTGACCATGTCCCCGGTCAACCACCTTGGTATCGCCGGTGACGATGCTCACTCCGGCATCTCTCGCTGCTTCGGCCATGCGGTGGACGATACCCCCGAGGGTGCTCATCGCCAGCCCCTCTTCGAGGATGAAACCGACGCTCAGAAAGAGCGGCTCGGCCCCGCGCATGGCCAGGTCGTTGACGGTCCCGTGGACCGCCAGATCACCGATCGAGCCACCGGGAAAAAAGAGCGGGTGGATGACATAGGAATCGGTCGACATCGCCAGTCGACCTGGACCGACTTGGAGCACCGCTGCGTCGGGCAGGGCAGCGAGCTCGGGATTGTCGAATGCGGGCAAAAAGAGATGCTCGACGAGCTCGGCCGAAAGCTTGCCGCCGCCGCCGTGACCGAGCACGATGGTCGGATAGTCACGTAGCGGGAGCGGACAGGTCCAGCCGTGAAAGTCAGCGACAGTCATGCGCTTTGGGCGGTGAGCCGACCGTAGTGGTAGTAGGCGGCGCAGGCCCCTTCGGATGACACCATGGTCGCTCCCAGGGGTTTTTGTGGCGTGCACTCTTTGCCGAAAGCGGCACACTCGAAGGGCTTGAGCGCCCCTTGAAGGACCTCACCACTTCGACAGAGTGGTGATTCATTGGCGTGGATCTCGGTCACAGCAAAACGTTCTTCCGCATCGAACTCGCGGTAAGCGTCGGACAATCGCCACCCGCTCGCCGGAATGGTGCCAATGCCACGCCAGGCACGATCGGTGACCTCGAACACCTTGGAAAGTAAGTCCTGCGCCGGCTGGTTGCCCTCTTCGGTGACCACCCGGGCATAGGCATTGCCGAGCTCGACATGTCCATCTTCGAGCAGGTTGACGGCGCGACGAATGCCCTCGAGCAGATCGAGCGGCTCGAAACCCGTGACCACGATCGGAATACTGTGTTTTTCGACCAGAGGCGGATACTGCCAGGTCCCCATGACGCTACAGACGTGACCGGCGGCGAGAAATGCCTGCACACGATTTCCGGATGAAGACATGATGGCGTCGATCGCCGGTGGTACCAGGACGTGGGACACCAGCATCGAAAAGTTCTCGAGCCCTTGCTCTTTTGCCAGGTGAACCGCCATGGCGTTGGCCGGGGCGGTGGTCTCGAACCCGATCCCGAAGAACACCACCTGATGACCGGGGTTCTCCCGTGCGAGGTTGACCGCGTCGAGCGGCGAGTAGACGACGCGGACGTCCCCTCCCTCGCTCCGCACCGCGAAGAGGTCCTTTTCACTCCCCGGAACCCGCAACATGTCGCCGAAGCTGCAAAAGATGACGCCGGGGCGGGCAGCAATCGCCAGAGCTCGATCGATGATCTCGAGAGGCGTGACACACACCGGGCATCCCGGGCCGTGAATCATCTCGATCTCGTCGGGAAGCATCTGATCGATGCCGTTACGAATGATCGAGTGGGTCTGACCGCCACATACCTCCATGATCGCCCACGGTCGACTGACCTTGCGGTGGATCTCGGCGGCCATGCGTTGGGCCACTTCACCGTCTCTGAACTCATTGAGGTATTTCATCGTTTCCCCTCGATTCGTCTGGGCTCAATGGGTCGACGTTTCGGGCTCGGCCAAGCCCAGCTCTTCCTCGAGAATGCCTAGCTCACGAAAATGACGCAGGGTCTCGGCGGCGCTCTCCTCGTCGATCCGGCTGATGGCGAAACCGACATGAACGATGGTGTACTCACCGACCTCCGCGTCGGGAAGATAGGCTAGACACACGTCTTTCTTGATGCCACCGAAGTCGAGCCGCGCCATCCGCGCACCACCCGCATGGTAGATCTCCTCGATACGACCGGGAACTGCGAGACACATCACGCTCTCCTCATGGATGAACCGGTTGTTCGATCTGTCGGACCTCGCTCCGGGTGAACGCACTCACGTCCCAGAGCAGGATCCGGTTGTTTCCGGAGTCGGCGATCGCCAGGGTGTCACCGGTCAGCCACAGGCCATACGGCCAGCACAGGCTGTCGTCGGTGACCGCCGACCAACGATTCTCACCGTTGCTCGCGAAGTCGGGTTGACCGAGGACACAGTCCGCCGCCTGGGCTACCGTGGTCGGTAAACCGTGCCACAGCAGGACACGGTTGTTGGCGGTATCTGCCACCGCTAGCAGGTCTCCATCGCTCGAGACACCATAGGGAAACCGAAAACCGGCCGCGCTTTGGGCGCCGTAGGGAAACTCACGCGCGGTGTCGAAGCCGGGTTGACCGAGCACCACATCGGCCGCGCGATCCCGAGTCGGTGCTGGCAGCCAGCCGAGCACGCGATGATTGCCGGCATCGGCGATCAGGAGATTCTCGGCGGTACCGGCGATGTCGTGTGGCCAGCGAAACGAATCCGCGGCGACCGGTCCGTCGCGATTCTCACCATTGTGCTCGGCGTCGACCTGCCCCAACACCAGATCGGCCGCTCGATTGGGCTCTGGCACTCCCTCCCAGCCGAGAACACGGCGGTTGCCGGTGTCGGCGACATAGAACCAGCCGTCGATCCAACCGAGCCCGTAGGGCCAATACAAACTACAGGCCGACACCGCGCCACCTCGGTTGGGTTCAGTCAACGCGAAGTCGTCCTGTCCCAAAACGAAATCCGGTGGCGTATCGCTTTCCGTGGGAATGGTTGCCCACACCAGAATCCGGTGATGCCAGGCGTCGGCGACGAGCAGGCGCTCGTCGATCACCAAGGCACCCGTGGGGAGATGAAAGCCGTTCTCCGGTCCACGCCCCCCCGCCCGAGGTCCCTCGGTAAAGGGGTTCGGCTGACCGAGCACGACATCGGCGGGTTGACCGTCGGTGGTCGGGCGTCCGTGCCAGATCAACACGCGGTGATTGCCCGAATCGACCGCGACGAAGACTCGCTCGTCGAAATAGACACCACGGGGCGCGTAGAGCTGGGATGGAGTCGGTTGCGCGTCCGGCAAAGCGAGACCACCCGGTGCCTCGGCTCCAAGTCGGACGAGCGCGCGCAAGCCATTCATTCAGCTCGGCCTCACCCAGATCTTGCCGTCTTGGATCCGCAAGGGAAACATCTCTAGCTGGGCCTGAGGTGAGGTGAAACACTCACCGGTGAGCGCATCGAAACGAAATCCGTGCCACGGGCAGGTCAAGGTCGCATCGTCGCAATCGACACGCCCACCATCGATCGGCAGTCCCTGGTGCGCGCAGGCGTTGCGAAACGCCTGCACCTGGTCGCCGATCCTGATCAGCACGATACTCGTCTCGTCGATGTCGAGCCGAAACGGCTGACCGCTTTCGACCGCCTCGAGCGCCGGTCCTTCCTTCCACCCTCGCTTGCTACGCCCCAAAGCGCTGAGCGGCACGATACTGGGCTGGACCTCGTCTTTGATTTCCTCGACCGTGTCGATCTCGGCGATACGCTCGACCAGCGCCTCTTCGATGCTCTGACGCAACGTCACCGCCGACATCGAGCAACCGTTACAGGCTCCCGCCATGCGCACCTTGACCGTCGAGCCTTCGATCGCCACCAGCTCGACGTCACCACCATGGGACTGCAGATAAGGACGGCTGGCGTCGAGCACCTGCGCGACCCGGGTCGCCAGGTCGGCACGCACCAGACCGTGCATCGCGAAGAGAGCATAAATGCCTGGGTCGTCGACCAGGCCGAAAAGCAGCTCCTTGCCACGTGGATCCTCACGCAGGGTGCGGATGATCGTGGTGAGCCCGACTTTGTGAAACGACTCGATCGCCTGTTTGAGCTCGAGCGCGACGTCTTTGCTGTCGTCAGGGAGTGCTTCGACCGCGGTCAGCGCCTCGTCGACACGACGAGCGAGACGCTCGAGATCGGCCAGCTCTTCGCGAGGTTCAGATGCCGCCGACACGGCGCTCGTTTCTGGGCTCGACACGTTCATTCTCCTATCCACTCATCGGTTGGTAGCCCGAGTGCTGCTCCAACACCTCTTCCGTCTTCGCCGCGAGCAAGCTGCTGAACACGTCGAGAGCATGTTCCTGAAGAACGTCCGCAACCTTGCCACCCGCATGCGCGGGAAGATCGCGCCGCGCCAAGGCTTGAAGGACGAAGCAGGCGCCTTCGAGGTTGTCGAGCAGGAAATCGGCAAAGAAGTTACGGCTGAACGAATCGAGCCTCACCTCGTCACCATTCGGATCCGAACGCAACTTGGCCAATGCCGTCTCGGCGCCACCCAACCGCTGTTCCAAACGCTCGCTATAGCGTTCGACCGCGGTAAAAAAGAGAAAGTCGAAGAGCTGACGCTGGTGTAGATCCATCGACGCATCAATCCTCTTGGTTGCTCGACGCAGCTTCTTCCGCCACCGCCTCGTTCGCAGCGGACTCGTTCGCAGCGGACTCGTTCGCAGCGGACTCGTTCGCAGCGGACTCGTTCGCCGCCGCGCGACGATCGTGTATCACCGCGACCTGCTCGAGAATTTCGGCGGCGAGATCGGGCTCGCCATGCCAATGAAAAAGCTTGCGTGCGGTCTCGTACTTCTTGAGCGCCGGAGGGAACATCCCGAGATGGGCCAGCGCGTTCGCCTGGTTGGCCAGCAAACGAGCGTAGCCGAGCGGGTCCTTGGCTTGATTGCGATACCCGAGTAGCTCTTCGTAAAGCTCCACCGCCTGCACCAGATTCTCTTGAGGATGCGACGACGGCAAATACTGCAAGGCATTGGCGAGATTGAGCTGGGTGCTCGCCCACAGCTCCGGGTGCGTCTCGGGCCGGTAGATCTCGAGCGCTTTCCGAAACGCTTGAATGGCGATTCCGGGACGAAGCTTGGCGGCGTGGCTGTGCATCGGCAATGTCAAATAGGCGAGTCCGAGCTGTCGCTGCACCATGGCGAAAGCTTCGGGATTCGATGTCGCCGACAGACCGGAGGCCAGCGCTTCCTGGTAG
>JBCDBH010000075.1:0-19315 GCA_039184055.1 Acidobacteriota bacterium
GGCGCGGGCGCGGAGCTCGCCAGGGCGTTGGGTGTCGACGATTTCGAAGGCGATGTCTTCGAGGAAGCGTTGGCCGGTGGTGGGGTCTTCACCTTCGCGGATGACGCAGACGTCGGTGGCGAAGTCGCTGTCGTCGGAGACTCGGGTGAGGAGCTCGGACATGACTTTGTAGCCGGGGCGAATGTGGGACCAGAGGATGGCGCCGATTTTGGTTTGGCGTTCGGCGTGGGGCGGATTGGAGGGGAGGGCTTGTTGTTTGATGCCACGCACGACTTCGTCACGGCTGACTTCTGGCTCGACGAGGTGGTCGTCGACGGCGGGCCATTGGGCGAGCTGTGTGGGGGTGTGTTCGTTGGGGCTAGTCATGCTCTTGTCTTGATTCTAGCGTGTGGTTGCTTGCTTTTGGTGGTAGTTCTCTCTTTTGTTTGATTGACACTGTTTGGAGTGGGTATAGTCGGTGTGTTCATGCCTACCAAGACCTACGACAAACGAGTCCATGAAGCCGATGATCTGATTTCGCTTGCCCGGAGCTGGGAGGGGATGTTGTCGTCGGTGGAGACGGTGGTTCCGGTGGCGGAGATGTGTCGGGTGCTGGCGGTGCTTGCGGATCGGTTGAGCTCGTTTCAGCAGGCGTTGGTGGAGGCGCGGCGGGTGGATGTGGATGCGGAGCGGGTGTTGGTGGCGGCGCGGGGGGAGCGGGATGAAGGAGTGGGGCGGCTGCGGTCGGCTTTGATTCAGTTGCGACGACGGTATGAGGTGATGGAGGGGCCGGCGGAGGCGGTTCGGGTGTTGCGGATGGAGGGGCGGTTGACGCAGCGGCCGACGATGGTGGTGGAGCAGGCGAGGCGGACGGCGGCTGGATTGGCGACGGTTGGGGATCCGATGGCGGGGAAGATCGAGGCGTTGGTGGAGGCGGTGGCGGCGTCGCAGGGGAAGGTGGCGGCTTTGCTACGGAAGCGACAGGTGACGCAGCTGGCTCGTCAACGGGCGGAGCGGAAGGTGGATCGGACGGCTTCGGGGTTGGCGGATGTGTTGCGGGGGTTGGCGAATTTGGTGGGGGAGGCGGCTTGGGTGCGACGATACGAGGCGAGACTCGGTCGGATCCGAGGTCGGGGCCGTTCGCGACGGCAAATGAGTCGCGAGCGCGACGCGGAGGCGGCTCATCCAATCGAATCGGCATCGTGAGCGGCGCGGAGGTGGCTACGCCGATCGAATCGGAATCGTGAGCGGCTCGGAGGCGGCTACGCCGATCGAATCGGCATTGTGAGCGGCTCGGAGCCGATTCTGCACGGGAAATGAGCTTGGAGAGTGGTAAGGACGCTCGGGCCGGTGTCCCGAGGGTGCGTTACGGCGGTATCGGTGCTTGGGGCGGTGTCCCGGAGGTGCGTTACGGCGGTATCGGGGTCTGGGCCGGTGGCCGGAGGGCCGTTACGGTGGTAAGGACGTTTGGGCCGGTGACCCGGGGTGGTCGTACCGCTTCTTCTTGGAGCGTCGCCGAGGTCTATTTTAACCGTGTCGCCGTTTTTGAATTTTTAGAATTGTAGCACAGAAAGGGGATATTTTCTCTTTTCAGGTAGAAATCAAAACGCCCCGCCCGAGGAGCACGCCGGAGGAAGCGAGGCTTTGGCGTGTCGACGAGCGGGGCTGAGTGACCGATGGGGAGATCGGCCACTGTGTCTCTGGCTATAGCGTCAAGGGCTGGGGCTTTGGCTCCTTTCGATCAAGGCCAGGGCGCGGCGGACGAGGTCGGCGAAGTCGACGAGGTCTTGGTCGCGGCGACGGTTGGCGGCGCGTTGGGCTTCGGCGCGTAGGCGGTCGGCGTCGAAGTCTTTGGCCCAATAGCTACGTTTGAGGATTTCGCCGTATTCGGCGACGGTGGCGGCGAGTCTCAAGCGGTCGGAGGCGCTTTCCCAGGTGGGGGCGAGCTCGCCGTTGAGGAGGGTCCGTGAGGTTTCGATGACTTGGCCTTCGGCGACGGAGCCCCATCTGAGGTGGATGGTGGCGAGGGCGTCGGTGCGGTCGAGGTCGGGGCGGACTTTGATTTCGTAAAGCGCGGTGACGGTGTGGCCGGCGCCGATTTCTCCGGCGTCGACGGCGTCGTTGCGGAAGTCTTGGTCGGCGACGTCACGGTTTTCGTAGCCGAGGAGACGGTAGCGGGTCACGGTTTCGGGGTTGAAGTCGACTTGGATTTTGGCCTCAGCGGCGATGGTCTGGAGGGTGCCGGTGAGGTTTTCGACGAAGATGCGCTCGGCTTCGTCGATGTCGTCGACGTAGGCGTAGCGGCCGTTGCTTTGGTTGGCGAGCTGCTCCATGAGGGTGTCGTTGTAGTTGCCCATGCCGAAGCCGACGGTGGTGAGCTCGACGCCCATGTCGGCGGCGGTCCGGATCCGCTGGAGGATGCTTTCGGGACCGGTCCGCCCGACGTTGGCGACGCCGTCGGAGCACAGGATGATGCGTTTGATGGCGCCGGGGCGACCGTCACGCACGGCGAGGTCATAGCCGAGCACGAGGCCTTCTTCGGCGTTGGTGGCGCCGGTGGAGGTCATGCGGTCGACGGCCCAGCGGATGGCGTTTTTGTCGTGTACGAGGGGCAGGACGACCTGGCCCTGGGAGCCGTAGATCACGAGCGCGACGCGATCGTCGGGACGCAGCTCGTCGATGAGCAGACCGAGGGCGCGTTTGACGAGGCCGAGCCGGTTTTCACGATCCATCGAGCCGCTGACGTCGACCACGAAGACGAGGTCGGCGGGTGGCCGGTCGGCGCTCGCGACGTCACGACCACGGACGCTGAAGCGCACCACGCGGTAGTCGTCGTTTTGGGCGTAGGGGCTGGGCGCGCCTTCGGCATGGAGGGCGAAGTCGCCTTCTTCTGGCGCGGGGTCGCCGTAGTCGAAGTAGTTGACGAGCTCTTCGATCCGGATCGCCGCTTTGGGCGGTAGGTTGCCGCCTTCTAGGTAGCGACGCGCGACGGTGTAGGAGGCCGTGTCGACGTCGACGGCGAAGGTGGAGAGCCGGTCGTCTTCGGTGTCGATGAAGGGGTTGGTGCCGTAGGGCTCGAAGAACATGTCGCCGTACGGGGCGTCGTTGGGCTCGGCGCTGCCACCGGTGGACGGTGCCGCGAGCGAGCGTTCTCGCGGGATCGTTGGCACGATGGGATTGCCGTCATCGTCGTAGGCCAGAGCTGAGGGGCTGGTGCCGACGACTTTCATGTCGGTGATGGTGACGCCGTCGATGCTCGAGACCGGTTCGGCTTCGGCTTCATTCACCGTGTCGGCGCTCGGTCCAGGCGCGGGTGCGGCCTCGACGGTCGAGACTGGAGCGGCTGGCACCTCGACGGCTTCGAGCTTCTTCAGCTCAGCTTCGAGCTGCTGAGCTTCTCGACGCAGATCAGCGAATCTTTTGTTCTCGCTTCCGACCTGCGCGTTGACGCGGCTGGGAGACGCGGGCTGTGGTGGTTTGGCCATCCGCGGCGGCGGCGCTGGCTTGGCCACGCTGGGCTTGGGAACGATCCGCGAGCTTTGGCCCGATTCGTTGCCACCGACGTTGATGCGGTCGCCTCGGACTTCAGGCATGTTTCGCAGAATGGTCCATGGATCGCTCGCGGTGGGCGTTTCCTGTCGTGCCTCACGGTTGCGTTCGACGACCCGGTTCAGGTCGATCTCGGGGGCTTCGGAGGTGACGGTGAGCTCTTCCACGGGGCTCGCGGCACGTAGTTCGGCGCGTTCTTGTTCTCGGGCGATGGAGGGATCCGGCGTGGCGAGGCTTTCTTCGAGCACGGCGGACTCCTCGGCCACGGCAGCCTGCCGGCTGAGGGCATCGCTTGCTTCTCCGTCGTCCAACTCAGCGTCGCCGCCTCGTACTCGCATCGGTACCTGCGGGGCGTCGGCTGTTGAACGTTCGGAAACCGGACTCTCGGCCACCACGGCGCGTTCGACCATCGCCGGATTGCTGAGACCGGTGGGCTCGTCGACGTGCTGCCACGGACGCAACGTCCAGGCGAGCAGGGCGGCGCCGATGACGCCGAAGACAGCGGCGGCGAGCTGCCAGCGCTGACGGGGCGCGATGGTGGTGTCGTTGGCCACGATCACGGGCAGGGTGTCGGGAATGTCGTCTTGCAGTCGCGCGAGCAGATCGGCGGGGGGTGCCGGAGTCTCCTCGGTGGCGAGCAGGCGTTCGAGCTCTCGTTCTTCGTGGGTGGTCATGCCGCGTCCTCCTCGAGAGCGAGTTGCAGGATGTGGTGGGCTTTTTTGAGACGTTTGCGGATGGCGGCGCCGGTCACCGAGGTGGCTTTGGCGATGTCGGCTACGGATTGCTCGCCCCAATAGCGAGCCGTGACGGTGAAGCGAAGGTTGTCGGGGAGGGCGAGGACGGCGCGACGCAAGCGGCTGTCGCGTTCGTTTTCGTGAGCGCGATCTTCGGCGTTGGGTTCGCGCTCATCGCGCTCGATGTGCTCGATGGCGTGATCGTCGATCGACTCGACCCGTTTGGGCCGCCGAATGTGATTGAGAAAGGTGGTGTAGGCGATACGAAAAAGCCAGGTGGTGAAGCGCGAGCGTCGATCGAAGTCGGCGATGGCGATCCAGGCGCGGCGATAGGTATCTTGGGTGAGGTCGGCGGCGAGCTCGGCGTCGCCTCCGGTGAGCCGACACAGAGATCGATAGGTCTGCGCGTAGGTGCGCTCGACCAGGGTCTCGGCGGCTTGCCGATCTCCCGTCGCCAGGGCGTCGAGAAGTCGGCGTTCGTCTCGAGGTTCCAGCATGTGGCCTCCCTGGTGGCGGACACGCCGGCGTGGTGGAACGGAGCGGACTGTGGCTTCGGCGATCATGACACCCGTTAGACACGGGCACGACGCGAAAATGAAACCAGATCAGGG
Source organism: Acidobacteriota bacterium (assembly GCA_039184055.1). Taxonomy (GTDB): domain Bacteria; phylum Acidobacteriota; class Thermoanaerobaculia; order Multivoradales; family J023; genus JBCDBH01. The sequence goes on from JBCDBH010000075.1 coordinate 4,874, forward strand.
AATTTTGCCGCGTTCGATCGCCGCCTCGACGGTCAAGACGAGCTTTTCCATCCGGCCGTGGAGCTGTTGCTCGCGCTCTTTCTTGTCCAGGTTCTGGTCGAGCAAGTCCTGGTAGGAGATGCGTTTTTGCCACAGCACGCTCCCGGCGTCGTAGACCCGCACTTCGAAAGCGGCGGCTTCGGCGCCGAGGTCTTCGGCCTGGATGTGGAACGCGGAGCCCGCGTGTTCGAAAACCTTGTTGATACCGGTGATCATCGCGGTGTCGCCAGAGGCTGTTATCGGAGCTGTTCGGAAGTAGCCTGAAGCGTACCGTACTGTGGCTATTCAGTCGAGGCTGAAGCTCATCCCGTCGGTGCCGAGGATCAGCTCGCCTCGCCAGCCGGCGCCACGCGCGGCGGCGCTCAGGGCGTCGACGTCGAGCTCGCGATAGAAGTGGGAGCACACCAGCCGATCGACCGCCGAGCGCCACGCCACTTCGACGATGGCGTTGTCGTCGAGATGACCGGCGTCGATCACCGCGAGATCGACGCCGTGCAGGAAGTCGATCAGCGGCTCGACCTCGTAGCCGTCACCGGTGAGCGCCACGGTGGTGCCGTGACACGACCAGCGCAGGCCGTGGTTGCCGGACGGCGGCAGCTCGCGCCACAAATAGCGCTGGCCACCGATGTCGAGCTCGGCGTCGGTATCGACGGGGTGACGGATCTCGTGCAGCTGGACGCGGAACTGATCGCGGCGCACCAGCCATTCGACCTCGAAGAGCCCGAGCAGACGCATGATCTGTTCGTCGAGCCCGGTCGGCCCCCAGATGTGCAGGTCGCGTGAGCGCGGGTCGATCTGTGACCATGACGCCGCCTGCAGATAGGGCAGCAGATCGGTGAGGTGGTCGGGATGAAAATGCGACAGGACGACGTGGCCGATGTCGTCTTGACGCAAGCCACGCGCGGCGAGCGCGGCGGCGGTGCCGCGACCGAAGTCGTAGACCAGCCGTTTGCCGTCGAGCTCGATCAGGGCGGCCGAGGCGTTGCGGCCGTCGAGCTGACAGGTGCCGGTGCCTAACAGGGTAAGCGTCGCGGTCATGACGTGGCGCTCATTCAGTGTAGCCGAGCGCTTCGAGCCGCTTGCGTTCCTCGTCGCTGAGCTCGACATCGCCTTGGTTGGCGAGCCGGTCGAGCTCGGCGGTGCGACGGGTGTCCTGGTCGATCAAGATGCGTGCGGTGGCCATGAGTTGCTCGACGATATCCGCGTTTTGACCGTAGAGGTCGTTTCGCTCTGTGGGATCGATCCCCAGATCGAAAAGCACGAAGCTGTCGGTCTCGCCGTGAGAGCGGGTCAGCTTGTAGGGGAATTCGACCAGGCTACGCAGACCGGCGCCACCGAGAAGCAGGGGGCGTGGCCGCCGCAGGGTGGCGAGATCGGCGCCGGGAAGCTCCTCGCTGCTCAGACCGGCGGCGTGGAGGATGGTGGGTGCGATGTCGATGCCGCTCACCGGTAGATCGACCACCTCACCGGCGCGTTCACCCCGGGGCCATTTGATCCACAGCGGCACGCGGAGAATCTCGTCCCAATGCGCTTCGTGCATGGTGGCGTGACCGCGTTCGAGCAGCGTCTCGCCGTGGTCGGAGGTGAAGATGATCAGCGTCTCGTCCCACAGCCCGAGCTCGCGGAGACCGGTGAAGAGCATGTCGAGCTGCTGGTCGATATGGCTCACGCCAAAACCGTAGAGCTGTTCGAGCACCTCGTTTTCACGGTCGAGCGGCGGCTGATCGCCGCGCCCGATGGCCGCCAGGCGCCCGGAGGCACAGAGGTTGTCGCGACAGCCATAGCCGTCGATCTCGAACTCCTGCTTCACCCACTCACGGCTCGCTTCAGGCGATTCGTAGGGCAGGTGGACGAAGTCGGAGTGGACGTCATAGTTGTGGAAGAAGTAGAAGCCTTTTTGCGTGCGGTGCTCACGCATCCACTCGAGGGTGGCGCGGATCTGCTGCTCGGGCGTGCGTCGGCTGACGGTGTAGCTCGCGAAGCCACGACCGAACCCGAAGCGGGGCTCGAGATGGAGGCAATCGAAGACCGAGCCACCGGTGACGAAGCCCGCTGCGGCGAGATGCTCGGCAATCGTCGGGATTTCGGGATGGATCCCGGTTTCCCAGGTCAGCGCGCCGTGCACCGACGGACGGGTGCCGGTGAGCAGGGTGGCGTGCGACGGCTTGGTCCAATGCGCGGCCGCCCAGCTATTGCTGTAGGTGGTGCTTTCGCTGGCCAGCTGGTCGAAGGTCGGGGTGTTCCAGCGGTCGAGGTCGGCACGCAGGGTGTCGATCGAGATCAGCAAGATCTTCGGGGCGGGATCACCCTCGGTTTCGTCTCGACCAAGGCTTTCGATTGCCAGCTCGCGCAAGAAGAACTTGCCCGACGGCAGGTTGGTGGTCAGCCGAAGCTCGGCGGCGCCCGGGCGCAGATCGGTCAGCTCGATCGTCCGCTGCCACCAGGCGTGGGGCTGACCGGCGCCGAGATTGTGGGTCACCGGATCGCCCTTCGTTGGGATCACCTCGATGTTGAGGACGGCGTCGGGATCGCCGCTACGCCGACAGCCACCGACGGTGAGCCGCGTCTCGGCGGTGATCTCGATCGGCACGGTCAGCGTGGTTTGATCTTCCAGCGTCCGCGCCCAGCGTGTTTCGTCGGCGCAGTAGATCTCGCTCATTTCTTCGCCACCGCTGGCGGCCAGCGCCGGATCGAAGAGCAGATCGTGCCAGCTCGGGAGACGCTCGGCGGGTGAGCAGGCGAGGCATACGAGGGTGATCGTGGCGAGCAGCCAGTGGCCGTGACGTGGAGGGCGGCGACGGGGGCGGCGTCGGCGACGGCGGGCGATGATGGATGAGCGTTTCACGTGTGGTCGCCGTGCCTCGGAGAAGTTTGCATGAGAAGACGGGCCGCGCCGAGCAGACCGGCGTGGGGGTGACGGACCCGTCGTACCGGGATGGCGGCGACGTAGTCGTGAAACCTGCCCTTGGCGAGATAGCGCTGGCGGAAGATCTCGCGATCGAAGGCGTCACCGAGCCCGGCGATCACCCCGCCGGTCAGCCATACGCCGCCCCGCGCGCCCCACGACAGGGCGAGGTCGCCGGCCACCGCGCCGAGCTGCCCGGCGAAGATCTCGAGCGTTTCGGCGGCGTGACGATCACCGGCCTGGGCGGCGGGGGCGATCTCACGGGGCGACATGGAGGTCGGAACATCGCCAGCGTCGTCGAGGGTGTGCAAGGCGCGATAGATGTGGACCAGGCCCGGTCCCGAGAGCAGACGCTCGCAGGATACGTGATCGAAATGACGTCCGAGCTCGGTGATCACCCGCCATTCGCGCTCGGTTGACGCGGCGGCGTCGCGATGTCCGCCCTCGGTGGCCACCGGCAGCCAGCGGTCGGCGCCGAGCCGGAGCAGACCGGCGACCCCCAACCCGGTGCCCGGGCCGATCACCACCCGCGGCGCGTCGGGCTCGCCGTGTGCCTCGTGTAGCGTCTCGTGATCGTCGTCGCCGTGGAGTGACGCCACCGCCGCCGCCTGGGCGACGAAATCGTTGATCACGTCGAGCGACTCGAGATCGAGCCGCCGTCGCGTCTCGTCGATCGAAAACGACCATTTGTGATTGGTGAGCCGTACGCGGTCGCCGATCACCGGGGTCGCCACCGCCACCATCATCGTCGTGGGATGAGCGCCGGTGACTTCGAGATAGGCGCCGGTGGCGGCGGCCAGGTCGCGATGACGATCGACCTCGAAGGTGGCGACGGCGCGGATCCGAGCATCGTCCGGGGTGGTGAGGGCGAAGCGCGCGTGGGTGCCGCCGATGTCGGCCACCAGGCCGGTGAGACCGTGGTCGTGCTCGGGGCGCGGGGTCGTCTCCGTCGTGTCGGAGGCGAAAGCAGTCATCGTGCTAGATTGCCATAAAAGTACAACCGGGTCACGACGGGTCGCGGAGTCGGTTCGTGAATGTTCACGACACAGCAGCCGATGACAAATGTCGAGACGATGTAAGAGATCCCGCTAGGCGACGTTTGGGAGGTAGAGAGACATGGCGAACGAGGAGGAAACCTTGTCACCTGCAACCCGCATTGAAACTGAAACGACGCCACCGGACACGCTGGCGGAGATCTTCGGCCAGCATCATGGCCAAGTCTTCGCCGCGGCGTACCGCATCACCGGTAGCGCGCAAGACGCCGAGGACGTGCTTCAGACCGTCTTCCTGCGCTTGCTCCGTGGCGGTCATACCGATCTTTCTCCCAGCCCGGGAGCGTATCTCCGCCGCGCGGCGGTGAACGCGGCCCTCGACATCGTACGGTCACGTTCGCGTTCGCGCTCGCTCGGTCTCGACGATCTCGACACCCAGCCGGCCGCGTCCAAGACCGTCGAAGCCGACCGCCGACATGCCGATCGCGAGATCCGTCTGTGTCTGCGTCGGGCGGTGCTCAAGCTGTCGGAGAAAAGCGCCGAGGTCTTCGCGATGCGTTATCTCGAAGGGCTAGGCAACCGTGAGATCGCCCACATGGTGGGCAGCTCGCAAACCGCGATTGGCGTGATGCTGCATCGTGCTCGCAACCAGGTCCGCGCCGATCTCGGCACTTGTCTCGGAGGTGAATCATGACCCACAACACCGATCCCCAGGTCGACAACGACCTGCTCGCCCGCGCCGAGGCGCAAATCCGTGACGCTCAACCCGACGACGCCGTGGTCGCCGCGGCGGCCGAGCGGGTGTGGGCGCGACTCGAATCCGAAGGCGGCACGGCGGACGCTTCGTTCACCGAGCCCGAGCGGCTCGAAACGCTCGACGATTACCTTGCGCTGATCCCTGCCTATCTCGACGGACGTCTATCCGACGCCCGGCGGATGCTGGTCGAGGATTACAGCCGGTCGAGCGTGCCGTTCCGCAAGGCGCTCAACGCCGCGCGTCGTGGCGAGCCGATGCCGGAAGCGGTTCCGGTGACCGCCAGTCCTGGCCCAGCACCACGCCAGAGCGTGCGCGCCGGTCGACGTCACGGCTGGGCGCTGGCGGCGGCGATGCTGCTCGCGGTCGCGGTGGCGGCGCTCGCCGCGACGCAGCTCTTCCTGCCGAGCGGTGGCACGGCAGCGACCATCGCCGCGATCGACGGCCCGCTCTTCCGGGTCGACGACACCATGCATCTGCCGCTCGAGATCGGCGACACGATCAAAGAGAGTGATCGCGTCCGCACCGGTCGCGACGCCGGCGCGGTGCTCGAGCTGAGCGACGGCACCCGTGTCGAGCTCGCCGAGCGCACCGAGATGGCGATCGACGAAGGGCGTCGTGGCACCACCATCCGCCTGGCGCGGGGCAACGTCATCGTCGAGGCGGCGAAGCAAAAAGAGCGTCGGCTCTACGTCGCCACCGAAGACTGCCTGGTGTCGGTGACCGGCACGATCTTCTCGGTCAACCACGGCACCAAGGGTTCCCGCGTCGCGGTGATCGAGGGTGAGGTGCGGGTCGACCACAGCGGTCAGGAGACCGTGCTCACTCCGGGTGAGCAGGCCACCACCAGTCCGCTACTGGCCTCGGTGCCGGTGGACGAAGAAGTGGCGTGGAGCCGCAACATCGACGAGTACATCGCGCTGCTCCAAGAGCTCGATGCGCTGCGTGCCGAGCTCGACCGCCTGCCGGTGCCGAACCTGCGCTACGACAGCCGTCTGCTCGACCTGATGCCGCCGGAGACGGTGATCTACGCCGCGCTGCCGAACCTCGGAGAGACGATCGGTGAGGCCTATGGCGTCGTCACCACCAAGCTCGACGAAAGTCCCTTGCTGAGGGAGTGGTGGGAAGAGAACAACAGCGGTTTCGAAGAGCATCTCGACGAGCTGGTGGCCAAGCTGACCGAGCTCGGACAGTACGTGGGCGCCGAGATCGCGGTCGGTGGCGCGCTCGACTCCGAGGGCGACATGGGCTTGCCGGTGTTGCTCGCCGAGGTCGAGAATCCCGCCGGTCTCCAGACCTTTCTCGACGAGCAGATCGGTCTGCTGAGCGACGGTGAAGCGTGGCTGGAATGGGTGGACAACCCGCTCGAGGCCACCGCGAGCGCCGATGACGGCGACCGTGTCTACGGCTGGCTGCACAACGGTGTGCTGGTGCTCTCGCCCGACCTGGTGCCCCTGCAGTGGGTCGCCGCGCTCGAGCTCCAGGGCATGGCCAACCCCTTCGTGGGCACCGATTTCCACGGGCAGATCGCGGCGCTCTACGACGAAGGCGCCGAGATCCTGGTGGCGGCCGATCTCGAGGTGCTTTTGGGCACCACGATCGACGAGGCCGAGGACGAAGTGCTGCTCGATCGTCTCGGTGTCGGCGCCGTCCGTCACCTGATCGCCGAGCAGAAACGGCACGACGGCAAGACCTATCATCGCGCCGCCCTGACCTTCGCCGAGACGCGGACCGGGATCGCTTCCTGGCTCGCCGAGCCGGCGCCGATGGGTGCGCTCGAGATGATCTCGCCCGACGCCACCTTCTTCGCGGCCTTCGTGATCAAGGATCCGGCCCAGCTGCTCGACGACGTCTACGGTTTCATCGGTGAAACCGACGGCGACGACAGCAGCAACGGCTTCTTCACCATGCTGCGGCGCTTCGAGAGCGAGCAGGGTCTGAGCCTGCGCGACGATCTGGCGGCTTCGCTCGGTGGTGAGATCGCCATCGCTCTCGATGGCCCGGTGGTTCCGACCCCGGCCTGGAAGGTGGTGCTCGAGGTCTACGACTCGGCTCGTCTGCAGTGGACCTTCGAGCAGCTCCTGGCCGAGGTCAACCGCGAGCTCGCCGAGATGGGCGAGGACCCGGTGGAGATCCGCGTCGAGCAGGTGGCGGGACGCACGGCGTATGTGCTGCCGAGTCAGCTCGGTGACGTGTGCTACACCTACACCGAGGGCTACCTGCTGGCGGCACCATCGACCGCGTTGCTCGATCGCGCCATCCGCTACCGTGACTCGGGCTACACGATCGCCGACTCGCCGCGGCTCACCGGGCTCTTCCCGGCCGACGGTCGCGCGCACTTCTCGGCGCTGGTCTACAAAGACTTCGACGCCCTGTTGGCGCCGTTGCTCGAGCGTCTCGACTCCGGTGAGCTCGACGCGTCACAGCAGCAGCTGGTCGAACAGCTGAAGCTACAGCGCGAGCCGTCGCTCGGCTACGCCTACGGTGAGTCCGAGCGGATCATCATGGCGGCGAGCACCAAAGGCGATATCTTCGTCAGCAGCCTGATGAGCATTCTCGGTGCCGGCGCCGAAGGCTCGCTGTTGTCGATGATGGACAACTGAGCCTGACGAACAGTTGCTCGACGCCTAGCCCGGTCGGTTCATCCGGCCGGGCTTTTTCACGTTTCGACGACGTGAAACGGTCCGTACGTTCATATCCAGGTCAGATTCGTCATGACCGGATCAGAAAAGATTTCTATCCATCGATTTTTTTGTGCTCTGGATCGCTTCGCCTATTCTGCAAAGAGACGATCGTCGATCGCCCGCGATGGCGAGTTGCAGGACAGCAGAACCGTTGGTAGCTCGACGAGCTTCCCTTGGTCTACTGGCGGGGAAACTCGGTCATTGCCTCGGTTCCGTGTCGAAATCGAAGGGATTTGTCAGGATTGATGATCAATAGGGCATTTCTTATTGTTGCAAGGATCACATCAGGAGGTTCGATGATGAAAACGAGTATGGGTACGATCACGGTAGCTGCTGTGAGTTTGTTTTTGGTTTTCTCGTTCGGTGTCCTGGCCGATGAGATCCCCACCCAACCTGACAATCGACCCGCTTTCTTTCCCGGGCTGGCGAGCGATGGCGCGGGAGCACCGATGCTCGCGAAGCTCGGTGGCCTGACGGAAGGGCCTTTTCCTGGAACCGCTTGTCAGGAGCTCGTACAGGGTTTGTGCGCCTGCCTGATGGAGCCCGATTCCACATGCGACAATTTTGAATGCAGCAGGCCTGGTAGCACCGCATGCGGGTCCGGTCGGCCACCCGTCTGACCCTTCTGGTTCTCGGTGGTCTGCTCGTCGCGACACCGAGCGTCGGAGCGATTTTCGAGTTTCGTGTCGTTCCCGAGCCGTGGGCGACGACCGAGCCCGTCGGTCACGAGCTGGTGGACGGTGAGGTTCGTCTTTATCGGCTCGGCGCCTGGGAGCCGGAGCTGACGCTACCGGCGAATGTGCCGGTGGAGGTTCCGGTCGGCGAGTGGGCCTGGGTGGCGACGGCCGATGGCTATGTGAGCGTCGCCTCGACACCGCTTTTTCTCGAGCCCGGCACGGAGACGCTGGAAAAGCGAATGGTGCTGCCGGTGGTACCGGCGTGCACGGTCCAGCTCGCGGGGGGACGAGAAGGCTGGCGTGGGATCGACCGGGTGGACGTGGTGTCGCTCGCGCACGGCGCATCGTTTCCCCACGATCCAGGTGCTCCGAGGACGCTCCGCGTTCCGGCGGGCGAGTACGTCGCCTACACGGTGGCGCGAGGCGCGATCGACGGTTTCGTCGGCCCGTTGCTATGTCGAGCCGGTGAGGTGGAGACGTTGCCACGACCGGGGCCGCCGCCCGCGGGAAGTCAATCGTTCATGATCCACGCCATGCTCGGCGAGGGTGTGGAGACGTTGCCGCCGGTGGAGGCCGCTCTTTCGCCGACGTCGGGGGAGCGGGTCGCCGCCGTTTTTCCGACGGCCGTCGCCACGAGCACGAGCCGGCGGACTTTTTTCTTCCTGGACGTATCGAGCGAGCGAAATTGGCTCCTCCGGACGTCACACGAGGCGCTACGCACGGTCGAGCTCTACGTGAAGGCCGAGGACCGAGGCATGCGTGATCTCGGCGTGCTGCGACTCAAGCCGCGCCGGTCGATCGCGTTGACTGTCGACTACCAACCTATCCGATCGCACGATTCAGCGCGGCTCGTGCTCTATGCATGCCCGGAGCGCAAACGCGAGACACCTCAGGCGGATCTTCGCGGCTGTGAGGAGGTCCGCGACCTCGATTTGGTGGAGGGGGTGGCGCGGTATGAGCTTGCCGAGCTCGACGACGGTGCGTATCAGCTGCTTGCCGAGATCGGCGATGAGATCGTGCCGCATCTCGGTCATGACGTGCGACCGTTTCTCGATCCCGCGCATGACGAGACGCCGCTCTATCCGGACCGTATTGCGCTCGTCGAGCAGCACGTGTGGGGGCACCTGCTCGAGGACGGTGAGCCGATGATGGGCGAGGTGCGCTTGGAGTATGGGGACCGGCGAATCCGGGTATTTCCGACCGACGAGCTGCTCGAATATCATCTTTATTATTTCGGCTCGCGGCCGAGCGAGATCGATCTGGCCAACTTTCCTCAGCTCGCCGCCGACGATCTCGGGCTCTTCACGCGGCCATCGATCTGGGCGTGCTCGGAGCAGGCGTGCCGAATGTTTCACGTGTTTTCGACGCTGGTCGGCTCGGGCCGGCTCGACATCGATCTCGGTGTGCCCACCGAGGTGAGCGTGGTGGTTCTCGACGCCGCGAGTCGCGAGCCGCTCGAAGGCGCCTGGGTGCACGCCGAGCACCGGCCGCCGGAGCTTCATTTCATCGACGGCGAGCGGCTCACCGAGACCGCGCTCTCCGGTCTCGAAGCGGTCGCGGGTCGCAGCGATGCCGACGGGCGGGTGAGCTTGCGCGCCTTGCCCGCTGATCGCCCGGTCGGTCTGTCGGCGGCCAAACCCGGATGGCGGAGCGCATCGCTCGAGGTCGAGCTGATTCCGCGTGAGCGTCAGCGGGTGGAGCTTCTTCTCGAGCCCGACGCGGGCGGCGATACGCGACTCGTGGCGCCATCGGGTGAGCCGCTGAGCGGTGCGTTTCTGCTCGCCAAACGTAACGGCGCGAGTGATTATCATTGCGCGACGACCTCGAACAGCGGTGGCTGGGTCGAGCTGAAGGCCGAATGTCGTGACGTCGAGCGCTTTGTCCTGCTCCATGCCGAGGCGGCGCTCGCGGTGCTCGACGGTCACGACCTCCAGGGGCTCGGTACCGATCTCGAGGTCGTGGCCAGACCGGAGCGTCCCGTCGTGGCGCGGGCGGTCGACGATGAACGGATCGCCGTCGCTGGCGCGGCTTTCGAGATCCACTTCGACGATACGTCGCTCAGCTCCCAAGACGTGCTCGCCGGCGCGGCCTTTTCCCGCCACCTGGCCATGGCGTACCGGACCGATGAGCTCGGGGAGCTGGTGATTCCAGGCTTGAGCATGGAAGCCGGCGCGCGCGTTGTCTTCGTGCACGACGATCTGCGTGGTGAAGCGGTGATCGACCGTGAAGCGCTCGGTCGGACCGTCGTCATCTCGATCGTCGAGTGAGTATGGTCGTGAAAATGTAAGAGTCGGTCCTCAGCTTCGTTATAGTTCAGCCCAGGTTTCACTCATCGTGATGGCGCCGCGATCCTGTTGAAAAATATGGCTTTGCGGTGGAACAAGAAGACGAAACGAGACGTAGGCTTGGGTATGACGAATCAAGTGGATGCATCGCCGGTCATCGAGGTCGAACAGCTCACCGTCCGTTTCGGACGCACGGTGGCGCTCGATGACGTGACCGGTCGTTTTTCGGGACGCAGCATCGGCTTGCTCGGCCCCAATGGCGCGGGCAAGACGACGCTGATCCATACGCTGCTCGGGTTTTATCAGCCGACCGTCGGCTCGGCGCGGATCTTCGGTCACGACATGCGCCGCGCCAACAAAGAGGCGCGGTCGTTGGTCGGATATATGCCCGAGCGGGACAGTTTCATCGCCGGGATGAGCGCGGTGCGCTACGTCACGCTGATGGCCGAGCTCGCCGGGTTGCCCGGGCAAACCGCCCTCGAACGCGCTCATGAAGCGCTTTATTTCGTCGGTTTGGGTGAGTCGCGATACCGACCGCTCGAAACCTACTCGTTGGGTATGAAGCAACGCGCCAAGCTGGCCCAGGCGCTGGTCCACGGGCCGCGTTTGCTCTTTCTCGACGAGCCCACCAACGGTCTCGATCCACCGGCGCGGGAGCGCATGATCCGGTTGATCAAGGACATCGTCGACACCGGCGAAGTGCACGTGCTCTTGTCGTCGCATCTTTTGCGTGACGTCGAGGAGTGCTGTGAAGAGGTGTTGATTCTCAAGGACGGGCGGATCGCGCGGTATTGCAACCTCGAGGCCGAACGTCGGGCGAATCGCAAATTCCTCGAGCTCGAGCTCACCGGTGATGTCGACGCCTATGTCGAAGCGGTGCGCGGGCTCGGCTGTGAGGCGGCGCGTCAGGGTCGGCGGAGTCTCAAAGTGGTGCTCGGCCCCGAGCTCGAGATCCGCGCTCTCTTCGAGCTCGCCGATCGCCACGGCGTGCAGATCCGTCACCTCGATTACAAGAAAGACTCGTTGCAGGACATTTTCCTCAAGGCGATGGATCTCGATCCCTCCACTCCGGTGGCGGCGGGTTTGATCAACGCCGATGGCACGACAGGAGGCGCCGATGGCCGTCTTTGAACGTACCTACCGTCGCTATACCGGTGATCGCACGGCGCTCGAAAGCCGCCCGTTCGTGCTCACCCGCTATGCCTTCAAAGACGTCTTCCGCTCGCGTTTCGTGGTCGCCGTCTTCGCGTTGTCGTTTCTCGTGCCGCTGATCGGCGCGGTGCTGATCTACGCCTTCAACAACATGGGCGCGCTCGCCGAGATGGGTTTCGAGCTTCCCGAGATGCTCGAGGCCAACGCCACCTTCTTCGAGGCCATCGTCGGCTGGCAGGGACGGTTCGCCTTCTTGTTGGCGTTGATCATCGGTCCGGGCTTGGTGTCGCGTGATTTGGTCAACAACGCTCTTCCGCTCTACCTGGCGCGACCGCTCGATCGAGTCGGCTATGTGGTCGGCAAGATGGCGGTGTTGGGGATCCTCCTGTCGGTGACTACCTGGATTCCGGCGCTCTTTCTCTTCATCATGCAGTCGAGCTACGCCGGTGTGGGCTGGGCGGTCGAGAACATCCGAATCGCCGGTGCGATGGTCGGTGGCGCGGTGTTGTGGATCGTGCTGCTCTCGCTCCTGGCGCTCGCCATGTCGGCGTGGGTCAAGTGGCGCACGGTGGGTGCGTTCTTGATGTTCATGATCTTCGCCGCCGGTGGGCTCTTCGCCCTGATGGCCAACGGGCTGTTCAGCAGCACCTGGGGCTATGTGATGGACCTGGGGCAGCTGATGAAGATCGTCTTCGCTGGCTTGCTCGGCACCCCGGCGCCCGATGGGCCGCCGATGCTGGTGGCGATGATCACCCTGACCGCATTCATGGCGGTGTGTGTCTTTCTACTCGATCGCAAGATCCGAGCCTACGAGGTGGTGGGATGACCGAGCACGCAACCTTCGAAAACGTGCAGCCGCGTGGGCTGAGCGCGCATGTCGGTGAGACGGCGAGTCGTGTCGACGGCCAGGTCGTCGAGGCGCACGGTGTCACCACCGAGACGGTGGTCTTCGACAACGTGTCGAAGTTCTACGGTGAGGTGCTCGGCGTCAACCGGGTCAGTCTGACCTTGGCGCCCGGGATCGTCGGTCTGGTGGGCCCCAATGGCGCCGGCAAGACGACCTTGATGAATCTCATGACCGGTCTGCTGCGGCCGACGCGGGGTGAGATTCGAGTGCTGGGGATTCCGACCACCGATCCGGTCGCCCTGTGTCGTCAGATCGGCTATTGCTCGCAGTGGGACGCCTTCCCGCGTGGCATGTCCGGCTACAAGTTCGTTCGTGGGTATCTGCGGGTCCATGGCTACGCCGAGCCCGAGGCCGAGGCGTTGGCGCATCAGGCGATCGCGCGGGTCGGTCTCACCGACGCGGCGCATCGTCGGATCGGTGGCTACAGCAAAGGCATGCGGCAACGCATCAAGCTGGCCCAGGCGATCGCTCACGATCCACGGGTGCTGGTGCTTGACGAGCCGCTCAACGGTCTCGACCCGATGGCGCGCGCCGAGGTCATCGAGATCTTCCAATCGCTCGCCTCGACCGGGCGTCACGTCATCATCTCGAGCCACATCCTGCACGAGGTCGACATGATCGCCGATCAGGTGGTCTTGCTCACCGCTGGCTATGTGATCGCCGAGGGTGAGGTCGGTGGCGTGCGCAGCGAGATGGCCGAGCGGCCGATCCAGGTGCTGGTGCGGACCAGCGACGCGCCGAAGCTGGCGTCCAAGCTCTTCGAGCACGATCACGTCACCGAAGTCAGCCTGCACGACGATCGTCTCGGGCTCGAGGCACGCACGCGTGACGCCGAGAGCTTCTACCTGGCGCTCAATCGCTTCGTCGTCGAGCTCGGTCTCGAAATTGAAACCGTCACCGTTGCCGACGCCGACGTGCGCGCGGTATATCAGTACCTGATCGGCAGTGAAGGAGAGGGACCGTGACCACCACCACCTACGATTCCAGCTCGACGAGCGCGCCGAAGTCGTCGTTGAACGGTGGCCGTATCGCGACGCGGCAATTGCTCGGCATCCTGCGTCTCGAAGTCGGTAAGAACCTCTTCTCGCCACGAGCCATCGCGGTGTACGTGTTGGCGCTGGTCCCGGTCTTGCTGACCCTGGTGTTCGCGATCTTCAGCGACGTCGACGACCTCGCGCCCGGTCCGGTCGAGATGATCGGTGCCTTCGGCGCGCTCTTTCCGCTCTACGTGCGCGTATCGATCTTCCTCGGCACGCTCTTCCTGTTCATGAACCTCTTCCGTGCCGAGGTGCTCGAACGCACCTTGCACTACTACTTCCTGGCGCCCGTGCGTCGCGAGGTCTTGGTGCTGGGCAAATACCTCTCGGCCTTGATCGCCGCGTCGGCGGTCTTCGCCTTCGGCACCGCCGCCATCTTCCTGTTCATGATCGCGCCGTATGGGTTCTCGGCGCTGGGTGAGTACATCTTCGGTGGACCCGGTCTGCGCAACTTGATGGGCTACATCGGTGTCGCCATTCTCGGCTGCGCCGGCTACGGCTCGATCTTCTTGCTCATCGGTCAGTTCTTCCGCAACCCGGTGATCCCGGCGATCGCCCTGTGGGGCTGGGAGCTCGTCAACTTCGTGCTCCCGCCGATGCTCAAGAAGATCAGCGTCGTCCACTATCTGCAATCGCTCTATCCGGTGCCGGTAACCGAAGGGCCCTTGGCGGTGATCGCCAACCCGACGCCGTGGTGGATTTCGTTGCCAGGGCTGATCTTGCTGACGATCGTCGTGATCGGGATCGCGACCTGGCGGGCCGGGCGGATGGAGATTCACTACGGGGACGATTGAATGAGCGCGGCGTCGCGATCATGTGTCCGGTACCGTGTACCGGTCGATCATGGCACTGTAAATCATGGCACTGTAAATCACGGCGCCGCTCGATTCACACCCGCCTGTTGGATGGGAGATCGATGAAACGAGTCGTGTTTGTGGGTGGGTTGTTCGTCGCCGGCGCGATAGTCGAGGCCCAGGGGTCGCCCCCCAGCTGGGTGACCCAAGGGCCCA
>JBCDBH010000076.1:0-18929 GCA_039184055.1 Acidobacteriota bacterium
GCTCAAGGTCCTGCGCGCCGAGCACGACTTCACCCAAGCCGAGCTGGCGCGACGACTCGAGGTCTCGCGCCAGACCGTCAACGCCATCGAAACCGGAAAATACGACCCGTCCTTGCCCCTAGCCTTCAAAATCGCTCGCTTGTTCGAGCAAAAGATCGAAGACATCTTCGAAGAGGAAACCTGATGACCAAAACCAACTTCATGTGGATCGCCGTCGCCGTGCTCGCCGCCTTGCCCCTGCTCGCCGACGCCTCTCAAGCTCACAACGTCGATCTCGACGGCAGCTGGCACGGCACCTTGATGGCCGGCGACACCCCGCTCCGACTGACCTTCCACGTCACCAGCGCCGACGACGGCTCCTTCACCGGCACCCTCGACAGCCTCGATCAAGGCGTCGAAGGCATCCCGGTCGAATCGATCGAAGTCAAGGACAACACCGTCTTCTTCGCCATGGAAGTCATGGGTGCCGAATTCGAAGGCGTGCTCGACGAAGAGCAAACGTCGATCGACGGTGAATGGCGGCAGTCGGGTATGGCGTTGCCGCTACGGGTCGAGTTGAACGCGGAGTAAGACGATCTCAATCGTCGATCGCCTGATACGCCGACGTCCAGACTCGGTACTGAGTCGAGCTCACGAACACCACCCGGTCATCGGACCAGGTGGTGTTCTCTTTGGAGGCGCAACCTGGACATGTCAGCGTTTGAATCAGCCCCGCATCTCGATTTTGGACAAGAGGCTGGTCGGGAAGCTGAACGGCCACCTTCGCGCTACTGTTTCTCGTCTTCGTCCGAGTCGTCCACTTCGGCTTCCGAGTCGATCGGCGTATTGCAGTCACCGCAAGCCGATTCGTGAATCCGCAGAAGGAGCTCGTACAGGTCCGCCTTGCTCACGCCCTCGGCGATGATCACACCCGTTTCATCGGTCATGAACGGGTTTTGTGCACCCGTACCGAGCCTGGACACGGCCCGAATGTCGAAGGTCCCATCGGGATTGGGAATCGCTTCGAGCCGAGTCACCTTGTCCCCGAACGGACCCTTCTGCCGGGCCAGGATCGTGACTTGACCGAGCACCGGCGTCAGGTAGCTCTGATCCGAGAGAATGCCCGCGGCAAAGCCCACCGCGGCCCCCGATACCGCATCGACATTCGGCCTCGAAGCGTTCGCTCGGCCAAGGGCGGCGCCGATGATCGTAAACCCCGCGGTACGCCAGAACTTCTCTTTGGCGACACGTTCCGCCGCCTTGACCCGCCCCTGTCGAACGAGCTCGTGCCGGCTGAAATCCACGTAGGTGATGTGAAGATCTCCCAAGCGAGTCTCATACACACCATTTGAAAGCCGGCCATCCGGGTCGACGAAGCCGAGCGGATTGTTTCGGGCGTATTGGTACAGGTTGTAGGTATGCGGTAACGCCGGTGTGAAGTCCCTGCCTGGATCCGGCCGGTTGAAACGCGCCGCCAGCGGATCCATGAACCGCGCCTGCATGTAGACGAGACCGGTGGTGTCGTTCTCGTGCTCGGTGAAACCACCGGGCCCCATCAGACCGACAGCGCGTCCGTTGACGTAGTTGCCCTTGTCCCCGTAAGGCGAATGCCAAACGAAGTCGGCCGTATTGTTCCCCTGCCAGCTCACCGCGGTGCTGCCCAACCAATCCTGGAAACGCCAGGTCATGTAGGACGCACGGTCCGCGCCACGTTTGCGCACCGCGAGGAGCTGTCCGTTCTGGTACACGTAGTCGTCACGACCGGCATAGGTGCCCGTCTCTTTCGCCGCTTGCGCCTCGTAGCGTTCTTGAATGACCGCCCGCCCGTTCCGATCACGCACCGTGTAGGCCACTTCGTTCGGCTCGATGGTCGCGACTCGTTTGCCGAACGGATCGTAGACGTTCCGCTGTGAGTAGAGGTTGCCGTGGATCAGCGCTCGCCACTTGAAGATCCGACCGCTGCGGTTGTACTCGTAGCTCGCTTCGCCATCCCAGGTGACCCGACCGTCGAGATCGTAGGTCCAGGCGTCGTTGTGGAAGGGATTCCCCGAGCCGTAGCTGTGGGAAACGGTCGGCAGGCTGACCTGGATCGGCATCAGCAGACCGCCACCCGTACGGCCTGTCAAGTTCCCCTTGCTATCGTAGGTGTAGTCGATCAGCTGGCCATCGATGGCATAGGTATCGAGCTCACCCTTGGAGTCGTACGTGGGGTCGATGATGCTGCCACCCACGAAAAGATTGTCGTCACGAAAGTACCGCTCGACGAAGCCCCACTCGTTGTAATCGAAGTTGTACGCTTCGTAGTCTCGACCGATCACGCCATTGCGCTGCAGCGACCACTCGGTCGGCCGGTTCAGCTGATCGAAGCGATAGACGGCCAGTGCGCCAGCGTTGCTCCACGCCGAGTCGGTGTATGCGACATCGGCCGGACGCAATTTGCTGTCGAGCGTGATGCCCGCCACCGGGTAGTCGATACCGGCTTCGTGCCATGTGACTTCCGTCTGGCCCTGGTTGTAGGCGAGATCATAGACCAGCGAGTGACGCTGAAATTGCGGCTGGTAGAGGTCTCGAGGATACATGTGCTCCGTAAGACGCCCCAGCGCGTCGTAGACGTATTGCTGATTGAACGAGCGCGAGCTCGGCGCGTTGGGATGATCGCTCCACACCGAAATCGTGGTGTCTTGCGTCGCGGGGAGATTGAGCTCGTTGAAGTCCGAGAAGATGACTTCGACCCATGATCCGATCGAATCTTGGTTGATCGACTCGGCGCGTACGAGCTGGTTGTTCGTCGCGCTGTATTCGTAGGTCGCGCACACCTTGAAGGCGCCGTACGGACCCGGACCACCACAGCGACGTTCGGTCAACCGGCCGAGCCCGTCGTAGTCGAACTCCTGGCGTAGATCGGGATAGATCTCTTCGATCTTGAATCCGCGATCGTCGTACCGGTGCTCGACCGTGCCACCACTGGGACCGAGCTCGGGGTGTTCCTCTGCCACCAGCTCACCGAGCCAGTTGTGGACCAACACCCGTTGCGAGCCACCGTCTGGTGTGATGGTGGTGGCGAGACCGTCGGGCACGGCGACGTAGCTGAGATTCGTCTCGTGTCCATTCGTCGACGCCTTGATCACACGACCACCGAAGTCGGTTTCTTGGATTCGGACGAGCGCCGGACCGATGCCCTCGGCGCGGGTGCTCCGGGTCACGCGCACGGTGCCATCGAGCTGATGGTCGTACGCGATGTCCACGGTTCGCAGCACCGAGCCGTTTTCCTTGATCACTTCGGAAGTCACGCGGTCGAGTAGATCGTGCTTCAGCTCGGTGATTTTCACGCCACCGTTTTCGAAGATCTCATCGACCCGGCCGTAGGCGTCGTAGTCTGTCCAGCGAATGTCGTCGACTCCCTGGTCGACAAAGCGACGCAGGTAACGCGGCCGCCCCCACGGATCGACGAACGACTCGGTATCGGGTCGGCTCGTGAAGCGTTCGAAAGTGTAGAAGACATCGTTGACATCGAAGCTGTAGTCGACCAGGCGATCCTCGAACGGACCGGGACGGACCGTTCGTCGTAGCCGCTGATCGTCGTCGAAGTGGAACGTGGTTTCGATCCCGTCGGCACGACGCCAGGTGACGTTGCCCGCCAGATCCACCTCCTGTTCGGTGTCGGGTCCGAGCGGATGAATGATCCGAGTCGGCACACCCCGAACGTAGTCCTCGTAGGTAGTCGTGTAGCCACCCAAGGTCCGGCTCTTCAACAGACCGAAGCTCGCGCCGTCGGCGATCGGATCGAGGTAGTAGTCCAGATCCGTCGTCCGACTGGTGCCGTTGTCGGTGTATTCGGTCGTCGAGATCGGCAGGATCGGTGTGTAGGTATTGACCTCGGGAAGGTAGGTCGTCAGCTGACGACCCCGCACGTCGCCTTCGTAGCGTTCCTCGGCGAAGGTCCGCAGACCAAGCACATGATGCGCCGAGGCCACCCATCCGGTGCTGGTGCTGAATCGATGCTCGTAGTCGAAGAACTGCTCGATCTTCTTGCTCGGTGCACTAAAGGGATACGACTCGATCTCGACCGGGAAGATGAGATCGGTGCTCAAGGCCGAGGCGGTCGGAAGGTTGTTGGTGAGCTCATAGGTGAACCTGGTGACCGTGGTTCGGTTGTCGATCTCCCGTTCGTATTTGGCCACCAACGGCTTGTGGAGCTGTGTCTGTACGGCCCACTGGCCGCCATTCGATGCGAGCAGAGGCGTGATGTACTCCCACCGTTCGATGATCAGTTTGCCGTTGTGGGCCTGCTGACGACGAAGAGGCTGCCCGGCTCGCGACCAAAGACCGAGTTTGTCGGGCTGCCCCGCCGTCGGCACGCTGCACGCACCGAGACCACCAGTGCTCGTCGGATTGACCAGACGGTGGTGGTAATCAGTCACCCGAATGTAGTCGTGAACGTTTACATAGTCCGGGTTGGTGGGATCGGTGGGATCGGGCGTCGTCACCCGGACTCGGAGCTGACCGTCAGGCTCTTGGTCGAGCACATCGAGATACTCGAAGCGATAGGTCTGTCCACTGTGAGAGAGCTCGTCGAGACGAAGCCGGCCAATACCGTCGCCGTCCGTCGTACCTTCACCGGTGCTCAGGTCGGAAACGTCACATTGCTGGAACGGCTCGAGTACATCGGCATAGTCGAGCTCGACCCGCCCACCGGTGGGCAAGGTGATCGCGGTAAGGGCCGGGATCGTGCTCGTTCCACCACCGTTGCCGACAACCGCACCCACCTCGAAGCCAGTGCGCATTCCCTCGGGAGTCTCGAAAGCCATCAGATTGACGGACTTCACCCCGGCGACCGTCACTTCGTGGTGCTCGAACGAACCGAGCGACTCACTGGGCTCACCCGGTTTCTCGAGGGTCAACCGGGTCAAGCGAGGAAAACCGAGCATGGTCGTGTCGTAGTGAAAGTGCACGATGCGCTCGATCGGACTGCTCGAGCTCGGGCCCGCGAATTCGATGACCTGATCGATCCGCTTACGCAAATCGGGCTGGCTTCCCGCGGGCAGCGCTCCACCGAGACCGCCCACGTAGACGATATCCAGGCGACGTCGATTCGGTAGCTCGATCCTGGTCGGATAGAAATGCATGATGTCGGTCGAGCCTGGATCGAACGCGGCTTGAAAAGTCATCCTCGTCCCGTCGACATCATTCAACGTATAGAGCCACGGCCACGTCGTCGAGCTCAGCAGCTCCAGGCGACGCAGGTTGCCGTCGATCCACTTCCGATCGACCCATGTCAGAGGTAGCGGATCCGGCACCTGCTGAAAGAGGTAGTCCCGAGTGAATGCGGTCGAGCGGCCATCCGGGCCGACATAAGCCGCCAGACGACTCAGGTCGGTATCGACGGCGTCGGTGTCATGGGCTGGCGGAGTCCATGGTTGCGTAGGTGGCCGACGACCGACGACGTACCCCCAACCGACGTGCCAGTTGGTGCCCATCGCGCCACTGCGTAGCTGATTGCCATCGAGAACGTTGGCGCCATAGAAGGCATTCAGGTGCAGCTGTCGATCACGTGAATAATGCACCGGGATCGACAGACCCGGTACGCCGATATCGATGCTGGTGGCCACGTCACCGGTGTATTCGTTGTACGACACACCCGGGGCGTTTTGAAAGAGTCCGAGGTCGGCCGCGCCGGAATCGAGCGGGCTGATCGGATCGGCCGCGAGGGTGATGCCCGCGACGCAAGCGGTCAAAAGAAAAACAAGGAACGATCTGAGCAATCTCATGGTGTAGGTCTCCGTAAACCGTTCGAGTGGAACGACGACGGACACGTGTCGCGTCGTCATCCCTCAGCTAACGGCTTGGAGAAACAACTGGTACCAACCGACTCAGAATCGTGCGCCAAAGACCTGAAACGCCGCCCAGGAGGCGGGCGGGTCGCCACGCTCGATGGCCTGGATCTGGGCGCGCTGGAGGGCGTCGTCGACGGCATGACCGGAGGCGATATGGCGATAGAGGTCGGTCATGAACACCGCCGTCGACGCATCGGCGACGTCCCAAAGGCTCGCCACCACGGTGCGCGCGCCGGCGAGCTGGATGGCCCGGGTGAGACCGAGCAGACCCTCACCACGACGCAGCTCGCCGAGCGCCGACGAACAGCTGGAGAGGGTTACGAGATCGGCATCGAGACGGAAGCCGTCGAGCATCTCGCCGGCCCGCAACCACCCGTCGTCCCTGGTCGACACGATGGGGCCGGCGACCGCCAGCTGCATGGCGGAGTCACGAGGCGATGAGGCATCGACCACCGTGTGGGTGGCGACGTGGACGATCCGGCGCGTGTCTTCGACCCGGGGCTCGAGCGTACGCAGCTGCAGCTCGGTGGCGCGACGACCCAAGAAGAGCTCGACCTCCTCGCCCTGCCGACGAAACAGCTCCGCGATCGCCGACACTTCTCGACGCGACGCCGGCAGCTCGGCCGGCCACGGATCGCCAAAGGCCTCGAATCGCACCGGTTGCGTCAACGGGTCGGACGATCCCCGCAACGTCGCGTACACACCGGCCGACAGCGCGAAGTGGAGTGGCTTCCAGATGGCGAGATAGTCGTGGCTTCCACATGGGCCTCGCTCGAGCGCGGCCCATGGCAACTCGTGCAAACTGTCGTCGGCGAGAATCAACAGCCGCTCGGCCTTCTCGATCCGTGTCTCCACGGGGCCGATGAGTGCCTGGTAGAGCCGACAGCCGAGACGGGTCCGCAGCTCTCGACGCCCGCGCGCCGCCAAGGTGCCGGATTGAACCTCGGTGATCAGATCGCGAAAGAGGGCGACGTCGTCGCGCAAGGCCACCGGATCGAGCGCCAGGTCGTGCACCGTCACCCGATCCTCTGGGGACAAGGCGAACACCCACACGGACTCCTTGCCGACGTGGAACGACAGCATCAGAGTGCCGCGATCGAGCATCGTCCGAGTGGTCGCAACGCCTTGCAGCTGAATCGGAACCGATGCTCGAGGAGCTCGCTGCGAAATCTCACGTCTCGCCATGAGATCGAGAAAGCCTCTCGCGCGGGAGCGTTCGAGAACGACGAACGCCTCGTCGACCCGACCGAGCGCAACCAAGACTTCGACGTGCTCACGAAATACGTCGAGATGCGCGGCGCGAAACACCGCTCGCTGATCGACCGAGCCACCCAAGCGGTCGATCTGGTTCTCGAGGGCGGCTTCGGCCCTCGTGAAATCGGCGATCGCATCCGCCGGATCGTCAGGCCGCCGCGCCTGGGCACGCAGCCAATACGACGTCGCGAGATCATGCGTGCCCGGCACCAGGCTCTCTTGAATCGCCACCGCTCGCGTCAAAGCGTCGATGGCGGCAGCATGCTCACCCAGCGCCAGCAAGCCACGTCCGAGCGCCTGATGGGTCAACGCCAACGCCGTGCTCGCCGGCACATGACGCTCCTGCAGCGCCTTCGCCTCACGCCAGTAGGCGACCGCATCGCTCGGCGCACCCGATCGCCATGCGACCTCGCCTAGTGTGAACAAACTCTCGGCGACCTGAAAGCTCCCGGGAGCCAACTCGCGACGCGCCGCCAGCGCATCACGCGCCTCGCGTCGCGCTCGATCGAGCTGCCCGGCATCTACCAAGGCGAGCACCAGGTGGTTCCGGGGTGAGCCGTAGTCCTGAGGGGGCGCGTTCGCCGCATCCAGACGCTCGAGACTCGTTTCGAGCCGCTCGACGGCGCGCTCGGGCTCGCCTCGCTGTCGCGCCACGAGCGCCAGATTCTCGAGCACCCGTGCTTCGGTGGCGAGGTCGGGGAACTCGTCGCGTAAGAAGGTCAAACAGGTTTCGAGATGGTGCTCGGCGCGTTCGAGATCGCCTCGTTCACTGGTCACCGCGGCGAGATTCAGCAATAGCGTGACGTAGAGATCGGGCGCGTCCGGACGCGTGCCCCACAGATCCTGGAGCCGCGACCAGGCTTCCTCCGCCGCATCCAGCCGGCCCAGGTGGTAATGGACCACCCCGAGATCGTTCAACAACGCCGGCACGGTCCGTCCATGAGGGCTGTAGCGCTGCCAGGTGCGCAACGCTCGTCGCCAAAGCTCGGCGGCGGTCTCGAGATCGCCCCGGGCGAAGGCGAGCGAGCCGAGCTCCCGCCGACTCCGCGCCAGACGCGGGCTCTCCGGGGCCAAGGCACTCTCGACATCGACCGCGCGCTGCAGGACGTGGGTCGCCGCCTCGATATGGCCGGCACGACGAAGCGCGCGTGCCCGACGGTAGCGCGCCGAGGCGCCACAGAGCTCGGAAGGCTCACCGGCACGACGACAGAGATCTGGAATTTCGGCGAAGATCCGCGCCGCCGTCTCGTGATCACCGGTCCGTTCGCTGATCGCGCCGATCACGAATCGAGTCGCCAAGACGATCCGTGGCTCGGCGTTCGCGGCGGCCTCGCGATACGACTGCCGCGCGCCACGCGCGTGACCGACGTCGTGCAAGGCGTGGCCGGCGCGGATCAAGGCCCACGACCGTAGAGTCGGCTCCTCAGCCTGGTGCGCGAGCCGTCGCCACACCGCCGCCGCCGCGGGTCCGTCGCCGTGCGCCGACGCCTGCTCGGCCAACGTGGTCTCGCCCTCGTTCATGACCGGCCAGACTCGACCGAACCATTCACCCGCCGCGACGTCGAAGACCATCGCTTTGCCATCACGACGCGCGAGGAGACGGACCGCGCCCCGCGGGGCCATCTCACGCGTCAACCAATACCAATCGAATACCGACTCGATCGCACCCGAACGCGCGTGGACCGAACCTGCCGGCCAGCGCCAACCCGTGACGACATCGCCCGAGCGCACGCCCGCACGTGACAAGGCAGGGCTATCGAGCGATCGCACCACGACACCCGTGGCCACCGACGGCTCGGCGATCGTCGGCGCGGTCGCGACCAGCAGCGTCGAGACGACGACGATCCATGTCCAAATCAGGCTACGCACGCTTCTTTTTCCAGATCCTCTCGGGCATGTCGATCCCCGGGTGAACCGCCTCCAGCTCAGACTAACGTGACATGACGTGGACATTCACCCCGGCGTATTCCCCTTGTCCTCACCGGGCAACACGATACATTTCGCCTAGGCCGATGGACCACGTATTCACCCACCACCTGCGCGCCCTCGCCGCCAGCGACCCGATCGATCACGAGCAGATCGACGAGGTTCGCCAGGCCCTCGAGCACGCGCTCGATCGCGAGCTTCGGCGACGCGGGTTGCGTCAGCTGAGCCCCACCTTGCTCGGCGTGCACGGCAGTACGAGCTGGTCGGATCGCGACGCGCGCGACGAGCTGGTGGCCGAGTGCTATGTCTTCATCTTCGTCCACCGGCTTCGGGGCCTGCGAGCGCAGCTTACGGTCAAGCCTCATATCGAAGGCCTGATCGCGCTCAACGTCCGTCATTTTGTCTTCGAACGCCAAAAGGCGTACGACCCGCTCGGCTACCGCACCTACGAAGTGATGCACCGCGCGGTCCAGCTCGCCCTCGACGCCCACATCCTCCACGCCGAAGACGAGACGCTCGACAACCGCACCATGCTCGCGACCAGTGCCGATGTGGCCACGACCGAGCCCGCGGGCGAAACGGAGCTGAGCCCGCATGTCATGGCGTGGAGCGACGATCTCGTACCCGCCGTCGCGGTTGCCCATGGTCGCGCCGAGCTGGTCGCGATCAGCCAGCGGCTCTACCCACGATTCGACGATCTCGGACACGCCGGTATCGCTCGGTTTCGATTCAAGAATCTGGTCGACGCGGTCAAACGACTGGTGCGGGGTGGCTGGGCGGCGATTCTCGACACCGAGTTGGGCGACAGCGGTTTCGATGTCGACATGCACGGTACGCTTACCCGTGTGCGTAGCACCCCACCCGATACCGGAGTCGACGATCACCAGGCGCTCGGACACCTGACGCGGAGGGTCGAAGAACGGATCGCCGCCCGCGAGGACGAGCGTTCGCGCCAGGAGCTACGCGATCTTTGGCATCTCATCCGCGCCCATGTCGCCGCCGACACGAGCACCGGTCGAGGTCGAGCGTCGGACCAGCCGCACGCCGGCTTGCCCTCGCAACGCCAGCTCTCCGACCGTCTCGGCGTGCACCGTCGACGGATCGGCCCCCTGCTCGCCACGCTGCAAGGCATCGTCCGTGAGGCCACCGGAGCCAGTCGATGAGCGCCACCGATCTCGCCAAGCTGGTGGCCACCGCCCAGACGCGTCACGCCGAGCTCGATGCGCAGATCGACGACGGTCCGATCCGCGTCGGCGATCTCGTCCCGATCGGCGATCTCGAATGGCTGCTGGTCGAGCTCGAAGACACTCACGCGCTCATCGTGCCATGCGACAGCCATGCCGTCGGGCACCCGGGCGACGTCGTGCTCGGCGCGGCCGACTCCCCGACCGGCCCGCTGGTCGCCCGATGTGGCTTCGCGCGACGGGTGGCGCCCGAGCGTCTCGACAGCCTTCCCCGTACCGGCCATGTCGACCATCTCGAAGCGGTCCGCGAAACGCTCGAACACGCTCCGGACTCGACGATCGACCACGATCGGCTCGACCACGAGCTGGCCTGGTGGCTCGAGCACCACGTCGCCCCGGCGGCCCAGGCCCTCACCCGTGCGCCGATCCACGAACCGGCAGCCATCGCGACTCTCAGTCGGCCGTCGCCTATGGCGCAGCGTTTTTGGCAGCTCGCCGCAGCGCTCTTCTTCACCGTCTCGCTGGTCCTCACCGGACTCCTGCTGACCCCGACCGACGACGACACTCTGACCAATCTGCCGATCGTCTGGGTATCCGTACCCGAGATCGAGCGCAGTGGCCAACCGCTGGTCACGACGATCGACGACGATGCCGAGCAGATCCTGCTGGTCGTCGAAACACCGGAGCGTTTTCCACGTTACGGCGTCCGCCTCCTCGACGAATCGGGAGCCGAACGCTGGCAAACGAGCGATCTTCGCGTTACCGGTCTGGTCGAGCTGGTGGTGGTGCTCCCCGCCACCACCCTCCCTCCCGGCCGCCACCGACTCGAGCTGAGCGGCACCGACGACGACCTCACCGTCGAGCTCGCCGACATCCCGCTCGAGATCCGCGCCGCGAGCGACTAAGCCCGCATGTCTCAGCAAACGGCAAAAAAAGAGGACCTCTGTTAGGAGGCCCTAGGGAATACTCACTGAACCGTGCCCGCCACGACACGGTCTCAGTACACGAAAGGATTCCAGCTACAGCTGGCGCACGACGGCGGACAGTACGGGTTGCCGGGACCGTAGCTACAGCTCCCGCCACCTCCACCACCGATGACGCCACCGCCAGAGCCCCCCGACGAACAGGTATTCAGGCCCCCACAGTACACCTCACCGGTAATGGGATCACTCGCGGTGTAGCAAATCTCGACAGAGCCGATCGCTTGGGTACACGTTGCCGTCTCTGAAAAAGACTCACAAAGCGCGCTTCCGATCACACAGCAATCGGCCGATAGAAAGAAAGCGCGCTCACATTCGTAACAGGTTTGACAAGCGGCCTCGGCAAGATCCATCGACATCAACAAGGTCATTCCCAGCAGGCACATAACGGTAACGATCATTCGCTTGGTCAACACAGACTCCTTTCCTCGGTTTGGGACCCCAATTGGCCCAAGGTTGCTCATCAGTAGACGAAGGGATTCCAGCTACAGCTGGCACACGACGGCGGACAGTACGGGTTGCCGGGGCCGTAGCTACAGCTCCCACCACCTCCTCCACCGCCACCACCGATGACGCCACCGCCAGAGCCCCCCGAGGTACACGAGTGGTGATAGGCCCCGCAGTACTCCTTGCCGGTGATCGGATTGACCGCGGTATAGCATCCACTTACGACCCCGAGAACCTGGGTGCAATTGAGCCGGTTGTCGAGAACCTCGCAACGACCCTGACCGATCACACAACACTCGGGGATGACATCGAAACCGTAGTCACACTCGTAGCACGTCTCGCACGCCGCTACTGCGCGCTCCGCGACACCCAGCCAGGCCGCCACACCCACGATCAACACCAGCATCATCCATGCTCGCTTCGTCATCCTCGTCTCCTTTCTTTGACCCGTGATCACGAACGATCGTCGAGATCGACCTCGATGATCGCGCCCGGTACAACGTCGAAACTCTGCAGTGGCTGACCGAGCCCTCCCAGGCGGATCAGTCGGAGCGCATCGGTCGCCGCCGGGGCGTGAAAGAGATGCCACCGACCAGGCGCCAGGTTGGGAATCGCCACGTGGCCGTCCCAGGTGATCAGCTCGACCGAGCCGAGCGGCACGGCGCCACCGTCTTCGTGGATCAGCAACATGGTGCGGGTCGGAGTCACCAGCGGATCGGCGAGACCGATCTCGAGCCGACCACCGTACGAGGCCAAATCGAGCACCACCTCGCGCTCGGCATCGACGACGTGCGCCGCCAGGGGCCAGCCGGGGGCTTCGACCACCACGTTGACGCGACCGCGATAGCCCGGCGGCGCATCGATCTCGAAACGTCCGTCGGCGTCGGTTCGAAAGCTCAGCTCGTAACGCGACACCGCGTCATCCATATGCAGCGGTAGAAGACGACCCGACGCGGTGGCCACCGGCGCCCCATCGGCGAAGATCTGACCGCGGATCACCTCACGATCCGCGATCACCAGCCGCACGCCGCCACGCTCTTGATCGGCCGCCACCTCGATCAGCCGGGGCGCGCTGCCTCGACCATCCGACGAAGCGCCGAGCGTCCACGCGCCCGCCGCCATGGCGTCGAAGGTGAACGCCCCGTCCGCGCCGATCCGCACACCGGAGCGTAAGCCGGCTTGGCGTTGCCCGTCGGTATCGGTTCGTTCCTGACGTCGCGCGTGGACAAAACCGGAGGTCACCGGCGCTCCGTCAGCGGTCTCGACCCAACCGGTGATCCGACCGGCGGGCAGCACGATCTCGACCTCCTGCTCGGGATCGTCGAAACGAACGTCCGGCACCTCGACGATCAAGGTCTCCTCGGCGTCCGCCACCATCACCGTGTAACCGCCACGGGCCCCGATCGGCAGCTCGAAATAGCCGTCTTCGTCGGTCACCGCCCGTGGCGCCGCGAAACCCGGCTGAGGCTGATCGGCACGAAAGCCGAGCTCGGCACGAGCGAGAGGCTCGTCGAGATAGGTCACGACCCCGCGGAAAAATTGCGCGTCGAGCGGCATCGACACCTGCTGGGTGACACCAGGAAAGGCCTCGAACGACACGCTGCCCACGGTGTTGAAGCGTCCCTGCTCACCCGGCAGGGCGAGCGACAGCATCCACGAGCCCGGATGGACCGCCGGCAACACGATCACGCCGTCGGCGCCGACTTCGGTCTCGAACGCCAGCGTCGGTCGCAGCCCACAGCTCGCCAGCTCGCTGAAGCCCTGGAGACGGACCGGATCACCCGGCCCGACGGTGCCACGATCATCTTCGAGCACCACTTCGATGCGGGTCGGCTCGTCGAGCACCAGATCGTCGAGCACCAGCTCGTGCCCCGATGCGAGCTCGAAAGGCGAGCTGAACGCGGCCAGGGGATGCGAGTCAGTCCGTGCCCGTACCGAGAACACGCCCTCGGACAAGCCGTCGAGACGCACCCAGCCGTGCTCGTTGGTGATCGCCGTCCGACCGGCTTCGACCTCGTCGTGACGCAGGCCGTTGGCGAGCAGCGTTGCAACCTGCTCACCGGTGAGCAGATCGACCACCACGCCCGCGATCGGAATGTCGTCACGACCGTCGAGCACCCGAGCCAAGAGCGACGCGCCGTGGGTCAGCTCGAGGGTGCCGAGATCGACCGTCTCACCGGCGTCGAGCCCGATCGTGTCGACCGCCACCGGGGCAAAACCCGCCGCGCGGAGCACGATGCGCTCGCAGACCGTCGGCACACGCACGCCCCACACGCCACGACCGTCCAAGGTGAAGGGAAAGGGACCGACCGTTGCAACCTGCTGACTCTCGAGGGTGTGCTCGCAATGCGCGGTAGGCGCACGGTCATAGTCCAGCTGCGTACCGCGTGGCGCGACGAAACGACCGCCGACCGTCGCCACCTCGTAGACATCGAGCTGACTCGAGACCTCGCAATCGCCCGTCGCCATCATCGGCGTGGCGATCCACTCGGCGCCACCGAGCACCGCGACGGCATCGGACCGACAGCCCGTGTCGACCGTCATCATCCGCCCCGCCACCACACGCTCGGTGGTCACCGTGACCGGGGCATCCCGATCGCGATGCCACAGCACCGCTTCGAGCGTCGAAAGATCGGCTGGCGCGGTCAACACCCCTCGTAACGGCGGCGCCGTCGCGTCGCCCGGCTCTTCATCGGGAACGGCGATCGACGCCGCGACCAGCTCGGTGGTCTCCTGTGTGGCGACCGTCGCCTGACCGAGCACGATCGGCAGATCCTGATGTGCGCCACGCTCATCACCACGCAACCACACCTCGTAGGCTCCCGCCGGTAGAGCCGGCCAGACGAGCCGTCGTACTCCCGGCTCGGGCAGGTGGCGTTGCCAGATCCGCGCGGCGTGCCCGTCACGGGCGCCATGGAATCGCTCCGCCAGGCTCGTCGACGCCCATCGTGGGCCATCCGTACGAATCTCGACGTGGTACCGCTCGGTCGGAAAGGTCTCGGGAAGCTCGAGATCGACGACCAGCGCACCACCCGGTTCGAGATAGACCGTGCCGATTTCCCCCGAAGCATCGACCGTCACATCGGGAATCCACGCCGGCTCGTAGCCGGGAGCCTCGACCCACACCAGCATGCCGTGACCGCTCTTGCCGAGCATCTCGAAGCGGCCGTCGGCATCGCTCACCGTCGCCTGTACCCGGCTCGCCAGCTCGCTTCCCAGCGGGCTCAGCACGGAGGTGGTCGATTCAGGAGCGAAAAGCCCACCGATACTGATCGACGCCCCGCCGATCGGCGCGCCGGTTCGAGCATCGAGCACGTTGCCGATCCCACGAACGGGTGTGTCGAAACGACAGTCGACGACGACGTCATCTTGCATCGCTCGTGGCGGCACCATGCGCACGCCGTGCTCAGCGGCGATACACACCACGCCGTAGACACCCGTTTCGACCTCGAAACGCGGCATCCGCTCACCCGCCGTCACTACACGCTCGTCGAGCGGTCGTGACCACGGTCGATCGTGAGGCACCACGGCGATGTAACGGTCGACATCACGGATCGAACCCGCCTCGTCGAACATCGCCACCTCGATCGAAGCCGTCGAATGACTTGTCAATCCGCTTCGGGGCTCGGCGACCGCTACGCTCGCCGACCCGAACAACACCATCAAAGCCAAAGCAATGTGTGCCATACACCCGGACATCAAACCTGCTTCACACCATCGATTACGCATCGTCCATTCACCTCGTGATCGATCACGACTCACATTCGCTTACTCGGATTCAAAAAAGAGTGGCCGGCAAGGGGGAGATCACCGGCCACGCGGACCTGAGCGTCAACCTACGAAAAGAGGGGGATCGTGAATGAAAAAAAGCCGGTGATGAGGAGGTATCACCAGCCGCTCAGGCACGGATCGAAATCAAACCGCGTAGGGATCCCAGTTACAGCTGGCGCACGCCGGCGGGCAGTAGGGATCACCCGGGCCGTAGGTGCAGCTTCCGCCACCACCACCGCCACCGCCACCACCGCCGGTGCCGCCACCGCCGGTCGTGCACGGTAGGTACCCCCAACAATGAGGCAGCCGATCGATGCCAACGGACACGGCGCAATTCGAGATCGACGACTTCTTCTTGACGCATCCGGACCGATCCGCCAGGGAATCACACAGGTTGCTGCCGACCGGGCAACATTGGGCGGTATACACAAAGAAGCCAACACACTCATAGCAATCCGAGCACGCTCCATACGCGGTCGCCTGGGCCGGTGTCGGCGCGCTCAGCACGAACAACAAGGCAGCGCCCAAAACCATCAACAACGAAAGTCGCATCCACTACTCCTTCTCACGTCTCGATCGACAAAGAACCCCCGTCCACCCGCCGATCGGGTGCCTCTTTCGGAAACCGGGAGCCTGTTGGCAAGAAGTAACGGTCTGAAGGAGCGAACTGGTACCGCTGGCGGGTAAAAGCTCAGCGCCAATCGCCAAAAAGCTGAAACGCCGCCCACTCCCTCGCGGGGCGACCGTCGTGCAGCGCCACGAGCTGGGCCGCGCGGAGCGCATCGGCAAACGACGCGCCGGTGGCGAGACGGCGATAAAAACGGCTCATCGACTCGGCGGTCGAGACGTCCGCGACATCCCACAACGACGCCAGCACCACCCGCGCGCCCGCCACCTGAAAGGCGCGGGTCATGCCGATCAGGCCTTCGCCTCGACGCTCACGACCGAGCGCCGACGAACACGACGACAGGGTCACCAAGTCGACGTCGAGACGTAGCTCTTCGAAGATCTCCCAGGCCTGGAGCAGACCGTTGTCGTAGCCCGCGTCGACCCGTTCGGGCGCGCTCAAGAGCACCGCCGAGTCGAGCGGAGCGTCGGCATCGAGCACGGTGTGCGTGGCGACATGCAGAATCGAGGTGTAGGCGGGTGGCGACTCGGTCGTCGCCCGATCGAGCGTCTTGAGCCGTGTCTCGGTGGCGCGATCGCCGAGATGGACGTCGACACGGTGCCCGGCCGAGGCGGGAAAGGCGTCGACGATCGATGCCACTTCGTCACGGGTCGCCGGCAGCGGCGTCGGCGCGACACCCCGCTTCGCCCACAGCTCGAGCTGGGAGGAGCGAGTCGTGTCGGCCACCTCCGAAGATGCGCCGGCGGAGTCCTGAGCGACTGTTTCGACCACCAGCGTGAAACGTGGATCGGCGAAAGCGTCGACCCGTACCGTCGCGGGTCGATCGTGGGTCGGGCGATCCGAAGCGGCGTAGACGGTTGCCGAGAGTGCGAGAAAGAACGGCCGGTGTTCGATCAAGAACGTTCCGTCGCGCCGTTCGAGCGCCGCCCAGGGCAAACGGTGGAGCGCGCCATCGGGAATCACGAGCAGCCGTTCGGCCGCCGCGACCCGCGTCGCGATCGGAGCCAACAAGGTGTCGTAGAGACGCTGACCGAGCTCGCGCCGTCGGTTCTCGCGCGCCGACGCCGCCATCGTTCCGGGCTGTTCGTCGACGATCAGGCGACGAAAACGCTCGACGTCACGCTCGAGCGTCGCCGGATCGACCGCGAGCCGCAGGGTCTCGAGTGGCCCGGCGTGATCGAGCACAAAGAGCAGCACGCTCGTCCGCCCCACCGCGTACGACACCATCACCGTACCCGGATCGAGCGCCCGCCGTGCCGCCTCGACATCGACGGTGCGTGGAGCCTCGAGCTCGGCGGCGGGTGAACGATGCCGACGCATCGCCTCGTGGACCTGATCACGCTCGCGCCGAAGGGCACGCAACGTCCGCTGGAGCTCGGCGAGCCGAGTCTCGTCACCCGCTCGAGACGCCGCGATCAGCTGCTCGTGGACCTGGTCGTAGCGCACCATCACGCGACGTCGACGCCGATCGAGCTCGGTGGGCACATCGGCGAAACGCAACTCGCGTGAGCGCAAGAGGGTGAGAAAGCTCTGGGCTCGCGAGCGTTCGAGCGCCGCGAACGCATCCGCCTCTCGACCCACGACGAGCAGACTATCGACATAGTCGTGGTGGATGTCGTGATGATCGCCACGCAGTGCCGAGCGATGGCCTTCGGTGCCGCCCAGACGACCGATCTGGGTTTCCAGGTGATCGGTGGCGCGCGCCAGTCGTGCCACCGCCCGTTCAGGATCACGATCCCACCAGGCGTGCGCCAGACCGTGCAGACTCTCCGCCGCGCCTCGACTCCCCGGAGCATGACGTTCGAGAATCGCCAGAGAACGCGCCAGGTGGTGCACGGCGCGATCCCACGAGCCGAGCTCGAGCTGGGCCCCACCGAGATGACGCAGCGTGGTGGCGAGCGCCACGCTGTCCGGCACGATGGTCTCCTGGATCGTGAGCGCGGCCCGCCAATGATCCACCGCCGTCTCGAGCGCCCCGCTTCGCCACGCCACCTGGCCGAGCACGAAAAGACCGTGTGACGTCTCGTAGCTCGACGACGACACCTGGCGGCTCCGCTCGTATGCGTCTTCGGCGTGGCGGCGCGCCAGCTCGAGATCGTCGGCGGCCAGGGCCGCCAGGCTCAGATGATGCAGCGTGGCGACCACCGTCCCGACATCCTGATTCGCGGTCTCGTCGAGCGCGACCATCAAACTGGCATCGAGACGCTCGGTGGCGAGCGCCGGATCACCGCGATCGAGCGCCAGAAGACCGAGATTCGTCATCACCGCCGCCTCGCGTCGCCGATCGCCCACGTCGCGAGCGACGTCGAGACTCGTCGTCCACCAGGCTTCCGCTTCTGCGAGCCGACCGCGTTCACTCGCCAGGCTGCCGAGCAACGACAAGAGACGCGCCCGGGTGGCGGTGACACGACGGTCGGTTTCGAGCACGCGATGAAAAAGCGTCTCGGCGGTATCGAGATCCCCGAGCGAAAACGACGCCGCGCCGAGATCGACCATGACGCGCGCATGCTCGGCGCTCGCCGGAAGCACCGTCATGAACACGGCGTCGGCTCGTTGCAACGCATCCAGGGCCCCGGCCCGTCGATCGACCCTGAACAACACCGAACCCAGGCTGGCGAGCGTACGACCGAGCACGAGGCTGCGCGGCGCGTGCTCGGCGAGGCTCGTGGCCGCACGCTCGAGCCGCTCGATCGCAACGTCGATCTCGCCCGCCTGGAGCGCGGTCAGACCGAGGAGACGCTCGATCGTCGCGCGACACACGGTCGACGGGCTTCCGGCCTCGCGACACACCGCATCGAGAGGCTCGTACACCCGGCGCGCCGCGTCGGGACGACCCAGCCGTCGAAGGACCCATCCGCGCGCCAGCTCGATCGCCAATCGAGCCCGTGCCGACGACCCATGGCCCGCTGCTCGGTCGAACGCCGCC
>JBCDBH010000077.1:0-18889 GCA_039184055.1 Acidobacteriota bacterium
CGAGGCCCGCTTCTCGACCTCTTTGTACGAAAAGCGTGGCTGAAGCTCCTTACGTTGTCGCTTCCACAAATCGGGCAGGCTGGTAACCAAGCCGTCCGTCATGATCCCGCGGATGAATCTCCGGTGCTCGGGGAGTTTTCGAAAACCCGACAAACCCTGTTTGAGAATCCGCAGACCCAAGTCTGGATGCGCGATCATGTTGATCTCGAGAGGGCCGAGTGCGAGACGGAATACGTCACCGTGGGTTTGGTGCTGCCGGAGCAAGAAATCGATCGGATTACGGACAAACGGCAGGGCATGTCCGATCACGGGCAAGCTGGTACTCGCTGGTGGTCGGTTTCGAGACCTCATGATTCGCTCCAGAAACGCGACTGCCGGTGGACAGCCAGCAATTGCTCTACGACTCGATCCAGCCCGTCACCGTGCCGAGCTCGCTCGGTCTCACCCGCGCGGCACGCACTGCGAATCGTCTCGGCTTCGACACCGTCGATCGCGGTCGCCAATCGCTGAGCGGAAAACTCTCGTCGCGGCACCGAGTCGACGAGCATTCCGAGGCGATCGAGACGTCGAGCCCAATCGAATTGATCCTTGAGAAACGGCACGATCACGATGGGAACACCCGCATGCAACGCCAAGTGCGCCGTACCGGCACCACCGTGACACACGATCAAATCAGCGCGTGGAAACACGGCTCGGTAGGGTACGAACCCCTCTTGGAAGAAAACACTGTCGTGGCTCGGCCCCGAGTACCCCAAAACGACGCCCGCTACGTCGTTCGACAGATCGATCGCACCGACGAACTCGTCGACCATCGCAGCCTTGTCACGTTCAGATAAATTCATGCTGCCGATCGTGAACAAGACGACCGCCTGGCTAGAGGTCGTGGCACGGGTCAGAAAAGCATCGAGCTCGCCGGATACGGTACCGAC
Organism: Acidobacteriota bacterium; assembly: GCA_039184055.1. Lineage (GTDB taxonomy): Bacteria > Acidobacteriota > Thermoanaerobaculia > Multivoradales > J023 > JBCDBH01. The sequence continues at coordinate 930 of JBCDBH010000077.1, forward strand.
CACCGATGGATAGCAATAACCCGTGGCGAGCGAAGGTTCGGGAATCAACTGCGGCGAGCAGGTATGGATTTGAGCGACGACGGCACTCTGCAGGTCGGCAAATCGACTCGTGAGTCGGCGCCCGAGAAACTCGGCTACCAGCGCCCGACCGTGGCGTCCGAAGAGCCCACGGTAGAGGAGTCCGCCGATCCATGTGGGCAAGCTGCTGGGTAAGAACTGTGAACGTTCGCGGCGCCATCGACCGAGCCAGTCGAAGAGTAGATAAGGCTCGAGACAGACCAAGCGTGTGAAACCCCGCTCGAGCCAAAACGGACCGAGATAGAGCAGCCCCATGCTGTTGGTGAGCAGGACGGTCTCCGAGGGCACGACGGTTCCGCTCGTGATCGCGTCACACGTCACCCTCATCACCTTCGGGATCCAATCCGCGAGAAGCTTTTTGGACTCACGGAACAGCTCGAGCGAGTTGTCGGCGGACTCCCAAAGACCACTGCCCTGCGCCATGTCAGCCTCGTGAGACGAATCTGAAAGGTAGAGAACCGACGAGCCTTCGAGCAAGGGACGTAGATCTTCGCGAGCCGTCTGCACGCAACGGACGCCGCGATGCTGAAGCGCTTCCAGAATCGTGACGTATGGAACGACTGCTCCGGGTGAGTCGATGACCGAGCAAAACACGTCCATCGCCGGCTCAACGCATATCGGTGAAGAAATGGTCCGGATGACGATAGCGCTCGGTGAAACGCTGCCAGTGGTACGACGCCGACAGGATGTTGTCCATGCCGTCTATATAGGCCTCAGCGGTCTGTCGCGAGCCACTGGATAGATGCTCCAACGTGACGCGCGCTTGCTCGATCGATTCTCGGTAGACCTCGTGGTAGCGATTCACCAATTCGATCGACGCGCGTACGGCGTCCTCGAGGGTCGACACCAACCCCAATTTCAGTTGCGCATTCACCAGGTTGAAGGCGCTGTGTCGTTCTTTGGGATAAGAGAAGAGATCATTGGACAAACCGCCGATGTGTACGCAGGCGCCCTCGGCACACCGGAGCCAGGGAACCGACTCGAGAATCGCGTCATCGAGATACGCGTCGGCGACGAGCTCGGACATGATCAACGTCGGATACATGCCCGAAAAATGCGCTCGTGTCTGCAAGTACTCCTCCAAGGAGCGATAACTCCGCGGCTGGAAAACATGCTGCAGGTGCCCCGCGATCGACTTGGTCAAGCGACGAAAGAACGGCTCGTTGCTCTTGCTCAGAATGTCGTCGCGTACCGCCTCGACAGCGGCCAACACGGTCCCGATCGGCTCGGGCTCACACGATTCGAGGCTCTGCCCCTGCCACACGGCCATCACCCGGGCCGCCAAGGAACCACTGCTCTGCGCGCCGATGATGTCCTCACCGAGCACGTCGTCGATATAGAACAACAAGCTGTTGAACAGGGTCGTCGTCACCACCCGATCGACCGGCGCCGAGCTGTAGAGAAACGAGCTCATCGAAGCGTGCGCATCGTAGAACCTCGGAATCACGATCCCAAGCGCTTCGGAACGCTCCTTGGCCAACTGCTGCACCCGGTCGATTTCGGGATGGCAGAGCTTGGGGACGGTCGCGATGGTGAGCAACACCGAGCTCAAAGGCTCACCCAGCTCCGTACCGGCCATGGAGGCGACACCGACAGAGCCCGTCTGTTCATGTGCGTGGAGCAGCGGTGCGATCGGTGCCGTCATCAAGGCAACGAGCTCCGAAACAAAATCGCGCAGCACCGGATCTTCCAATACTGAGATCGCGGCACGTCGTCGTTCGATGACTTCATCGAGCACACGGTCGCGAGCACCACAACTCTCGAAAAGCACGATGATCTCCGCCACGTCTTCGTCCGACGTCTCGTCACGTGGCTGTTCCAGCACCTGGAAAAGATGTAGCGCCTCGTCACGTGACAATCGTGCGAGCGCGAACGCGACGAGCGCCGAAGGCTTGCCTTCTCGAATGTCATTACCGACCCGACCGCGCCCTTTCTCCCCCCACAGATCGACTAGGTCGTCCTGGAGCTGAAAGAGCACCGCGAGATGTCGTGCCGCCTCACCGAGAGCAACCGTCGTGGCTTCCGAGGCGCCGCTGAGGATGGCGGCCCCGACGATTGGCAAATAGAGTAATCCGCCGGTCTTGCCGTCGACAATCTCGACATATTGCCCCCAGGTCACCGGCACGGCGCGCCGAATCGACAGCTCCAGACTCTGACCCCGGATCACGTCGAGGGTCTTGGTCAACACGATCTGCAACACGCGCTCACACAACTCCGGCGACACGTCCAGGCGCCGCACCAAGAGTGGTGCGTAATACATCATCGCGATGCTGACGTTGATGCCTTGGGAAACCCCGAAATGTCGCCACACCGCCTCACGGCCGCGACGCATCGAATCCCCATCCTGAATGTCATCCAGAATCAACGAAGCGTTGTGCAACACCTCGCAAGCGGCGGCGAACGGCACCATACGCTCCGGGTCGTAACCCAACACCTCGGCGATACGCAGCGGTAGCAAGGCTCGAAGCCGCTTGCCACCGGTACCAAGCTGATACGCCGTCATCCGGTCGAGCGGCGACGGCGTCTGCTCGGCGCCCAAAACATCGGTGATTTCGGCTTCGATGGCCGGCCACCAGCGCTGGAGGAAATCGTGGTGTAAGCGGTTCGAATCGGGGGCGATTGAAGCCTCGGTAGTCGCTTCTTGAACGCGAAGATCTCTCATCTCGTCACAGCTCCGCCGTGTCCGACACGGGTCGAACGGTTGTGTGGATCTCCTGACTTCGAAACAGAGAGTAATTGTCCAGTTCTTAGCCGAAGAAATCGATCCGTGCACGTCGGATGCACGTGACAGACAGCTAGATTCACTGGAACTCATGCGCTGGAGATTTCTCATGAATGATAAGAATCGACGTAAAGGACCTCAAGGTCTTGAACGGTCAGGCAATGATCGAAATCGATCACGGACAGTCTGAGCCGCCAGACGTCGCCTTTCGTCATCCCACGGATCCAGAGGCGACCATCGAAGCGGTGGAGCTCTCACGGGTGCGCTCCACCGTGACCCTCGACCACTCGATCTACCGTCCGCATCGCATCGACTTCTTTCAGATCTTTGCCGTCACCGAGGGCGAAGGTCGTCACTGGGTCGACTTCGAAGCGCATGCCGTTCGACCGGGTACTGTGTTGCCATGCCGTCCCAAGCAGGTGCATTGCTACGATCCCGATAGCCACTTCGAAGGCATCACCCTGGTCTTTATGCCCAGCACCGCGGCGCTCCGTCTACCGCAGCCCCGCTGGCCAGCACGGCTCGACCTCCCCGCGACCGATTTCGCTCTTCTTCATTCGCTCCTCCGAGCCATGCTCACCGTCGAAACAGGCCTGCGTCTCACCTCCCGTGAACGCATTCGACGACTGCTGCTTCCCGCCGTATTGGAGATCGTCGAAGCTGCTTCGCTGCATAGCCTCGACCGAGGGCGCGGGCTCCATCTCGAGCTCGGAGCCTTCCGCGATCTGGTCGACGACCACTTCGCGCATCATCGTCAGCTGAGCTGGTATGCCCGGCGACTCGGCTTCTCGGTGCAAACGCTGACCCGGCGATGCAAACAGCTGACCGGTCGAGGCGCGAAACAAATCGTGAATGAGCGCGTGGTGCTCGAAGCCAAACGGCGATTGGGCGCCGACACCGTGAAGATCGACGACCTGGCTCACGAGCTGGGTTTCTCCGAGCCCACCAATTTCGTCAAGTTCTTCCGTCGTCACACCGGCATCACGCCAGGCACGTTTCGCCGTTCTTACGAGGCTTGAACCAAGGTTCCAAGAAGACTTCGAGCGCGCACTCGAGGCGGGACGGCAGAAACAAGGCTCGGCCAAGATCATGATCGAAGTCAGCCAAGACGGATCGTCTCGCTAGCTCGGATTTCCTGGAGGTGCTCGATCGAATTTAGGCCTTTCGCCGTCGCGACGCCGCTCTCTGTGGTGATCGGGAGGCTTCTCGTTTCTGCCAGATCGGGAAACGCTGCTCAGAGCGTCAGCGCGAACTGAATGACGAAGGCATTCGTGATGTCCACGAAAAAGGCGGCGACGAGCGGCAAGATCAAAAAGGCGGTCGGCGCTGGTCCGTGCGTCTTGGTGACCGCGGTCATATTAGCGATCGCGGTCGGCGTGGCGCCGAGCGCAAAGCCTCCGAAACCCGCGCTCAACACCGCCGCTTGGTAGTCACGTCCCATGAGCGGGAAGAGCACGAAGAGGATGAACGCCACGGCGGCGAGGGTCTGCAGCAGCAGGATGATGAGCAAGGGCCCGGCAAGCCCCGCGATGGTCCACAGCTGCATGCTCATCAGCGACATCGACAGGAATAGGCTCAGCGAAAAATCGGAGACGAGAGCCAACGCCTTGGTTCGCGCCGGCCAGTGCAGCTTCGGGAAGAGGTGTGGCACCGAATTGGACAGCAGAATCGCGACCAGCAAGCAGGCGACAAAAAGAGGCAGCTTGAGACCCATGGCGGCGATGGCCTGATTGGCCAGGAAGCCGAGGATGATCGCGACATGAAGCGCGAGCAGAACCGCCATGATGCTCAGATGGTTGATCGACTCCCGGTCGGCCTCGTCATGAGCGATACCGACGACTCGTTCTTCCTCCTCGTCGCTAGACAGCTGGTGACGGTTGAGTAGGAAGCTCGCGATCGGTCCACCCACCAGGCTTGCGATCACCAGTCCCAGCGTCGCGCTCGCGACGCCGATCTCGAGCGCGTTGTCGACACCCAAACGGGTGATCTCGGGCGCCCAGGCGATCGCCGTTTCATGCCCCCCGATCAGCGACGCCGAGCCCGCGAGCACGCCGATCGCGGCTGGAAGACCGAGCACGGAAGCACCGAAGATGCCTACCGCGTTCTGCACCACGATGAAACCGAGAGTCAGCCCGAGAAGAATCAGCAGCGGCCGGCCACCTTGCACCAAATCGGAAAACCGGGCATTGAGACCGATCGCGGTAAAGAAATACACCAGGAGCCGATCTCGGGTATCGAGCTCGAAACCGATCTCGGTTCCAGTGAGAAGGAAGACGGCAAAGACGACGAGAGCCGCCAACAGTCCACCCGTGACGGGCTCGGGGATGTTGTATTTGCGCAGGACCGGGAACTTCTTGGTCAGCTCGATACCGACAAAGAGCACCACGATGCCGATTGTGTAGGCCAGGAAGCTGTCAACTGTGTAGGTGTTCACGCGACAAGCTTATCGCCCTGCGACGGCGCTGGGAGTCCAACATCGACCCGGTCGGTCAGCGCCTGATCGGAGGCGGCCCAGCCTTCGATCGGACCGCCCCGGATCTCTTTCGGACGTCATCGTGTGCGGCCGACCACGCGATTTCAATTGCCGATCACGACGTACCCCACCATCTCGTTGCCGTGGTTGGTTTCCGAGTCCTCCGACTGTTCCTCGTCGATTTGTACGCGAACCGACATGATCGACAGATTCGTGAAACGGATCGTTGCCGGGTCAGAGTCGTTCATGGTCTGCATCGCGGCGAGAAAGGTCGGTTTGATCACCGGCTGACCAAAACCGATGGTGGTGAAGCCCTCGTCGACCACGGTACCGGTACGACCGACGATCAACTTGCCGCCAACGCGCATGTACTCACTCGCCTTCGTTGGTCTTCGTGACTCCGATGATCGGGTCCATCGGTAGGTCGATCGTGTTCGAGACGACGGGCGCGCGCAACCGGAGCGCCATGGCCTGTGCCTGCCGGCTGTAGTCGATCGACTCACCGAGGATCCGAGTTGCTTCCTGATCGGCATGGAAACCACGGGAGTTTTCGCTACTGATGTAGTCGAGTCGCCACATGGATTTGCGTTGCAGTGCGAAGATCGGCTCCAGTTGCTCCTCGGTGGCACCCGCGGCCTTGGCCTCGAGGATCGCATCGAGCATGTCGGTCATCGCCGTGGCGGCACGTTCCATGAGCTCGACGGTACGGCGCTGAATCGTCTCGACATGTTCAGCCAGCTCGTGCTCGCTGACGTTGTGACACTGCTGACAAGCGTTGTTGATATTCGTGAGCGGGCTCGCAACGTTGTGGCTGCTCACCTTCATTGCGCCGTCGCGCTCGTATGGCATGTGGCAATCCGCGCAGCTGACCCCACTACGAGCATGGATCCCCTGGCTCCACAGCTCGAACTCGGGATGCTGGACTTTGTGGACCAAGGCACCGGTCTCGCCATGCTTGTAGTCGAAGAACTCCGAGCCGTCGGGGAATCGTTTCGCGTCCCAATGGGCCTCGAGCTGTTCCATTTTCAACCCGTTCGACCATGGAAACTCGAGCGTGTCTTTGTTGGCGCAGTAATACTCGACGTGGCATTGGCCGCACACGTAGGACCGCATTTCCTGACGACTGGCGTCTAAGTTGGGGTCATAGGGACGTTTGCGATCGCCGCGTCGCCATGCTTCGATGCTCGGTAAGTGTGGGGTCGGCTCGCTGCTCTCCGCGAGAGCGGCGATGCCACGGACAAATCCTGGTCGTGTCACGCGCACCGCCATGGTTCGCGGGTTGTGGCAGTCGATACACGACACGGGATGCGCTTCACCGCCGGCAAGCACGGGGTGGTCGTCCGGTACCGGCTCACCCTCGAACTCGCCGGTGAATCCACCGATCGGTGCTTGCGGCACCACGGGCTCGGATTCGCCAGGCGTGCCATCGGGTGCCGCCATCACCAGGGCGAGCACTTCGCTGTACGGCATCTGGCTGACTTCCTCAAAACCACGCATGACGGCTTCCATATCGAAGTCGGCGGCGAGGATCTGGTCGTCGGCCGGCAATCCCATCGCTTCGAGGCCCGCCTTGCGATACATCACCGTCGTCGAGGCGTGACAATGCAGACACGCGCCCGCTTGTGGCTTTTTCGTCACGCGCTCGGTTACACCCTGGTCGTAAAGCATGTACGCGTGGCCCCGCGCCTCGCGATAGTCGATGCTGAAGGCATAACCGGCGTAGAGGCGTTTCAACCAGGGCTGTTGGTCGAGCTTACTCTCGGGCATCGCACTGGCGCCGCCATAGAATTTGTCACCCGCCGTCGCCTTCCAACCATCGAATTGGTGTGGCCAGTTTTGTCCCCACGGCTCCGCATCCGTGCTGATCTCGGTCACGTCCACCAGGCGTACGAAGGGCTGACGCGCCTCCTGTTTGTGTCCCAACATCGTTACCAACACCCACGTCACAAGCATCGTACCGATGACCGCGGTGAGGAAAACGAGCACGAGCAGTCGGGTGCTTCCTCGAACCTTGGCGTGATGATTTTTGGTTGCCTCGTTGTGGCTTGTCACGTCATGACCTCGTTTCACACGTGGTTCAATCACGTTGGAAATAACCGGATGGCCTCGTGGCATGACCCACGTCGCCGTGGCAATGCACGCACATCGACATCTCACCGCCTTGTTCCACCGGAAGCATGTGAGTCACGTAGTCCGCATGACAGTACAAGCACGCTTCCTGGGTCACCTGGCGATTGCGATCCTTGATCCGTATCGGCTCGGGAAAGTCATTCGTCGTAAAGGCCAGAGAATGGAAAAATCCGTTGTCCGCCTTGGTGATCCACTTACCGAGAAAGTCGTGCCGAAGATGGCAATCGTTACATGTCGCCACCGCTCGGTGGCTCGACTTGGCCCACGAGTCGAGCTGTGGCTGCATGACGTGGCAGTTGGCGCAAGACTTTGGATCATCGATCAAATACGCCGCCCCGTCCCCATAACCAAACGTAAATGCACCGAGACCACCGAGCATACCGGCGGTCAACGCGCACAGGACGGCCAACGTCGTTACCGTGCGCGTACGCGCGGCCGACGAGCCAGACCGAGTAGCAAGTTTCTTGGTCACGTAAGCATGTCGCTCCAGTTGATAGGTATAAAGATATCGCCTTCCGAGTCGTTCGAAAACAGCCACGTGTGAAAGATTTCGATCCGAGGATCTCGAGGACCACAATACGCCTAACAAGGCAAACCAAGTTCGAAATCGTGTTATACACGATAGATAATTAAATACACGCCATGAAGCCTTCGTTTCGTAGCATGCACGATCCGGATTTTTCCAGAAGCCTTCTTTTTCAGATTTTTGGATGAAAATCACGATCTGATGGCTTCTTCTTCAAATTTTTGGATGAAAGTCGCACCCCAAGCTTTCCTCTATTCGATTTCCGAGTGCGGATCGCGTCGGGAACGCTTCGTTCCCCGAGTCGGATCGCGCGGACGTGAAAAGGGCGGCCCGGAAGCCGCCCTTGGGTACTTACGATTCTAGGGACATGCTACGGAGTGATCGAACCCTAGCCACGGTTGATGATGATGTACCCCACGGTCTCCGCGGCGTGGCCCGTCTCGGTGTCTTGCGAGGTTTCCTCGTCGATGAGAACGAAGAAGCCGGACAAGAGCGGGAACCCGACGTAGCGTACCGTCGCCGGATCGCTGCCGTTGAAGGTCTGCATCTCGGCCAGGAACACCGGGTTGTTGGCGTCGAAGGGTGGCGGCGCATTCATCACCGAATTGCCGATCAAGTACACGCCGTCGGTGACCACGTTGACCGTGCGAGCGACGGTGATGTCGTCACCGTTGACGGTGGCCGTACCGGTCTCCATGGCCACCCAATGCACGGTCTCGAAGGCATGGTTGTCGTCGTTGGCCTCTTCCTCTTGGAGACGGATCTGGAAGCTACTCGAGGTGACGTTGCGAAGCCGCACCGCCACCGCCTGGGTGCCGTTGGTGGTGGTGACGGTTGCGAGGACCACCGGCGCCGCGCTGAAGGTCTGCGCGAAGCTCACCGTCACCCACGCCTCGTCGACCGACACATCACCGGCCTCGGCGTCGAGACCGCCGATCGTCGATGCACCGTCCGGCAAAGCCAACCAGCTCGCCGTCTCTTCGTTGTGCGTGCCGTTGAGATAGTCCCACTCCTGAAGCGTGTGCTGAAAGGACGTGTCACTGACGTTGCCGAGCCGGATGGTGGCCGGGTCGCTGCCCTCGAGCGATACCGGCCCCATCACCACGCGTGCGTCGGTCATGCCGCCGATCAGTACCGTGCGGGTCACCTCGTCGATGGTTTCGCGACCATAGACGATCTCGAGGTCACTACCGCTACCGCACAGCGCATCGGCGGGTAGGTTGCTGCCGAGATCATCGATGATGTCTTGGATCGGTACGCCACGGTTGTGATCGCCACCGGTCGCCGTGCACGAGTCGTCGCCCTTGCAGTGATGGAGGGCGACGACACAATTGTCGACGTTGGCCAGCACGGGTGAGCCTGAGCTACCCCCCTGGGTGTCACAGTAATAGCCGACTTCATCGATGCTGTTGCCACAACCCGGCGCGGTCAGCGTGTCGACCTGACAAAGGCCAGCCGGATTCTGCGGATGCGTCGATTCGATCGCGAATTGCTTGCCCCACCCGGCCGGATGACCGGGAATGGTGATCTGCTCGCCCAGCCTGGGCCCCGAGCTGCGAAGCTGCATATAGCCGTACGTCGCAGTGGGATTGGTCGGCAGCTCGACCAGCGCGTAGTCGAGCGGCGCATCGAGCTGCGTCAAGGTGGCACTGGTCGCCACCACGGTACCCCCGCATGCATTGCCGCTCTGACAGTTGGTCGAGCAGCTCGATCCCTCGGCCATGAACTCGTAGTTGGTGTTGAGCGCGTCCGACGCCGAGGTGATGCAGTGCTCGTTGGTCATCAGATGCCCCTCACTACCGACCAACCAGCCCGTACAGAACCAGCAGCCGTTGATCACCAGCCGAGCGACGGCCTGTGACTCGGCATACACCGCGGGGTGACTGTTCTGGTAGCACTTGGCTTCGTCGACGTCATTGGTACCACAGAGCGAACGATCCACCAGCGCATTGGCGAGCTCCGGATCTCCGTACGCGAAGGCATCGATCGCCACGGCGCCGGCTCTCACTGGCCCCTTGGAGCGAAGCTCGATGATCGCCACGTCACCGGGAATGTGAATGCCCCAGAACCCATCGTCGAGAAAGTGATCGGCTTTGCCGTAGCCGGTATAGGTCCACGACCGGGAGTGGTCGGGGGCGCGCACCACGAGCTCCGCGCCCGGGGGTAGGTCGAAGGCGCTGAAATGCGGCGCGATATAGATCGCACCCGGCCAATCGAGCCTCTCACTCCACACGACCTCGCCAGCGGCGTTGTCGATCCGCCCCGACTCGATGTAAAGACGTACCTCTTCACCGATCCGCTGGGGTCCCGGCACATCCGCGGGATCAAATGAGCTTTGGGCGACGACCGTAGACGTCATCAACAACGACAGGACACACATGGCAACTGTTCTCATGGCACCTCCTCGCGTGGCCCCTCACCACGTCTTTCTGGTGTGCGGTCTCGAGCACCGCGATTGGAATTTGTCAATCACCCATTGAGCAATGGCTGTGCCAAGAACCCTGAATAACCCTGGTCATTGCGCGCGGTCGCGCCAACGCCCCCAGGAGAAAACGCCCACAAAACCGAGCACAAATCTGACTTCGTGTCGAAGAGGAGAAAACGAAGCCACCCGCTCCTGAACCGCGAAGATCGAGAGTCGCATCCGACGTCCGACCCGATGCTGACGTCAGCCCTGACGTCAGCACAACGTCATCGCCCAGTAAGCTGACGTCACCTTGCCCGTCGAGCGTCGAAAACCCTGATGTCACCGTCCGTTCAGACCTGGCACACCCCTTGCTCTATAGGCATGGCGTAACCGGAGAGAAAGCGATTCGAGGCCACTTCAGCCCGCGCCACTCTCCGCCTCGAGGAACGGACCGGGGAGGTGCAAAACAAGGAGCTTCCGGGGATACCCGGAAGAGGTGCTTACGAAAGCGAGCCTGGGGAGGCTCGCTTTCGTCTTTTTCCGTGCACGGGCGACTACAATGCCCGGCATGACTTTGGCTCGTTTGCCCAGTACGGGCGACCTCATCGATCTTCAGCGTTCTGTTGCTCTCGACGATTTCCTCGGCTCGGATCGACGTTACGGCGTGCTGGCGGGAAGCGCCGAGCTCGGCGACCTCTTGTGTCGCGCCGCGCGGGCTCGACAGGGCGAGAGGCTCGCCTATTGGCATCTCGATCTCGAGGGCTTCGAGCCCGAGAGTCGCGATGCGCTCAAGCGCTATCTGCTCTATCTCTTCGACAGCACCGAGCTCGCCACTGGTGAGCGCAACGAGGCGCGCTTCCGTGACCTCCGTGAGCTCGCCGACACTCTTGCCACAAGTGACTGGTCGGCGATGCTGCTCTCGCTCTTGTGGCAGGTCGGGCCCACGTCGCTCACCAAAATCGAAACCGTGGAGAGCGGCCCCGGCGCGCTCGACGCCATGCTTCGTACCCTGACCGACGATCGCGCGCTCTTGCTCCATGTCGCGGTGCCCGGGCAGCTGCGTCCGGCCTATCGCCGGTGGCTCGACGATCGACTCGAATCGCTACCGAATTTCTGGGTGGTGCTGTCACAGCCTCCGGGCGACGCTCCGGACGCCTATCTCGATCGCCCACCGGTCGAGCTCGACACGCCACCGATCGCGACAGCGGCCTTCGACGAGCTCGTGACCACGCTGGGCAACGCGATCGATCAGCTGGTCGACCAAACACCCGGCCTCGGTGACAAGCTACGCGCGTTTCTCACCAGCGCCGCGCTGTGTGGTCGCAACGTTCCGGCCGAGGTGATCTTCGCCTCGATGGACATGACCGACGACGAGATCGACCAGCTCACCGATTTGATCGACGATCACCTGGTCGACGAGCTCGAGCTCTTGGCGGATTTGGGTCAACGTCATCCTGGCTTCCCCGGCACCTTCGTCTATCAATTCCGCGATCGGCTCTTTCCCCGGTTGATCCTCGATCGGCTCGACGACTTCGCCCGCGCCCGAGGCGCCGCGACGCTGCTGCCAGCGCTCGAGGATCATGTCGACCTCATCCGTCGCGAGGTCGCCCGCCTTCATCTCACGGTGGCCGAGCCGCTCGACATCCGTCAACAGCTCCCCTACTCGACTCGCCTCGACTGGTGGATCGGCCCCGACGAGGTCGAGGCATTGGCGCGCTCGATTCACGACACTATCGACGCCGAAGAGCTCGATCCCGAATGGGTGTGGCGAGTCGCCGAGCAGACGACGGATTGGCCCGCCTATCGGCGTCTGGCGCTGCTCGAGGGCTACGCCACCGCCGCCGACGCTCTGCCTGAGCGACGGCTGCTCGACGGCGAACGGGCGCAGCGGCTGCGTCTCCTCCGCGCGCCTCTCTTGATTGCCGCGAGCCGTCACGACGAAGCGCTCGCTGAAGCCGAGACGGCGCTCGGCGAGGCGCCGACCGACTCCGAGGAAGCGCTGCAGGCGCAGCTGATCGTCGGCAATGCGCTTCGTCTGCTGGGGCGCTTCAGCAAGGCGCGACACCACTTCGAAGCCGTTCTGGAGCGGCTCGGCGAGACCCCGAGCGCTCTGACCATCTCGGCGCGGATCGGACTCTCCCAGGCGCTCGCCCAAGACGGCGATACCGAAGGGGCGATCGAGGAAGCCGAGAAGGTGCTCGAGATCCAAAGCACGGCGCTCGGTGACACCGCCCCCGAGACCGTGCGCACGCTCGGCTTCATTGCCGGTCTGCACAGCCGGCTCGGTCAACCCGATCGCTACGCCCACGCCCTCGAACGACTGCTCGCCGCGCAACAGGAGCTCGCTCCCGAGACCGACGAGGTGCGCGCCACGATGAGCGCGCTCGCCGCCGCGCTCTACGATCAGCGCGAGCACGAACGAGCCCGGGAGCTCCAAGAACAAGTCCTCGGCATGACCCGTGAAGCGGTCGGCGACACCCATCCAGAAACCGCCATCCATCTGATGAACCTCGCCGCCACCGTGCGTGGCACCGGTGACGCCCAGACCGCCAAGGATCTCCAGATCGAATCCATCGAGATCATGAAAGCGACGGTCGGTCTCGAGCATCCGGTGACCCGACGCGCTCTGACCAGCCTGGCCGACACCCATCGCCTGCTCGGCGAAGACCACCAGGCGGCCGAGATCGACGACACCATCCGTCGGCTCGATCAAGACATGAATTAGCTGCTGAGGGTGCGCGGCGAGGGATTCCCCGTCCGTGATTTGCGCACCGCGCGATTTCCTCGCCGGGCTCTTTTCCTACCGTCCGTACGGTAGGTTTCTTGCTCGAGAACCCGCCAGGGATCGCGTCGGTCGACGTTCGGGGAACTCACATGAATCTACGAGATGTGCGACGTATGCTCGCACTCGCGGCCTTGTGTCTGGCGACGGGGATAGCGCCAGCCGAGGCAGGAGAATTATCGATCCACGGCTTTTTCACCCAGGCTTGGGCACGCGCCAACTTCGTCGACGGCACGACGACACCGACCAGTCGCGAAGTCGCCCTCGGCATCCCCGAGGACGGCACCACCGACTACCGGATCGGTGCGTTGCAATTCGCCTACGAGATGTCGGAGAAGAGTCGGATGATCGTCCAGCTCAGCACGCGCGCGGTCGGTTCCAGCCCGGTCGAACAAGTCGAAGACGAGGTCGAGCTCGATTGGGCGTTTTATGAATATCGCCCGAACAACACCACGCGTTTCCGAATCGGGCGGATCCAGATCCCGTTCGGGATCTACAACGAGATCCGCGACGTCGGCACCCTGCTACCCTTTTATCGACCTCCCTACGAGGTCTACGGTGCCGGCACGTATACCAGCGAGACGGTCGACGGCGTGTTGGCCGCCCACGAGCTCTTCACGGGCAGCGATTGGAGCCTGGAGATCGCCGGCTACTACGGCGAACACGAGGTGATCGAGACACGAGTCTTCGAGCGTCCACCGACCGCGGTGCTCGGTACGGCGTCGGATGTCTTCGGTGCGCAACTGTGGCTCGAGACACCGGTCGAAGGCTTGCGCTTCGGTCTCGCCGGAACCGTCTTCGCGCTGAACGATGGCAGTCCTGATTTGCGTGGCGCTGGCGAGGAGCAAGACGCCGATCAATGGCTCGGCTCGCTCGATCTCGATCGTGAACGATGGTTCGTCCGCGCCGAATTCAAGCTCTTCCACTACGGCATGACCTCGGTCTTCCCGGGTGCCGACATCGACAGTGGCTATGTCCAGCTCGGCTGGCGCGCCACCGAAAAGCTGCAGATCGTCGGTCGCGCCGGCTGGTCCGAAACGCGTTTCGACAGCGATCTCGACATCGACTACGACGAACGCGCCTACGGCCTGGCGGTGAACTACAGCTTTCATCCCACGGTGGTGCTCAAAGCCGAGCACCATTTCGACATCGAGCTCGAAAGCCTCGAGCTCGCCTTCGTACCCGGTATGCCGACGCCGGTGATCACGCGGGTCACGGGAACCGACGGCGACTACAGCATCGTCAGTCTGTCGGTGAGCTTTTAGAGAGGACCCAAAGGAGAGACGAAGTCGGGTGGCATCGAGCCACCCGACCCCGTTGCACGATCAGTTGCTGATCGCGATGTAACCCACCACCTCGGTGGTGTGGCTGACCTCGGTATCACCCGAGGTTTCTTCGTCGACCTGCACCTGGACGCTGCTCGCGGTCAGGCTCTGATAGCGCACCGTCGCGGTGTCGCCACCGTCGAAGGTCTGCTGCGCCGCCAAGAACACCGGGCTGCCCAAGCTCTGCCCGAAGTTGATGGTGGTGAAGTTGTGCGTGACGCTATTGCCGGTGCGACCGACCACGAAGGTATGACCGTTGGCGGTGGTGCTACCGGTCTCGATCGCCACCCAGTGCACGGTCTCGAAGGCGTGGTTGTCGTCGTTGCCTTCTTCTTCCTGGAGACGCACCTGGAAGCTGTTGGCGGTGACGTTACGCACCCGCGTGGTGGTGCCCTGGCTGCCGTTGAAGGTCGTGACGCTGGAGATCACCACCGGCGCGGCGCTGAAGCTCTGGGCGAAGTTGACCGTCACCCACACCTCGTCGACCGATACGGAACCGGCATCGGCGTCGAGCGAGCCGATGCTCGACGCACCGTTGGGCAGCGCCAACCAGCCAGCGGTCTCGTTGGTGTGGGTACCGTCGAGGTAGTCCCACTCCTGGAAGCGATGCTGGAAGGACGAGCTACCCGCGTTGGTGATCCGGATCTGACCCGGATCGGCACCGGCGAGCGACACCGGACCCATCACCACGCGCGGCGAGCTGACGCCGCTGATCGACACGGTGCGGGTGATCTCGTCGATCGTCTCGGTGCCGAGATCGAAGTCGCCGCCGCCGGTGGCGCCACACAGGGCGTTGGCCGGCAGATTGCTGCCCAGGTCGGTGATGATGTTCTGCACCGGCACGCCACGGTTGTGATCACCACCGGTGGAGGTGCAAGCGAAGCTACCGCGACAGTGGTGCAACGCGACGACGCAATTGTCGGAGTTGGCGAGCACCGGCGAGCCCGAGCTACCGCCCTGGGTGTCGCAGTAGTAGCCGACCTCGTTGATGCTGTTGCCACAACCCGGCGCGGTCAGCGTGTCGACCTCGCAGAAACCGGTCGGATTCTGCGGGTGGGTCGACTCGAGCGCGAATTGCTTGCCCCAGATCGCCGGATGACCCGGAATGTAGATCTGCTCACCGAGGCTGGCGCCCGAAGAGCGCAGCTGCATGAAGCCGTAGGTACCGCTGGGGTTGGTGGGCAGCTGCACCAGGGCGTAATCGAGCGGCGCATCGAGCTGGATCAACGTCGCGCTGGTGGCGACCACCGTACCCGGGCAGGCGTTGGAGAATTTGCAATTGGTCGCGCAGCTGGCGCCTTCGGCCATGAATTCGTAGTCGGTGTTGAGCGCCGTCGCCGACGAGCCGATGCAATGCTCGTTGGTCATCAGATGACCCTGATCACCGATCAACCAGCCGGTGCACGCCGACACACCGTTGATCAGCAGACGGGCAACGGCACGCGATTCGGCGTATTCGGCCGGATGCGAGCTCTGGTAGCACTTCGCCTCGTCGACGTCGTTGACGCCACAGATCGAGCGATCCGGAGGCGGATAGAGAAAGCTCTCGTCACCGTGAGCGAAACCGTCGATCACCACGGCACCGGCTTTCACCGGACCCGTCGCGTGAAGCTCGAGAATCGCCGTGTCACCGGCGATGTGAATGCCCCAGAACCCATCGTTGATCAGGGAATCGGCTTTGCCGAAGCCGGTGTACGTCCACGACCGCGAGTGATCGGGTGCCCGCACCACGAGCTCGGCGCCCGCCGGCAAGGCGAAATACGAGAAATGCGGCGCGATGTACGTGGCGCCAGGCCACGTCAAGGTCTCCGACCAGAGCACGCCTTCACGCGCTTCGGAAACCGGAGCGGATTCGACATGGATCCGCACTTCTTCACCGACTCGAAGCGGTCCCGGGACATCGGCGGGATCGATCTGGGCGGCGGCGACGGACGCGAACAACAGCAGAACGACACACACGGCAGCTCGTTTCATAGCTCCTCCGGAAGCTAGCGTGGATCCACATCGCGTGGCGCCACGACTTGGGGTTACGCGGTCTCGACCGGTGGACCGCGAAGGTAAGGATGTTGTCAATCTGTCTAGCAACCACTGTGCCACGTGGCTCGTCGCAAGAAATTCTATTTCGCAGATATGTCTCGACAGCCCTGGATCGGGCCACTGATTCGACGATACGCCATTCTCAAGTTTGAGAAATCGCCGTTCTCAGACCTGAGAATGACGTCCATTTCGCCGGCTGACGTCAGCTAACGTCAGTTCTGACGTCAGCCTAACGTCAGCTGACGTCAGACTCGGAACCTCTCACCCATTTCTCAACAAATACGGTCGAGCAAACCTGGCACGCGGCTTGCTTTATAGAAGAGCATGACGACGCGGCGGGGTCACCGCCGATCGACATCCGGAGAGACAAGCGATTCGAGGCCTTTCAAGCCCGCGCCACTCTCCGCCTCGGGGACACGGACCGGGGAGGTGCGACAAACAAGGAGCTCTGGGGATACCCGGACATGGTGCTTACGAAAGGCGGGCTGGGGAGCCCGCCTTTCGTCGTTGAAGCGATAGGGTGCGCGGACACGAACCACGGAGCCACTACCATGACGATCCGACGCATCTGGCGTGGCTGGACCACACCCGCCAACGCCGACACCTACCAAGCCCTTCTCCACGACGAAGTCCTACCCGGTATCGCCGCCAAAGAGATTCCCGGCTATCGGAGCATCGACGTCTTGCGTCGTGACGTCGGCGACGAGGTCGAATTCATGACCGTCATGACCTTCGACTCGCTCGACAACGTCATCGATTTTCAAGGCGAGGATTACGAACGAGCGTATGTCCCGGACGCGGCGCAACGCGTCTTGAAGCGCTGGGATGCACGCTCCGCGCACTACGAAGTGCGCGACTCACGCTCGTATTGAGATGTAGGGGAAAGAAAAAGGGGCGGCTCGATGAGCCGCCCTTGGTCGTTCGATCGATGCGGAGTCCGGGAAACGATCTGGATCTCTCGTTCCAGCTCGCAATCCGCACACTCGATTCGGACCCGAACACAAAATCGTGTCGCCAACATACGACCGTCGTCAGACTTCACGCTATGCGACAACCTTTTTCTCGAGAGACGTCGAACCCCGGAACCCAACTCGAGGAGCACGTGGACTCGAGATACACACGAGATTGGGTACAGAGCAATCCATGTGCCACCGATCGCCGGCGTACCACGCGAACGAGCAAACGCGATGAGCCAAGGCGCTGACGACGATTCCTCGACACCGATCTATGACGTCACTTCGCCGCTGACGTCAGGTCTAACGTCAGCTGACGTCAGCTGACGTTAGACCTGGAATCTCTCGCCAGGAAATCCAGCAAACACCGTTGCCGCGAGTTGGCACACGCCTTGCTCTATACAAGAGCATGACGACGCGGCGGGGTCACCGCCGGTCGACATCCGGAGAGACAAGCGATTCGAGGCCCTTCAAGCCCGCGCCACTCTCCGCCTCGGGGAACGGACCGGGGAGGTGCGACAAACAAG
>JBCDBH010000078.1:0-18751 GCA_039184055.1 Acidobacteriota bacterium
CGAAAGTCGAGCGGCTGATAAAACTCGCTGAGCAGAAATCGCGTGCGCCCGAGCTGGAAATCCGTTCGCCACTCGGCGCCACGGGCGTTGAGGTGGGTCATGGTCAGGTTGGTCAGAATGCCGAGACTGAAGCCGTCGCCTTCGAAATCGGATTCGAGCTGAAGACCGGCCTGGAGATAGTTGGGCCCCCATTCTTTTTCTTTGAGATCGATCACCAGGCTGTGCTCGATCTCGCCGTTCGGTCCCTCACCGCTCACCAACGAGGCGTCGACGGCGGAGAAGTCGCCGAGACCGAAGATCCGTCCGATATCGGCGGCGACGGCGTCGAGGTCGAGGGGATCACCGGGACGCGATTTCATCTGCGCCAGGATGATGCGATCGTCGACCCGTTCGGCGCCACGAAATTGCACATAGTCGAGCGTTGCCGGCGGATCGGGCGGGATCGGTCGCGCCGCGAGATGCGCGCGGAAGCTGGCTTCGTCGACCGCATACGGTCGCAGGGCATCGGCGTTGGCGCGGGTGACCGCCGCGCCGGCCTCGATGATCGCTTCGGTCTCTTCGAACGCCAGCAAACCAAAAGGCTCGACCGCCGGCTCGAGCACCAGGTCGGCATCGGGCAGACGCTGTCGGACATTGCTCCGCGTGATCATGCCGGTGGTCTGACCGAGAATCTGCACCATGCCGCTCGCCTTGACCGGTTTGTCGGGTGAGAGGTCGACCGCGATGACGATATCGGCGCCCATGGCGCGCACGATGTCGATCGGCAGGTTGTTGACCACGCCGCCATCCACCAGCCGACGACCATCGAGATCGACCGACGAGAAAATACCGGGCAACGCCATGCTGGCGCGGAGCGCGCGTGCCAAATCACCTTTGTCGAGCACCACCATTTCGCCACTTTCGATATCGGTGGCGACGGCACGAAAGGGCACGGGAAGCTCGTCGAAATCATCGATGCTCGACACGGGAAGAGTGAGCGACCGCAGGATGAAGAAGAGCTTCTGACCCGAAATCAAACCCGTGGGCCACAACACCTTGCCACGACGCAAACCGAGCTGGAAGTCGAAGAGATAGCGCGCGTCGTCTTCCTTACGCCGAAACGAAAGGTCTTTGCGGTTCGGCTGGTCGTTGAAGGCATCGGTCCAGTCGACCGAGAGCAGCGCGTCTTTCATCTCGTCGACCGTCATGCCGCTGGCGTAGAGACCACCGACGATCGAACCCATACTGGTACCGGCCACATAGTCGATCGGGATGTTCATCTCTTCGAGCACCTCGATGACCCCGACATGCGCGCATCCTTTGGCGCCGCCGCCGGAAAGAGCGAGACCGATCTTGGGACGATCCTCAGGGGGCTCCGAAGCGGCTGCGAGACCGGGAGCGAGCACACACACCACGAGAACGAGACGGCACAGCAAGGATCGGCTCAAGATCACCCTCCGAAGCGCGAAAGAATCAGGAAGCATCCGGCTCCGAGGTCGGCACATCGCCGAGCCAACGGTCCATCACCGTGCTGGCGGTGAGGTCACCGGTGACGTTGACCACCGTACGCGCCATGTCGAGAATACGGTCGACACCGAAGATCAACGCGATTCCACTTATTGGAACACCAAGGTCGACAAGGATTGTACTCAAAATGACGATACCCACGCCCGGGCTCGACGGTGAACCGATCGATGCCCCGACCGTGGTCATGGTGAGCAAGACGAGATTGGCGATCGTCAGCTCGATGCCATAGACCTGGGTGAGGAAGACAGCGGCGAGCACCTGGTAGAGCGCCGTACCGTCCATATTGATCGTCGCGCCCAGTGGCACGACGAATTGCGCGATCTCTTTTCTCACCCCGAGCTTGTCTTGCGCCGTGCGGATCGTAACCGGCATCACCGCCGCCGAGCTCGAGGTCGAGAAGGCGAGCAGTTGAGCCTCGCGGGCGGCGGTGAGAAAGGTCCACGGTGAGCGGCGCGCGAGGACGGCGACGATCACCAGATAAAAGCCGAGCAGAATCACCAGCCCCAAGAGCACGCTGCCGACATAGGCACCCATACCGACAATCGCATCGAAACCGATCCTGATCGTGATCTGGGCCAGCAAACCGAAGACGGCATACGGTGCGATCAGCATCGCCCAGCTGACGACCTGCATCGAGACCTCTTGTAGCGAGCCGGCGAGTCCGATCAGCGGTTCGGCGCGTTCGCGTGGAATCGACACCAGAGCGACGCCGATGAGCATGGCGAAGACGACGATCTGAAACATGCTCGAATGGAGCGCGGCGGCGAGCGGATTGGTCGGGATGATGTTGACGATCCGGTCGGGAATCGAAATCTCGGTAGCGGGGCTCGGCGCCGCGACCGGCGTCACCGCGGGCTCCGTCTCGGCGGCCGCCGCGACCAGCTCGGCGGAAATGTACTGTCCCGGTTCGATGCTCAGGGCGAGGATGATCCCGATGGTCACCGCGACGAGCGTCGTGGCAACGAAGTAGGGCAGGATCCGCACCCCGATGCGACGCAGATACGTCGTCGAGCCACTCGACGTGACGCCGAGCAGGATCGATGACACGACGAGCGGGATGACCACCATCTGGATCAGCGCCAAGAAGAGATTGCCCGGCAGCGCGAGCCAGGCGCCCAGCGTCTCGGCGGTGTTGGCCGGTACGAGGGACGCGCCGGTGGGGGACAGCAGCAGGCCGACGGTGATACCGAGCGCCATACCGATGAGGATTTGCAGCCATAGGCGTTTGCGAACCAGCGCGTCCAGACGGTCGGCGAGGTCGACGAGTGGTTTGATGCTCCGCCGAATGGGTCGTGTGGCCTCGTACATGTCTTCTCTTTCAGGTCCGTCGTTTGATGTCGAGCGATTTGAGTCGATGTCGTAGCGTGCTCGGATGCAGACCGAGTATGTCGGCGGCATGGCCTTTGCCGTTGATCTTCCAGCCGACCGCCTCGAGCACCCCGAGGACGTGCTCGCGTTCGACCTCGCGGAGCGGACATAGACGTGGCGATCGTGGTTCGGCAATCGGCTCTTCTGAGCTGGGTGGGCGAAACGAGCTCGGGTCGAGCTCGAGCGTGGCGCCGGACGAGAGGATCAGCGCGCGGTCGACGATGTTCTGCAGCTCGCGAACGTTGCCGGGCCAATCATGTCCGGTGAGCGCGTCCATCACGGGTTGCGGGATCTGGCTGACCTGGCGTCCGAGGCTTTTGTTGCCGCGTTCGACAAAGAGCGCAACCAGGAGCGGAATGTCCTCCGAGCGCTCACGTAAGGGCGGCAGCTCGATCGGAAAGACGCTCAAGCGATAGTAGAGGTCGGAGCGGAAACGACCTTCGGCCATCGAGGTCGCGAAGTCACGGTTGGTGGCGGCGACGATCCGTACGTCGACCTTTTTGGTTGCCGACGCCCCCACGGGTTCGAACTCGCCCTCCTGCAAGACCCGCAGCAGCTTGGCCTGGAGATCGAGATCCATCTCGCCGATTTCGTCGAGAAAGAGCGTGCCGCCGTCGGCGAGCTCGAAGCGTCCGGCTTTGTTCTGCGTGGCGCCGGTAAAAGCGCCCTTGACGTGACCGAAGAGCTCACTCTCGATCAGCGTGGCCGGCAGCGCGGCGCAATTGACCTTGACCAGGGAGCGTTCGCGTCGCGGGCTCTGGTCGTGCACGGCGCGCGCGAAGAGCTCCTTGCCGGTTCCCGTTTCACCCAGGATGAGCACCGGCGCGGCGGTCGGCGCGACCTGCTCGACTTTGTAGAGCGCCGCCTGGAGCGCTGGCGCCCGGCCGATGATCTCGTGGTGACTCGTGGCGATTTCCTGACGGAGATAGACGTTTTCGGCTTCGAGACGCGCCTGGAGACGACGGATCTCGGCGTCGTGTTGTCGGCGTACCAAGACACTGGCGAAGAGCTCGGCGATCAGCCGCAGTTTCCCGACCAGCTCGTCACGCCACGCACGCGGCGCGCGGAACGAGCCAAAGGCGAGCGCCGCGACGATCTCGCCACCGACGCGCAGGGGCAGGGTGAGATTGGCCTGGAGCCCGGTGGCCTCGACGATCGATCGCGCGGTGGCAGGGAGCTCGTCGACCGCGCCAAAACCCACGACTTCGCCTCGACGCAGACGGGAGCCGAGCATGGGGTGCATGCGATCGAGGCTTTGGGTCGGCACCGGCTCGATCCCGGACCGGGCCCAGGAATGGGTGATCCACAGCTCGTCCGGCGGGTGCAGCTGCGCCAGGGTGGAGCGGTCGAAGTCGAAGTGCTCGACTACCGAGCGCAGGCTGTCTTCGAGCAGGCCGTCGACCGCGTCGGCTCGACATTCGACGAAACGCGTCGACAGTGAGCCCAGCAGATCGTCAAAGGTGCGAGGTCGCGTGGTCTCCATATATGACGAGGTTGTCATATGTGGAGACCTGAAGTCTCCACATATGGAGACTTGGCTGGACATTGGACCCAAAACCGGCGATTTCGAGCTGGCACGGGGGTTGCTCTATACGGGTGGCATGACAACAACCGAGCTCGAACGGGCTCGATTCGATACAAGGGAGACAACGATGACTCAGACACGCACAGCTCGGAAACGCACCGCCGTCCGGACCGTCTCGATTGCCCTGATCTCACTGCTCGCCTTGCAAACCTCGGCGGCCTTCGCCCGACCCGGCGCCGGCAAGAAACGGGTCGAACGTCGCGTCGAAGTCCGTCAGACGCAAGAGCGCCGGGATCTTCGTGACGACCGCCGCGACGAACGCCGTGAAGATCGCCAGGACCACCGGGACGACCGGCGCGACGACCGTCAAGACGTCCGCGAGGAACGACGCGAGGATCGTCAGGACTTCCGCGAGGATCGTCGTGAAGATTGGTGGCGGTACGAGCGCTGGGAGCGGTGGGAAGACTGGGTGGACTTCCGCCGCACCGTGAGGACGGCCCGCCTGGTCGCCGGGATGATCTTCGCCGCGCTACCTCCGACCTACACGGTCGTGGTGATCGACGGAGAGGTCTACTACGTGCACGAAGATGTCCACTTCATCGAGGTCGTGCGTGACGGGGTCGTCTGCTACGAGGTGGTCGAGCTCTAAACCTAGATCATGCGTACGCTACGGGACCCGGGCTGTCGATCGACAGTCCGGGTTCTTCTTTTGATACCCTCGACACATCCGACAGGCATGACTATTCTGACAGCCATGACTATATAGTTACCGAGATATGCGACAACTCCTGAAGCGGATCGGGCAATGGCCGATCGTTCTCGTCGGCTGTTTTGTCTTTTTGACGACGTTCCTGGCCCCGTCCACCGTCCAGGCCGAAGGCACCAGGGCGACGATTCATATCGGCACTGTGCTCGACGGCCCCTCCATCCTCGATGACTCCTACGAGCTCGCGATTCGTGAAGAAATCAGAATCTTGCTCGGCGATGAGTACGCCGTCCGCTTCGAGGATCGTCACAGTCTCGAGGGCGATTGGACGGCAAATACGATCGATATCGCCTTCCAACAGCTCTTTGCCGATGACGAGGTCGATCTGGTGATCGCGTTGGGCGTGCTCTCCGCGCACCGCGCCTGCTGCATCAATCCCGCTCCCAAACCGGTCCTCGCGGTTCCCGTCATCGATCCGAATCTCCAGGGATTGCCCCTCACCCTCGACGACGCGGGCAACGAAGTATCGGGGGTCACCAATCTGGCCTACGTCGCCTTGGCCGACGAGACCATCGACGAGATGCGCGCCTTTCAATCGGTGACACCGGTTCGTCGGGTCGCCTTTATCGGTGAGACGGCGATTTACGAGCTGCTTCCCGAGGCGATCGGCAAGCTGATCGACGAAGCGGCGTCGGTCGGGATCGAACCGGTATTGATCCCAGCGACCGACAATGCCGACGAGATTTTCGCCGCGCTCGATGCCTTCGACACCGATGAAGCCGTCGACGGGGTCTATCTTTGGCCGCTTTATCGATTCTCCGGGGCCGAGCAGATCCGTCTCGCCGAAGGTCTGATCGAGCGTGGCCTGCCGAGCTTCGTGGCGATCGGTGACCGCGTCCTCGACGCTGGTCTGCTCGCCAGCCGACGCACCGATGACACCATGCAGCGCTTTGCTCGCCGCGTGGCGCTCAACGTGCAACGTATCGTGCTCGGTCAGGATGCCGGGACCATCCCGGTACGTCTCGACGATCGTCCGCAATTGATCATCAATATGGCGACGGCGAGCGCGCTCGGCATCGAGCCTCGTTGGGAGACGCTTCTCGAAGCCAAGCTGATGAACGTCGAGGAAGCGCGCGCCGACGTCGAACGTCTCGACCTCTTCAACGCCGTGACCTTGGCGATCGATGCCAATCTCGATCTCGCCGTCGAGCGGCAGATCATCCGTGCCGGCAAGCAAGACATCGCGATCGCGCGCTCGGCCCTCTTGCCTCAGCTCGACCTTTCGGCGAGCGCCGTGCAGATCGACGACGATCGCGCCGCGGCGAGCTTCGGTGCCCAGGCCGAGACCACCTGGCAGGCGGCGCTGGCGCTCGAGCAGCTGGTCTATTCGGATGCCGCGCGCGCCAACGTCGCGGTACAGAAGCTCTCCCAGGAAGCGCGTGAAGCGGCGTTCGAATCGACCCGGCTCGACATTGCTCTAGATGCCGCGACCACCTATCTCGAGCTGCTGCGCGCCGAGACCTTGCTGCGCGTGCAGCGCAACAACCTCGATCTCACGCGGAGCAATCTCGATCTCGCCGAGCTCCGTGTCCGGGTCGGTTCGGCGAGCCGTGCCGAGGTCTACCGTTGGGAAGCGCAGATCGCTCAGGATCGTCAGTCGCTGGTGACCGCCGCGGCGGCGCTCCAGCAGCTGCGGATCGTGCTCAACCGCTTGCTCCATCGTGACTTGGAACAGGACTTCGAAACCGTCGACATCGGGCTCAACGATGAAGTGCTGATGGCGGCGCCCAAGCGGGTCGAGACGTTTATCGCCACCCCCGAGCGATTTCGTCTGATGCGCGATTTCACCGTCGATTTCGGTCTCGAGCGCGCTCCCGAGCTCGCCGCGTTGCGCGCCAATGCCGCGGCGCGGGAACGACTCGCCGAGACCGCGCGGCGTGCGTTCTACCTGCCGACCGTCGCCGGCTCGTTGTCGATCACCGAGACGCTCGATCGCAGTGGCGATGGCTCCGAAACCTCGTCGGCCGGTCTCGGTTCGCTCACCGGTGGCACCGCCGCCGACGACACGGATTGGACCCTGGCGGTGCAGGCCACGTTGCCCTTGCTCACCGGTGGGCAACGACGCGCCGAGCAGGTGCAAGCCGAAGAAGAGCTGCTGCGCGCACGGCTCGAGCTCGACGCCGCCACCGAAGGGCAGGAGGCGACGATTCGCGCCGCGATGGTCTTGGCGCGGGCGTCGTACATTCAAATCGAACTGTCTCAAGAATCGGCTGTAGCGGTCCGCAAGAGCTTGGAATTGGTCACCGACGCCTACAGTCGCGGCACGGCGTCGTTCATCGATCTGCTCGATACGCAGACGCAGGCGCTCAACGCCGAGCTCAACGCCGCCAACGCCCTCTACGACTTCTTCATCGATCTGCTCAATGTCGAACGCGCCGCGGGTGGCTTTTATCTTCTCCAAGACGACGCCGAACGCGGCGATTACGTCGAGGAGCTGTCGCGACGCATGGTCGGTGCCGGTTTTCCGTCGTGGGAACCGTCGGCGCCGCAATGAAGGTCGACATCGCAATACATCGACATCGCAATACATTCGGAGGCTCGAGCATGGCATACCGTCTCATGTTGGTCGTACTCGCCGCGTTGACGGCGGCGGCGTGTACCGAAGAACCACCACCCGCCCCGGAGGTTCTGCGACCGGTCCGTACCATCGTCGCCGAGATGAGCATCTCGAGCGTGCCGGTGACCTACGCCGGCGTGGCCCGCGCCAGCACGGTCTCGGCGCTGTCGTTCCGCGTCGCCGGAACGGTGGAAGCGGTGCAGTGCAAATTGGGTGATCGGGTAGGACGTGGTCAGGTTTTGGCGCGTATCGACCCCACCGACTACGAGCTCCAGGTCGACGAAGCCGAGGCGAGCTTGGCGCAGGCTCGAGCCTCGCTGCGTCGCGCCGACGCCGACTACGAGCGGGTGCGCGCGCTCTATGAAAACGACAACGCCTCGAAAGCCGATCTCGATGCCGCGCGCGCCTCGGCCGAGTCGGCTCGCGCTCAGGAAGAGGCCGGTCTCAAGCGTCTCGAGCAAGCCCAACAACAGGTGGGCTACACCGTCTTGCAAGCCCCGGCGGCGGGCGCCATCGCCGATGTCGCGGTCGAGGTCAACGAGAATGTCGGCGCCGGGCAGGCGGTGATCACCCTCGAAGCGGCTGGACGATTGGAGGTCGAAGTCGCGGTGGCCGAGAACGAGATCGGTTTGCTCGCCGAGGGCCAGGACGTCTTGGTGCGTTTCGATGCGCTCGCGGGTGAGACCTTCAACGCGCGGATCTCCGAGGTCGGTGTCGCCGCCGCGGGTGGCGTGACCTTTCCCGTGATCATCACGCTCGAAGGTGATCGTGGCAAGGTGCGCTCGGGTATGGCGGCCGAGGTGACCTTCGCCGCCGGTGCGGAGACGCCGAGAATCTGGCTGCCACCGGTGGCGGTGGGTGAGGATCGGGACGGTCGTCACGTGTTCTTGCTCGAGGCGGGTGCCGACGGTGAGGGTGTGGTCCGGCGCCACGAGGTGACCGTCGGCCAGGTGGCACCGGGTGGCATCGAGATCGTCGGCGGCCTCGCGGGTGGTGAGTTGGTGGTCACCGCCGGCGTGCGTCGGCTCGCCGACGGGATGAAAGTCTCGGTTTTGCCGGAGCAGGCCGCGACCGGAGACGCGGGATGAACATCACCGCACTTGCGCTGAGCAAGACACGCGTCACCTTGGTGTTGACGGCGGTGCTCTTGCTCTCGGGTATCCAGACCTATTTCGCCTTGCCACAAGCCGAGGATCCCGGCTTCATCATCCGTACGGCGATCGTGCAGACCTTCCTCCCGGGCGCCAGCCCGCAACGTATGGAGGAATTGGTCACCGACAAGCTCGAAGAAGCGATCCAAGAGATGCCCGAGGTCGACGCGATCCGGAGCGAATCGAAGAACGGTCTGTCCTTGGTGACGGTCGACTTCCAAGAGAGCTTCACGGACATGCGGCCGATCTTCGACAGCCTGCGACGCAAGGTCGAAAAGGCAGAAGGGGATCTTCCCGCCGGGGTGATCGGTCCGATCGTCGACGACGAGGTGGGTGACGTCTTCGGCTCGGTGGTCTCACTCACCGGTGATGGTTATTCCTGGGCCGAGCTCAAGGATGTCGCCGACCAGGTGCGTGACGAGCTTCTTTTGCTCGACGACGTCGCCAAAGTCGAGATCTACGGCGCGCAAGACGAACGTGTATTCGTCGAGTACTCGAATGCGCGGCTCACCGAGGTCGGGTTGTCCCCCGGTCAGATCTCCAGCCTCCTCGAGAGTCGCAACATCATCAACTCCGGTGGTGAAGTGCGGACCGATCTCGAGCAGATCGTCCTCGAGCCCACCGGCAGCTACGAATCGGTGGCGGATATCGCCTCGACTCTGATTTCGTTGCCCGCCACGGGACAGCTCGTACCGCTCGGTGATCTCACCACGGTGCGTCGTGGGTACGTCGAACCGCCGACCTCGAAGGCTCGCGCTTCGGGCGTACCGGCCTTGGTGATCGCGGTGGCGATGGTCGAAGGCGGCAACATCGTCGATCTCGGCGCCCAGATCCGGGTCGAAATCGAGCGTCTTCGCACCCAGTTGCCGATCGGGATCGATCTCGAGATCGTCGTTTTTCAAGCCGACGCGGTCGAGAAAAAGGTCAACGACTTCGTGTCGAATCTGATCCAGGCGGTGGTCATCGTCATGCTGGTCATGTTGGCCAGTCTCGGCTTGCGCACCGGCCTGGTGGTGGCGAGTCTGATTCCTTCGGCGATCGTCATCTCCTTCTTGTTCTTCCCGATGGCCGGTGTCGGGCTCGATCAGATGTCGCTCGCCGCCCTGATCATCGCGCTCGGGCTCTTGGTCGACAACGCGATCGTCATGTCGGAGTCGATCCTCGTGCAGATGCAGGAGGGCAAACCGGCGCGTCAGGCGGCGATCGATTCCGCCTCCGAGCTGCGCGGTCCTCTCCTGGTGTCGTCGCTGACCACCGCCGCGGCCTTCTTGCCGATTTTCCTTGCCGAGTCTTCGGTCGGCGAATACACCGCGCCGCTTTTCAAGGTCGTCAGCATCACCCTGCTGTGTTCGTGGGCTCTCTCCCTGACCGTCATCCCGCTGCTCTGCGTGCTCTTTCTGCGCGTCAAGCAAACGAGCAGCGAAGAGAGCTTCGACGGTCGGTTCTACAAGATGTATCGGGGCCTCTTGATCTTCGGGCTACGCCATCGCTGGCTCACCATCGTCGCGGTGCTGGTCTTGTTCTTCGGGGTCCTGCAGCTCTTTGCCTTCGTGCCACAGATCTTCTTTCCCGAGAACGATCGACCGATTCTCACCTGTGAGCTGATCTTGCCGGTCGGTACGACCCTCGCGGCCACCGAAGAGGTGGTCATCGCGGTCGAGGAGCATCTGAAGACGCTTCAGGTCGACGTCGATCCCACGGCCGACATCGACAGCTTGCCCGCCGGGATCACCAGCTGGGTGTCCTACATGGGCCTGGGCGGGCCACGTTTCTACCTGAGCTACAGCTCGAAACGCGCCAGTCCGAACTACGCCATCATGGTGATCAACGTCACCAACGCGGCGGCGCTCAAGCCCATGGTCGAGGAGATTCGCGACTTCACGGCGACGCGTTTCCCGGGTTTGCTGACCAAGGTCGCGGCGCTCGGCAGTGGTCCGGCGGTCGACAACCCGATCGAAGTACGGCTTTCGGGACGCGACAAGGACGTCCTCTTCGGCTACGTCGAAGAGGTCAAGGCCAAGCTCGAGGAGCTCGACGGGCCACGCGAGATCGCCGACGATTGGGGCGCGCGGTCGAAGAAATTGGTGGTCGATATCGACGAGGCGCGGGCACGCCGCGCCGGCGTCACCCATCAGGACGTCGCGGTGTCGTTGATGTCGGTCTTTTCCGGGATCGAGGCGACCGAATATCGCGAAGGCACCGATCTCATCCCGGTGACCCTGCGCTCGGATCAAGCACGCGATCTGGATCCCAGCCGACTCGCCAGTCTGAACGTCTTTTCGCAGAGCCAAGGCCAATCGGTGCCGCTCACCCAGGTGGCCGATGTCGACATCGCCTGGCAGGCCGCGACGATTTTGCGGCGTGATCTGCTGCCGACGGTGATCATCGAGGCCGATCTCGAAACCGGTGTCACCGCGACCGAGGTCAACAACCAGCTGATTCCCTGGCTCACCGCCGTCAGCGCCGATTGGCCGCTCGGCTATGGCTGGGAGCTCGGTGGTGAGGACGAGGCGTCGGGTGAAGCCAATTCCTCGATCGGCGCCAAGCTACCGATCGCCGGATTGATCATCATCATGCTCTGGGTGTTTCAGTTCTACTCGATCCGCAAGCCCACGATCATCCTGCTGACCAACCCGCTCGGTCTCATCGGTGTCGTTCTCGGTCTCTTGATCATGCGCTCGTACTTCGGCTTCATGCCCCTCTTGGGTGTGATCTCGTTGGCCGGCATCGTGATCAACAACGCCATCGTTTTGCTCGACCGCATCCAGATCGAGATCGAGCAAAACGGCCTGACCCCGCAACGCGCCATCGTCGAGTCGGGTCAGCGTCGACTCCGACCGATCGTCCTCACCACCTTCACCACCCTCGGCGGCATGATTCCGCTCTACCTGGGTGGTGGACCGATGTTCGAGCCGATGGCGGTCGTCATCATCTTCGGCTTGATCTTCGCCACCGCGCTCACCCTCGGTGTCGTGCCGGTGCTCTACGCGCTCTTCTTCCGGGTCAACTACCGAGATTTTCGGTATTGATAAAGCGCCTCCGGGCGCTTTTGAACCAGCGCCCGTAGGCGCTGTAGGAAAAGCGCCTCCGGGCGCATCCGGACCGTCGGGCCCATCCGCGTTCTCGTTTTCCGGCGAGTGCGCGATGGGCTCGTCGGTTTTCACAGCGATGACCGAAGGCTCGGCTTCGATCGCCGCCGCGATCAGCTCGAGATGGGCTTCGAGGTCGAGCAGCTCGTCCCGGTTGGGGCCGCGGCTCGGGTCGTGCCGCAGACGCGCTGCCACGAGCTGGAGCTCGGGCACCATCACCAAGGTCTGGTTGCCCGCGCCACGCGCCGAGATACACGGATGCGGCGTGTCGACCTCCTCGAAGGCGGTGAGATCCGGAGTCGCCTGACGGACGTGTGAGCGTTTTTCGAGGTCGGTGCTCACCACCATCGGACGATCGGTGGCGCCGTGCCACCAGCCATAGCCGTAGGCGTGCTCGCCGAGCTCGTAGCGACGTTCGGCGCCACGCATCGGTAGACCGTCGATTTCCAGCCGCTCCCGCTCGATCACCTCGAATCGTCGTCGCACCCGTGGCTGTAGCGCCGCCGCCACCAAATCGGGAGGCAGGATCATCTCGCCTCGCCACTTGCCCTCGGCCACCAGACACGCACCGACACGGGCCAGCGCATCGGCGTTGAGCGCCAGACCGTACGGGCCGAGGGCGTGCTCCTTTTGGTCCCGCAACCACTCGACCTCATCGACGCCCAAGGGGTCGAACAGCCGTCGACGGAGGAACATGTCGAGCGGCTCACCGGCGACGTGCTCGGCCACCAGAGCGAGCACCTGATAGCCGGCGCTGTCGTACGCGAAGCGCGTGCCGGGTGGACGCCGCACCGGTCGACGGAGCGCCAGCGGTGCCACGCTGCCACTGCGCCGCGCGCGTTCGAACATCGCTTCGTGCCAGGTGTTGTCGAGACCCGAGAGGTGGAGAAGGAGATGGCGAACGGTGATCGGGCCCCGACCCGCATCGGCCCACGAGGGCAGCACCTCGCCTACCGGCAAGTCGAGCGACGACAGCTTGCCGTCGTGGCGCAGCATGAGCGCCGCCAAGGCGACGAACGACTTGGTGACCGCGTGCACCGGGAGCGCGCGACTCCAGCCGACCCGACGGACGTGCAGCCACGGCTCGCCACGGAGCAGCACCGTGAGCTGCGTGGTGTCGCTCGTCACTGCCCGTTCGATCAAGGTCTCGGCCGCCGCGAGCTTGCGCGTCCCGGTGATGGCGTGCTCGATGCGATAGTCGTGGTCTTCGATCGTCATAGCGTCTCGCGCGGCGGTTCAGAGATGTCGCGACCACGAGGTCGAGGTCGAACTGGAGATCATTGTCATGCCACCCGGTAGCAGCGTCAAGCAGATCGCCTCCCGAGCCCAATTGTGCCGCTACCCTCCGTCAACGAGCGCTTCAGCGAGTGATTCGCACCGAAAATCTCGAAAATCAAAGCCTCTGTTTAGTGATTTCCATCCAAAATTTTGGAAAAGAAGGCTTCCGGACGCGAATTGCATCCAAAATTTTGGAAAAGAAGGCTTCTTGGAAAATCTGGATCGTGCATGATACGAAAAGAAGGCTTTCTGGCGTGTAAATAAGGATTCGTCGTGCATAACACGATTATTTGCTTCCAGAGAGTTCCCAGAGATGGCCCCGAGATCACCTACAGGCCTTCGACACAACGCTCCGTATCGAATGGCGCTCGGTTGGCAATGACGCCGGCCAGGACACGAGGAGATCGACATGGGACAGCCACAGATCAGCAAGATGGACAATGATTCAGGGTGGTGGGTCGTACTCAGCAAGAGCTCGAGTGGGGGTAACACCGGTGGCATCAGCGACGGGCATTTCGCCTACGGTGGCGACACTCTGACGTTTGGTAGCACGCTTGCGATCCCACCCAAGAGCAGCGACGACAACCGGCTTTTCGTCCAGACCACGACCGGCAGCTACCGGATCTGGGCCAATGAGAATGCGGACGGCACCTATACCGTCAAGCTCAAAGGATCGGTGGCGAACGCCGAAGCGGCCATCCTCCAGACCTTGACCGCCAACGCTGGCCAAGAGTACGAGCTCGAGATCTCGAGCGGTGGTGCACCATCGCTGAGCAACGCCTGATCCCGGAGGCTCCCGGAGGCCGGCGGTGCGCTTCGCCGCCGGCCTCGCGCTGCACCAGCCAACGATTTCGACAATCGATAAGGAGGAGAACACGATGCTGCTGATTACGATCCGGGCCGATCTATCGACGGGTACGCTCCATATGGAGACCGAGGGGCGTCCCAAACTGGAGACCGAAGACGTCGAATGGCAATTTCTCGGGGTGCCCAACAACTACTTTCCAACCATCGAATTCGAGTACGCCGAGCCCGATGACACACCGCGTGGGCCGTTCGCCAATCTCCGCCTGACGACCAACCAGGTTTTCGGTCTCGGTCGAAGCGGCTCGGTCCAGGGTCGCTACAAGGCCGCCCTCGTTCCGACCTCGAGGTCCGGTGGCGAGCTCGAGGGGAGCAAGATCATCTCGGAGGTCTTCGAGCTCGACGTCGTCGCCCACGAACCCAACAGCGCGCCCGTGGTCACCGTGCGCCCCCAAGGCACTCACGGCTTGGAGGTCTCGCCCGATCCGGTGGTGGTGTGCGCGGGCGATTCACCCGTGTGGCTTTTCGAGGATTTTGCCGAGCAAGGATGGTCGCCCCGCATCATCTTTCAAGAACCGGCGGCAGGCGCCGGGCTGTGGCCGTTCGGGCCGTTCACCAGCCTGATGGTAGGTTCGCGGACGATCGTCGCGAGTGGCAATACTCACGTCACCGGTGACTATGTGTACGGGGTGGCGATCATCGACGATGCGACGGGAACGATCCTGCGCAAGGGCGATCCGGTGGTCGGTAACAACGGTGATCCACCGGGCGGTAGCTGAGTCAACGACGGCCGTCGACGAGCGCGCGAAAGCTCGGGTCGTCGCGTAGCGTGTCGAAGGCTGGCAGATCGAACCAGATCGGCTGCAGACCCTTGTCGAGCGCGTCCTCGGCGTTGACCAGCGCCGAGGTGCGATCGCCCGCGAGGTGGTGGACCAGGGCGGCGAGGTAGAGGACCTCGGGATTCGTGCTCGCCCGGGTGAGCGCTTCACGGGTCAGACGCACCGCCTCCCGCTCCTCGCCGAGAACCATGAGGCATTGGGCGCGAATCATCAGATCGACCGCGGTCGGCTCGTCGGTCAGAACGTCGAGCACCCGTCGGTAGGTGGTCCGCGCCGCCTCGATGGCACCGGTGGCCTGCCGGGCATCGGCGAGATTGAGCAGCACCGCGGGCTGGTCGGGGTAGAGACCGTCGGCGCGTTCCAGCACCTCGACGGCTTCGACGTGGCGACCCCGCAGCGCACGGGTGAGACCGAGGTTGATCAGGTCGCCGATCCGTGGCTGATCGGTCGTGGTGAGCTCGGCATAAAGACGCTCGGCGCGCGCCACATCGCCGTAGAGCATCTCGAGATCGGCGAGCTTGCCACGTCCCCAGCGATTGCCGGGATCACGGTCGAGCAAGAGCTCGAGCCGGCCGCGCGCGGCGTCGACCTCACCGGCGCGAATCTCGAGATCGGCGAGCCGCAAGAGTCGCTGCCACGATGGATAGCGCTCGACGGCGGCGCGCATGGTGCGGAGCGCCGTGGCGATGTCACCGGTCCGTTCGGCGAGTCGGGAGCGGAGCTCGTCGAGCTCGGAAGCGGTCGGATCGATCGTCGCCAGCTCGTCGACGATTCGACCCGCGTCGTCGGCCGCGCCCGCCGCCAGATGGAGCTTCACCCGGGCGATCAGCGGTCGACTATCGTCGGGAGCGAGCGTGCCGGCGCGTCGCGCCGTCGCCAGACCACGATCGAGATAGTGATCGCCATGCGCGCTGGTGTACAGGCTGCGCGCCACGTCGG
Organism: Acidobacteriota bacterium; assembly: GCA_039184055.1. Taxonomy (GTDB): domain Bacteria; phylum Acidobacteriota; class Thermoanaerobaculia; order Multivoradales; family J023; genus JBCDBH01. The sequence continues at coordinate 15,823 of JBCDBH010000078.1, forward strand.
CGGCGAGCAGATGCGCCTCGAGAAAACCGGGGGAGGTTTCGGTGATCGCATCGAGCTCGTCGAGCGCCGTGGCGCGATCGATCGAGTCGTCGTCGACGGCGCGTTGGAGGCGCAGATAGCGCAGGTAATCGTCGTCGCGGACGTCGAGCCGCTCGGTGTCTTCGCGTGGCGCGCGATCATCGAAACCACGGAGCAGTCGGAGTCGCGCGACATCGTAGAGCGGGCGCAGATCGGCCGGCGTACACGGGGTTTCGAACGCATCGCCCCAGATCACCGTGCCGTCGCCACCGTCGATTCGCTTCAGGGTGACCAGACAGCGTCCGTCGCGTGGTCCGTCGACCTGGCTGGTGAGCACTTGGTCGGTGGCGAGCGCGCGGGCGACGGCGATCGGATCCGAGCCGGGTGTGGTCGCGTCGACCGCACCGACGCGGGGCAAGGCGGCGAGTGCGCCGAGAATCGCCATGTGCGTGCCGGTGACGGCGAGATCGAGCGTCGTGCTCGGCTCGTGCGTCGGGGGTGGCACGGCGATCCGTAGCGGCTGAGCGGTAGCCGGGCGCGAACGCCAGACGAGCAGGGCCGCCACGGCGACGAGAGCGAGAGCCGCCAGCGCCAACCATGGCTTGTGTCGGTCGGATGAGGGGCGGTCGGCGGATGTTTGGTCGCTAGGCGCCGGATCCTCAGGCTTCGGATTTCCAGGCGTCCGATCGGTGGCGCGTCGTTCGTGGAGCGTTTGGAGGGCGTCACGAAAGGCTTCGGCGTCCGGGAAGCGCGCGTCGCGATCTTTGACCAGCGCGCGCTCGATCAGCTGGCGGAGTGGTGTCGGAACCGAGTCGGGAAGCGGTGTCGGCGTGGTGTTGAGGATCGAATAGATCACCGCCTGGTCGCCCTCTCCGGTGAACGGCCTACGACCGGTCAGCGACTCGTGGAGCATCACGCCGAGCGCCCACAGATCGGCGCGTCCATCCACCGCGTCCTCGGTGATTTGTTCCGGGGCCATATAAGCCGGTGTTCCCGGTGAGCTGCTGGTGCGACTGTGCCGGGTCGCCTCCGACCATTGCGCGAGACCGAAATCGAGAATCTTCGCGCCGTCTCCGGTGAGCATGATGTTGCTCGGTTTGATGTCTCGGTGCACGATCCCGGCGGCGTGCGCGTGCGCCAGCCCCGAAGCGATCTGGCTGGCGATTTCGACTGCCTCGGACGGTTCGAGCGCGCCGGTGGTCAACCGCTCACGGAGCGTCTCGCCGCCGTAGAGCGGCATCACCAAGAAGAGCCGGCCGTCGTGGGTTTCGTCGACGTCGTGGACCGTGCACAGATTCGGATGCTCGAGCGTCGCCACGGTGCGTGCTTCCCGCAACAGCTGACGCTTCGCCGCCGGATCACGGCTCCATTCCGATGGCAGGAGCTTGAGCGCCACCGTGCGACCCAGCCGGGTATCCTCGGCGCGCCACACCTCGCCCATGCCCCCGGCGGCGATCCGCTCCTCGAGTCGATAGCGGCCGGTGTCGCCGACATCACCATCCAGCCACGACACCTCGGCGATCAGTCGATAGCCACGGCGAGGTACCGTTTGAATGAACCGGGGCTGGCGTGACGAATCACCGAGCGCGCGCCGCAACGTCCACACCGCGTGCGACAGCACCTCCTCGGTGACGAACGCCTCGCCCCACACGGCATCCAGTAGCTCTTGGCGGCTACACACCTCGCCGGCCCGTCGCGCCAGTTCCATCAGCACCGCCATCGAGCGTGGCTCGACGCGTTCCGTCGTCTCGGCGCCACGGAGCGTATTGAGCTCCGGATGCACGTGCCACTCGCCACCGAGTATGAATCGTCGGGTCACCGGTCGGCCATCGCTCGCCGTCCGAAACGCCGCGTGGGTCTGTCGATCATGGCGCCGATCCTACCGTTTCGTGACGAGATCTCGTTGTCTGGTGATCGAGGCGCGTGGGTCGGTTGATACCCTGCGCGGCGTGAAGGATGCCTCGTGTGTCGCGTTTCTCCAGTGGGCCCTGCCACGGCTCGGTTTTCGTTGGCCGGGCTTTCGCAAGGTCCGCCGTCAGGTCTGTCGCCGCATTCGTCGACGGTACGCCGCCCTCGGTCTCGCCGATCTCGCCGCTTATCGGCGCTATCTCGAAACCGACCCGGACGAGCTCGCCCACCTCGACGCTTGCTTTCGAGTCACCCTTTCGCGTTTCTATCGCGACCGTCGGATCTTCGAGCGTCTCGGTGACGAGATCTTGCCTGGTTTGGCTCGGAACCGCGATCGGCTGCGTGTGTGGAGCGCGGGTTGTGCCTCGGGGGAAGAGCCGTACAGCGTCGCGCTCGTCTGGCGACAGCGGGTGCGGATGCCGGAGGTCGAGCTCGAGATCCTCGCCACCGACGCCGACGCGCACATGCTCGAACGCGCCGCGCGCGCCGTCTACAGTGAGGGGACGCTACGCGAGTTGCCCCAGAGCTGGAGAGAGACCGCGTTTCGCGAGCGCGCCGACGAGCTCGAGCTCTTACCGGCATGGCGTGAGCTCGTCGAGTTTCGCCAGCAGGATCTGCGTACCGAGATGCCTGCAGGTCCCTTCGATCTGGTCCTTTGTCGTAATCTCGCCTTCATGTATTTTGACCAGGATCGCCAGCTCGACGTCCTCCGACGACTCGCCACGCGGATACGATCCGGTGGCTGGCTGGTGATCGGCAACCACGAGTCGTTGCCATCGCCCGCCACCGAGTTCGCGCCCGATGGTCCGTGTTCGTATCGTCGGGTGTAGGCAGCGGTCACGACGATACAATCAGGCGAAACGTCGAACGATCCGTCGCCGGTACCGGTAGATGGGGGTACCACGCATTGGCGTGGGGCCCGAGGAGGGTAAACTAGCCGTGACGAAAGTCGTCCCCCAATCATCGCTGACACCGAAGCCACGAGGAGATCATGTCCGATCCG
>JBCDBH010000079.1:0-18711 GCA_039184055.1 Acidobacteriota bacterium
CGGGGTGTGGCGTCGCCCTGGCGATTTCGACAAGAGATTTCGCGATCAGGCCTTCATGGTCCGCCACGACGTGACGGATGTCACGGGTGACTTTTAGCTATTCTTGCGAGTATCCGCTCCCAGAGCGCCCACGGTTTCATGCAAGAGGAGAAACATGTCCGTCTCGGTTACAACTCACGCCTCTGAGCGGTTCTTCGAGCTCATCGTCCTGTTCTCTCTGTTTGCATGCGTCGCGTCAGTCGACCAGGCACAAGAGCCGGCAGCCCCGTTCACGGTCGTCGAGCGAGCCTGGGAACCTAGCGAGCTGATTGCACGGTCGGCTGAAGCCGGTGCGCCAGTTTGGGCTCGGGGTGATGTGTTGACCTTCTTACACCGCGCCGAGGCAGCCACTGTCTATGTCGACGGGAGCTTTCAGGTGCCCATGCAACGTATCGGCGACACCGATCTATGGACGGTGTCGGTCGACATCCCGAACCTGGCAAAGGCCGTGCTTCGTTACCGTTTCACCACGGCCGATCCCAAAGAGATCGTGCCCGGTCAACTACGCGAGCGGTCTTACGAGCTCTGGCGGGGTTCGAACGTGCCGGCCGAACCGACCCGGGTCACGACCCTGTCCGGTCGTATTGTCGAGCACACGATCGAGAGCAAGGCGCTCGAAGAATCGCGATCGCTTTCGGTCTACCTACCTCCGAACCACGACGCCGAGCGCAGCTATCCGGTGATCGTCATGGCCGATGGACAGAGTCTCGAAGAGTATGCGCCATACCTCGAGGCCTTGATCGTCGACGGCACGGTCCCCGCGACCGTCCTGCTGGGTGTGCATTCCGGTGGCTATCGGGGTGAGCGAGGCAAGCCGTACGATCCGTCAAAGGACATGCGCTCGTTGGAGTATTTGACGGGATACGACCGGTTCATTCCCGACGTCGATGACTCCCGCTTCCAGGCTCATGAGCACTTCTTTCTCCACGAGGTGCAAGCTTGGGCACAGACCCACCTGAGCATCACAAAGGATCGAACCCAGCGCGTCCTCTTCGGGTTCTCGAATGGTGGTGCGTTGGCCGTATCGTTAGGGTCTCGAAACCCTGAGCACTTCGGCAAGATCCTGGCGTTCTCGGTCGGCTGGGATCCCGTCGTGACGACGCCGGAATGGGATGCCACCGCCTATCCAGTCTTCTATCTCACGGCGGGCACGCTCGAGCCGGGGTTTCTCGAGACCACCTCGCACTGGGCGGATACTCTGAAAAAGAAGGGCTTCACCCATGTCTTCCACGAGCGGGTGAGCGGTCACGATCCCGTTCTGTGGCAGGAAGAATTCGCCCGCGCGGTGATCTGGGCTTTGGGAGACAGCTGACCGCGCGGTTGGTGTGAAAGGCGGATCAGGAAGGTTGGCGTGCCTGGATGTCGTCGAGTGTGAAGTAGGCGTCGGGATGAGAAAGGTCGTGGGTCAATACGTGTTGGAAGGCCTCCGGATCGAAGGCTTGATTCTTGATCTGCTCGATGAGCTTGGCGAACTTCGCCTCGGATTTGATGGTGGCATCGGGGAGCAGATTTCGCTCCCGAAGCATCAGGTCGACGACGATGCGGGCACCATGCTGGTCCGGTGAAGCGCTTCGCCCGTCGCTGTAATACTTCGATAGCGCGATGAGACGTGTGCCCAAGAAGACGGCTTCTTCGAGATCGTGGGTCACGAAGAGAACTGTGAGATCGTGCTCGATCCAAAGCCGAAGCAGTAGCTGTTGCATGTCCTCGCGTGTCCCCGGATCCAAGGCCGAAAAGGGCTCGTCCATGAGGACGATGTCGGGATGGGTGAGGATGGCTTGAATGATGGCTGCCCGTTGCTTCTGACCACCTGAGAGTTGATGTGGGTATTTCTTCGCCTGATCGGCGATTCCCGCCTCGTCCAGATAAGCCATCGCTTCGGCTTCGACCCGGCGTCGTTTCGCTCCACGCAAGAAAAAGGGCAATCCCGGTAGTACGTGGCCCTGGATGACGTTCTGCAGCACGGTCAGATGAGGAAAGAGAGAGTAGTGCTGGAAGACGATGCCACGCGTCGGGTCGGCGCGACCGAGAGGATGGCCGTTGAGCAATAGTCGTCCGCTCGTGGCTCTTTGTTGACCCAGCACCAGCCGCAGCAGGGTGCTCTTGCCACAGCCGGACGGGCCGACGACGGTGCAAAATTCCCCTTTCTGCATACGCAGGTCGATATCGTGCAGAATCACGAGATCGCCATAAGCGACCGAGGTGTTCTCCAGAAAGAGGAGGTCGTTGGATTCTGATCCTGTGCTCATTCGTCCTACTCCTCTCGGAACCACGGGAAACCCACGCGTAGCGCGAAGCGAAGCGCTTGATCCATGACGAAAGCCAGGGCGGTGATGTAGAGAACGTATGGAATGATCAGATCCATAGCCAAATAACGACGCACCAGAAAGATGCGGTATCCGAGCCCTTCGGTGGAAGCGACCGCTTCGGCAGCGATGAGGAAGAGCCACGCCGCTCCCAGGACGATACGCACCGAGCTGAGAAGCTTCGGGAGCACCTGGGGAAGCATGACGCGATACACCACGCCGAACTGAGAGGCTCCGAGCGTGAGTGCTTTGGTGATCTGTTCTTTGGGTATCGCGTCGGCACTTCGGAAGATGTCCCGTGACAGCACGAAAACCGTGCCGATGAAGATCAGGATCACTTTGAACTGATCTTCCGTACCGACAATGATCATGAGAATGGGCATCACGGCCAGTGGGGGAACATTCGATAGGGCCGTGACGAAAGGCATGACGAGATGTCGAAAGACCGGAAAGAAAGCTGCGTTGAGACCCACCAAGAGGCCGACCAGCGCGGCGAGCCCGATGCCCTTGCCGAGTCGGGACAGGCTGGTTACGGTGTCTTTGACCAGCAGGATGTCTCCCGAACGTTTGTCGGGCTCGGTGGCGATCCTGACCATGGAGTCGGCCATGGTCTCGATCGAAGGAAAGAGCTTGTCATTCGGATTCTCCTCGAGGCGGGCGTCCGACGTTGTGACGTAGACCACGACGAGAAGCAAAAAAGGCAGAATCCCCAGGACCCAACGCAGCCAAGTCGGTGGCTCGGCGTGCAGGCCCAGATATTTCCCGAGCATGTGTGCTCTCCTGAGCTGAGTGACAGCCGAGCCGGCGGATTTGAGTCGTGCCGGCTCGGCGGAGGCTCAGAGCTGGCCTTTCGCGGCTAGCTCCATGTAGGTGTCGTCGAAACGCATGGTGACGTTGCCTTTGTCACCGAGCACCGAGCCGTCGGGGAATTCGATACCGACGACGTCCGGTGACGGCGCGCCCTCGGCGAACAAGCCCTTGTCGAAGGAGAATTGACGGACCTTGTCCATCGTTCCGCGCAGGACGGAGCCCCGTACGAATGAGACGGCCTCGCTGGCGTCGTAGAACATCGAGGTGGTGCCGAGCTGGGCACGGAACTGCTCCAGGGTGCCACCCGCCTGCTCGGCCATGGCCGCCAGCGCGGTCTGATCGCTCTTCGCCATGAGCCCCATGGCTTCGTACCAGGCACCGGTGAGCGCCCGCTTGCAGGCGTCGGAGACGTCGGTCCTCACCACAAGCGTGTCGATGATTTCACCGGGGATCTGGGAAGAATCGAAAAGAATTCGCGCTTCCTCGCCCAACGACTCACCGAGAGACATGACGATGGGGTTCCAGGTGACGACGACGGTACCGTTGCCACCCGAGAGAAACACACTGGCGATGTCGGCGTCGCTGGTGTTGACGGGAGTCAAGTCACGCTCGCTGAGCTGATTCATATCGAGCGCGCGGGCGAGCAGGTAGTGGGATACCGACAGCTCGACCAGGGCCACGCGCTGTCCAGCCAAGCTCTTGATGTTCCATTTCTTGGCGGTGTCTTTTTCCCGCACGAGAATGGCGTCGTTACCGTTCGAGAAGTCGCCGACGATCAGCACCGTGGTGTCGACCCCACCGACCGCTGGAATGGTCAAGGCATCCATATTCGTCGCCGTGACGCCGTCGAAGGTCCCAGCGGTGAACTGGTTGATGCTTTCGATGTAGTCGTTGATCAGCTCGATCTCGATCGAAACGTCGTATTTGTCGCCCCATTTCTCGGCGATGCCGGAGTCGGCGATGTATCCCCACGGTTCCCAGCCGGTGTAGTGCGACCAGGCGATCGAGCAGCGGTCGGAGGCCAGCGCCGGGGTGCCGACGGTCAATGTCAGGAGCAGAATGATCAGACTCGACAACAGGTATCTGTGAGCTTGCATGTTTGTGTGATTCCTCAATGAGCGTGCAATGGATACGAGAACAGATCTGTCGCTTCCTACAGTGGCTCTTTGGAGCCTCGACGGATCTTGAAAGACGAACAACCCAGATTTAGAGTATACGCGGATGAAGCTCACCTTAGTCGGTCGCTGGTTTTGTCGATGTTGCTCGCCCCGTGTCGGGTCAGCATCATGGCGTTTACTCATGGCGATCCACTCTTCGAGATACGAATTGGCAACGTGACCCATTCGTACCTGTTGTACGGTCTTTCCTCGCACGATCCGGCCAGGGGCTCTGATCAGACGAGATACCGGTACCCGAACAACGAATAGCAAGGAGCAAGCAGCCATGCGCTCATTCGAACGGACCATGCTCATCGTGGCGATCGTGGTCCTGAATTGCCTGCCCGTTTCCGCGGCTGGGGAAATCGACCTCAAACCCATGACCGGGCAACAGATGCCGGCGGTCGGCGCGCTCGACTCGACAGCTCCGGAACGGCTGCCCTTGATCGCCTGGGGCGGAGATGTGCCGACCATCCTGGCGAACGGAAACACCTCCCGTACCGCCGCGGGTAGTCTTTTCGATCGCGCGGGCTTGAGCTTCGAGCTCTACCGCGAAGACGACTTTCTGCAACAGGTTCGTGATTTCCGCGCCGGGCGAACCAACTACCTGCGCGGCACCCTGGGCATGATCCTGAGCGCGCAAGAGGCGTTGTGCGACGATCCGCGAACCTGTCCACAGATCATCTACAACATGACTCGATCGACCGGTGGTGACGCCCTCGTCGTCAAGCCGGGTATCGACAATGTCAAGGGGATCAAGGGGAAGACGATCGCCATGCAGCTCTATGGTCCACACCTGGAGCTGTTGGTGGCCATGCTCGGTTTGGAAGGGCTCGAGCCGGACGACGTGAACCTGGTTTGGTACCCCGATCTGTTCCAGGTCGATCGGAGCTCCGCTTCACCGCCGCAAGCGTTTTTGAAGAGGAACGATATCGACGCGGCTTTTGTGATCATTCCCGATGCGTTGGCGCTCACCAGTGGTGGCACGGTCGGCGACGGTGTCACGGACGGCTCGGTCAAAGGAGCCAAGATTCTCTTCACCACCGAGACGCTGAGCAACGTCACCTATGACGTCTATGCCGTTCGTTCCGACTATGCCAGCGCCCATCCCGAGAGGATCGCGGCCGTTACCAACGCGCTCTTGCGCGCCAACGAATCGGTGCGCGAGCTGGCTCGACGCGGGCAGGGCAACGACTTTCGCGCCACCTTCGAGAAGTCAGCCGAGATTCTGCTCGACACCCCAGAAGCGTTCGAAGACATGCTGGGGATGTACCGCGAGGACGCGACCTTCCAGCGGTGGGCCGGCAACGTACGCTTTCTTACCTCTCCCCGTGGCGAGCTACGCAACGTCACCACGGTGTCACGCGAGATCGTCGAGGCGTTGAACCAGCTCGATCTTTTGCGTGGTACCAAGGTTGAAGTGCAGCCCTATCGGCACGATTGGGAAGCGCTGAAAGCCGACCTAGGTGAAAAATTCGATATCGAGGCTCCCCGTTTCGACGCGGCGAGGGTGACTCAGGTCGCGGAGAGCATGTCGCGTACGGGACAGCTCGACGAAAGCACGCTGGTGAATTTCAGCGTCAGCTTCGAGCCACAGCAGATGGAGTTTCCAGCCTCGTCGTACGCCGGGGAGTTCGATCGGGTGCTCGACGTGATGAGCACGGCCGGTGGCGCGATCGTCGTCATCGAGGGCAACTCCGATCCTCTGGAGTATTTGAAACAGAAATACGGTAAGAACAAGGTGGGTGCCGAGATCTGGCGTCAGACGCTGCAAGCGGCCGAGAATCTGTCCCGACAGAGAGCGGAAGCCGTGAAGCGAGCGGTGATGGATCACGCCCGGTCACGGGGTGTGCGAGTCGGTTTCGACGGCGTCACGATCGTCGGCAACGGTGTTCGAAAGCCTCTGAACGGCATGTGTCGTTGGCAGTACGACGGGCAGACGGTGGTCGACCCGTGCCGGCCTGAAAACGAGCAGGAATGGGCTGCCAATCGACGTGTCCAGTTCTCGATCGTGGTGGTGAAGGCGGAGGCCGTCGCTTTCGATCCGGATGATTTCTGAGGAGGACGATCATGAAATCAGGATCCATCCTCTTGTTGATCTGTCTCCTCCTGTCACTGGCCGGCTGCACCGAGCCGACGGAGCCGTCGGCCGTGTCCACCATCCCCGTGCCGCCACCGGCCGAGGTGCCGAGCGAAGGTGACGACCTGCCTTTGTCGGGTGCTCTCGCCTGGCCTCCCGCCTTGCCGGATGATGGATCGACACCACAACTGGCTGACGATCTGTATGCCACCAACGTCATGATCGTGCTCGACGTCAGCGGCAGCATGGCGGAGGATTGTCTCGATGAGATCAAGATCATCGCCGCGAAGCGGGCCGTCTTGTCTTTCATCGACGATGCACCGACGGATGCCAACATCGGTCTGGCTATTTTCGGTGGCCCCAGGGATAAAGTGGTCGTGCCGCTGAGCCCGGAACGTGAACAGCTTCGTAGGTATGTCACCGCGCTCGATACGGGTGGTGGCACGCCCATGGCGACGGCGGTCGGTCACGCATACCAGGCGCTTCTCGACCAAAGCCGTTTTCAGGCCGGCTACGGTTGGTATCACATGGTGGTCGTCGGCGACGGCGTGCCGGATTCCGAGGAAGCGACGATCGCGACTCTCGACGCAGTCGTGGCGCAATCCCGAGTCAACCTACACACGGTCGGGTTCTGTGCCAATTTGAGTGTTCTCCAGCGACCGGGGACCTTCTATCGGAATGCTCCGACGCCCGAAGCGCTTCGCGAAGCTTTCGAGAGCGTGCTGGCCGAGGCTCCTAGCTTCAGCGCGACCAGCTTCCAAGATCTTTGACGACGAGCCATGGGTGACACGTGGAAGGAGGTCATCGTCCGAGCAGAACCGTAATCTGAAAATCGCCGGGTGTCTTGCCGTTTTCATCACGCTGTTCGGCGTTCTCGCTTGGTGGCTGGCGCCACAGGTGGAGCGTCAACGCATCGAAGCCACCTCTGATGTGGGTGAGCTGAAAGGCGAGATCGTGGTCGATATCGATCCGTGGATCGGTTACGGCGTGCTCTGCTCGGATGCCTTTCGACAGAACCTCCGGCGTGTCGGATATGCCTGGACCTGTCACAACGACGGTGGTGACTATCCGGAACGACTGAGACGTCTGGCTGCCGGCGAGAGTCAGCTCGCGGTGATCACGGTCGACGCATATCTTTTGAATGGCGGGCAATACGACTTCCCGGGCGTGCAGATTTTCGTCATCGACGAGTCGAAGGGAGGCGACGCGATCGCCTGTTGGCAAGATCGTATTGCCGGTATCGACGACTTGAAAAACGAAACCGGATGGAAGATCGCCTTCACTCCGGGCTCACCGAGCCATCAGCTTCTACGCTCGATGGCGAACGATTTTGGGATTCGTACGCTCCTGTCAGCGGTGGGGGATTGGCGGGTCGAGACCAATGGCTCGGGTGAGGCCTTGCGTCGGCTCGTGGATCGCGACGTCGCCTGTGCCGTCTTGTGGCAACCAGATGTCGCGAGAGCGTTGTCCCAGGAGGGAATTCACGTCATCCACTCATCGGCGGTGACCAACAAGGTGATCGTGGACGTTCTTTTGGTCGGTCGCGATTTCGCCGCCGACAACCGGTCGATCGTGCGCAGTGTGACACGTGAGTACTTCACCACCCTGCGGTCGTTTCGGGACAATCCGGAACAGCACCGCGAAGAGTTGAAGGACTTCGTGCAGGAGTATGGTGATTTCGACCCGAGTGACGAGCAGCTCGCTTCGATGTTCGAGGGGGTCGCCTGGGTCAACCTGCGGGACAACGCCGAGGCGTGGTTGGGCGTGGGTGGCGCGAATCGCTATTTTGGTCTGGAAGAGGCTCACCGCTTCGCCTTGGAGATCATTCGAGCGGAAGAAGGACGAGAGAGGTTCCTCGCCGATTTCCAACCGGCGGAAGTCATCTGGTCCGAGCCCGTTCGTGATCTGTACCTGGCGTCGGGAGCGTACGATGCCGCACAGGGAGCCGACACGGTGACCGAGCCTTTGACCCTTCCATTCGAACCCTTGCCGGCGGCGGAATGGGATCGGCTCAGGGCGGTCGGTACGCTGAAAGGGCGAGACATCGTATTCGAGCGTGGTAGCACCACCGAGCTCAACTATCGCAGTCGAGAGGGAATCGATCAGGCTATGGAAGACCTGGGTCGATACCCTCGATTTCGTATCGAGCTTCGGGTCAGCCATCAGGAGAGTGGTGATGTCGAGGCGAAGCAGCGTGCCGCCCTAGAGCGCGGCGAGACGGTGCGGCAGTATTTGATCGACCAATTCGATCTCGATGAAGACCGTCTACGCGTTATCGTGCAGTCTCCCGATCAACGTCGGATGCGTCCCGGTGAACGTTTCAAAGCATGGGAAGCACGGTTGCGCCAGGTCGAGATCACTCTCATGACGGCACCGCTTTAGACATGGAAAACACGGGTTTGGAGAGGGAGACACCACCGCCGGCGGTCGAAGCTTTGAGCACGACGGCCCAGCGTCGTCATGTCAGGACAGAAATCTTGAACAACCCCCTGACGTTGTTTCCTCCGATCGGAGGCGCATTGCTGATGATCGTCGACCTGATGATGTGGGGTGGTCTCGGTACCTTGGGGCTCGTCGGGTTGGGGGGGATCGGGACCGGAGCGCTGAGCTTGCTGGCGGATCTCGGATTTCGCCGACACGACTATGCGTCCAAGTACTACCGCGATTACCAGAAGAAGCTCCGTGAGCGAGCCCGAGACATGGCGGCGTATCTCGAACCGGAGCTGCGTCGGCTCGATTGTGACCGTGGCGCCGATCAGGTACTGAGGTTGGTGACCCTATTCGAGACCTTCCGGGAAATCGTCCGCGACAAATTCCGCAAAGACGACGTTACGTACGACCGCTTCTCGGGGACAGCCGAGGCTTTCTTCGTCGCCTCCTTGGGCAAGTTACAGAATGTGCTCAGCCAACTTCGCATCGTCGCATCGATCGATCCCGAATATGTGCAGCGGTACGAAGGCGACGACGAGGTCGATTTGAGCGAGCGGTTGAACGTCAGACAGGCGGCCGAAACACAGATCAGAGAATCACTTGCCGATATCGACAGAGCCATAAACGGTTTTACCGTGCTCTCCGGTCAGATTGCCGGGGTGAACGACTTTATTCAGCAAGATGACTTCGAAGACTTGATGGTCGACATGGGAGCGCTGGCGAGCACCGCGCATCTTCTGGTCAACGAGAACGAGCTCACGGCCGTCTCCGGTCTGTAGAGGCACCAGCGCAGCTCGAGACCACCGTGATCGCTCACTGGCGGATCTCGGACGGCGCGGCGTATGATTGAGGCCCCTGTAAGACGCCACGGGTCCAATCTCGACACATCGGAGGTTCAGCATGTTTCGACGGGTGTTCGTTTTCCTTTTCCTTGTCAGTCTGACCCTCGCCGTAGCTGGCGCTCAAGCTGATGAGGGAACACGACTTCTACGTTTCCCCGATATTCATGGTGATTCCGTGGCTTTCTCCTACGGTGGCGATTTGTGGCTGGCCTCCACCGAGGGCGGCATGGCGCGACGGCTGACCGCCCATCCTGGGCAGGAGCTCTTCCCGCGCTTCTCGCCGGATGGTCAGTGGATCGCCTTCACGGGCCAGTACGAAGGTGACGAGCAGGTCTACGTGGTGCCCACCACCGGTGGCGAGCCGACCAGGCTCACCTGGTATCCCGCCGTCGGCCCACTCCCACCGCGCTGGGGCTACGACCAGCAGGTCTACGGTTGGACACCCGATGGCGAGCAGGTGCTCTTTCGCTCGCTGCGCGATTCCGGAGGCGACGTGGACGGCCTGCTCTACACCGTGCCTCGCACGGGTGGGCTACCGGTCGCCCTGCCCATGCCCAACTCTGGTGCTGGCGATTTTTCGTCCGATGGCACCAAGGTGGTGTACTCGCCGCTGTTTCGTGACTTCCGTCACTGGAAACGTTACGAGGGTGGTTGGGCGCAGAACCTCTACATCTTCGATCTGGCCTCCAACGATGTGACCCCGGTGTCGCACAGTGAGCGCACCGAGCGTGATCCCATGTGGATCGGCGACACCATCTACTTCGTGTCGGACCGCACCGATCACCTCAACATCTTCTCCTTCGACCCGGGTTCGGGCGCGGTGGAGCAGCTCACCAACGGTGCACCCTGGGACGTGCGCTGGCCCAGCACCGACAACCTCAGCCGCATCGTGTACGAGCTCAACGGCCAGCTGCACATCCTCGACGTGAGCACCGGTGAGGACAAGGCCATCGTGATCACGGTTCCGGACGACGGCTTGTGGAAACGCCCACGGCGGATCTCGGTCGGCGACAGGGTCCAGAGCATGGGTCTTTCTCCGGACGCCGAGCGGGTGGTCTTCGTGGCCAGGGGTGAAGTCTTCTCGGCGCCCATCGAAAAGGGCCCGGTGCGCAACCTCACCCAGAGCTCGGGTGCGCACGATCGCGACGCGGCGTGGTCGCCAGACGGTCGCAGCATCGCGTACGTCTCCGATGCCAGCGGCGAGGATCAGATCTGGATCGTGGATCAGGCGGGCAAGGGCGAGGCCAAGATGCTCACCTCCGGTCACGAAGTGCGGCTGTTCTCACCACAGTGGTCGTCGGACAGTGAGCACATCGCCTATGTGGATAAAGACGGCCAGCTGTTCGTCGTCGAGGTCTCGAGCGGTGACAAGGTGGTGGCTGGAGACGACATCTTCGGCAATATTTTCGACTACGAATGGTCACCCGACGGCCGCCATCTAGCCTTCAGCATGCGCAACGAGACCGGCGTATCGAGGCTCTTCATCTGGAGTGCCGCCGACGGCGAGCACCGTCAGATCACCTCCGATCTCTACAACGCGTTCTTCCCGTCCTGGGGGCAAGAGGGTAAGTATCTCTTCTACCTCTCGCAACGCGATTATGCGCCTCAGATTTCGGACCTCGAGTGGAACTTCGCCGGCAACCGGCGGACCGGCATCTTCGCCCTCGCCCTACGCAAGGACGTGGAGCCTCTCTTCCCAGCGGAGAGTGACGAGGTGAGCATCGATGACGGTGACGCCGCGTCGGAGGGTGCTGAAACCGATGAGGCCGAGGACGAATCGAGCGCGAGCGAAGAGCCGGTTCTGGTGGAGATCGATTGGGACGGCCTCGCCGACCGTGTGATCCGCGTGCCCGTGGAGGGTGAGAATTACAGCGGGCTCGTGGCGGTGGACGGTCATCTGCTCTTCGGCAGCTCTGACGCCTTCTTCTACGGCCGCTCCACCTTCGAGAGCTCGAAGCTCCATCTCTTCTCCTTCGAAGACCGCACGACCTCGGTGCTCGCGGGCTCTCGTGTGTCGGGCTGGACGCTCTCCAGCAGCGGTGAGAAGGTGCTGGTGCGCGAGGGAGGATCCTTCAACCTCTACGATGTCGCCGAGGGTAGCGAGCCGCAGACGGTGTACACGTCTGGCTTGAAGATGGATCTGGTGCCCACCGAGGAGTGGGCCGAGATCTTCGACGAGACCTGGCGACGCTTCCGGGACTACTTCTACGTCGACAACATGCACGGCTACGACTGGCAGGCCATCGGTGAGCGCTACCGTGCCCAGCTCGTGCACGTGGCTCACCGCTCGGACCTCAACTACGTGCTTTCCGAGATGGTGGCCGAGCTCGCGACCGGTCATACCTACGTTGCCGGCGGCGACTTCGAGATTCCGGAGCGTGCCCGGGTCGGGCTGCCAGGCGCCCGTTTCGAGCTCGACCAGGAAGCGGGTCGTTATCGCCTCGTGACCATCTTTCGCGGTCACAACGAGGAGAACAGGTATCGCTCGCCCTTGACCGAAGTAGGCGTCGATATCTCGACGGGTGACTATGTGCTCGCCATTGACGGTGAAGAGCTCCTCGGCTCTGACAACCCCTATCGTTTGCTGCAGCACAAGACGGGCACGGTCACCCTGACGGTAAACGACACACCGAGCGCCGACGGCGCCCGTGAGGAGACCTACGAGCCGGTCGCCAGCGAATCTTCCCTGCGCTACCTACAGTGGGTGTTGCACAACTACGACCAGGTAACCGAGATGACCGATGGCAAGGTCGGCTACATGCACATCCCCGACATGGGCTCGTCGGGCATCGCCGAGTTCATCAAGTGGTTCTACCCGCAGATCCGGAAGCAGGGCTTTGTCGTGGACGTACGAGGCAACGGTGGTGGCAACGTTTCGCAGTGGATCATCGAGCGTCTCGACTCGAAGCTGCTCGGTACACGCTTCAGTCACACCTCGGACATTCCGGCCACCTATCCGAACACCGTCTTTCACGGCCACATGGTGTGCTTGCTATCCGAGACCTCGGCCTCGGACGGCGACATCTTCCCGCACCGTTTCCGGCAGGCCGGCCTCGGTCCCCTCATCGGTAAACGCTCGTGGGGTGGTGTCGTGGGTGGTGGCAACACCGGGCTCGTCGACGGCGGATCCGTCTTCGTACCTCGCGTGTCCACCAATGACGTGGATGGCAGCTACATCATCGAGGGCGTCGGCGTGGCACCTGACATCGAGGTGGAGAACGACCCCAAATCACGCATCGAGGGTCGTGACCTCCAGCTCGAACGCGCGGTAGCGGAGGTGCTGGACGCCATGGAGCGAGATCCCAAGGTACTGCCCGCCCGGCCGGCCGATCCGGTGAAAACGCCGAGGAACTGATCTTCACGTAGCTTCGGCCTGTCCCGTTCCACGCTTGCGTCGATCCCGGGCTCGTTCCGGTTTGGTCTCGGTGACCCTGACGCAAGCGTGGGACTGCCTCACGCCTCATGGACGTGTCGAGGATCAAGATCGTCACCCGCGAAAGAGAAGGGGAAAAGTAGAGTAAGCGGAACTGGCCTTGCAATCTTTTTGGTGGGTTGGTGATAGATTATTGAAGATGTGTTTCAAGTTGGATTTCCTCTCGAGAAATCTAACGATTCATTGCATGTGGGTTGTGGCAAACATTAGGAAGCGATCCGTAGTTGGACGTCAGAGTATGTATCGAGACTCTCCTTTTCGAGGCGTGACCGCTGGGTCCGCTCCTTTGCGTTTCCATCCAACAGCTTGACCGCCCCTGCACCTGAGGTTCGAGTTCCTGGGACGATGAGACCTGCTCACCTGCGGTGTCTCGAGTCGTGTGTCTAGATTTCGGCCCCGATTTGAGCACGCCGACACCGTGCTGTCGCCTGAAAGAGGGAAGTCGAGTGGAACCGATCGATATCGATGGCTCCACCCACTACAAGCCGCACGTCAACGTGCTCGATTCGACCCGTGCATGTCGAGTACATGCCCTTCTCTCAGGAGTACACAGTGAACAGCAATCTCTCCTTTCGGGGCGTCGCTCCCGCTCTAGGTCTGGTGTTGCTCGCGGTATCGATCATCACATCGGCCAGCCCCGCGATCGCCACCTTCCAGTACGCGGACTTGGTCGCTGAACGGAATCTCGCGACCGAGGGCCGTGGCACCGAAACCTTTGCCTACGGTGCCGACCGGATCAACCGTTTCAATGGCGCGCTCGCTTATTCAGCGTCGCTCGGCGACCGTTACCCGGTCGGTAGTCGGCTCAGCTACAGCCTTGGTTTGGAGCACAGCTCGAGCCTGTGGCGCTTCGACACCAGTGGTGGCACTGTCACCGCTGTGCTCGACGAGCGCTTCGACGCCGGGGCCGGCTGGGGCCTTTCGTTCGGCGAGCTCCATGCCCCGTCGACCGCGATCAATCCGAGTCAGTTCTGGGTCTATCGTTCGTCGAAAGGCACCATTTCGCGCTTCTACCAGACCCTCGAAGACGGTGATCCGGTGGTGTTCAACACCTTCTACACCCGGGATGGCTCCTATCTTCGGCTAACCGTGAACGGCACCGAGGCGGTGGTCGCATCGACCGATGGTGTCGAGAGGGTTTTCGATCAGCAGACCGGTGGTGACTGGCTCTTTGGTGAGCAACGCGACAACTTCGGCAACAGCTTGACCGTCACCTACACCGCCACCGAGCGGCAGATCACCGACAGTCACGGACGCTCGCACAAGATCGTGCTGCAGGCGGATCCGAGTGGTTCGGGTGGTCAGGTGATCGATCGTGTTGAGCTCGCCGCGTTTGGTGGCACGGTCGCCGTCTACGATCTGACCTATACGACCGCGACGATCGATCTACCGTCACAAGACACGGATCCGGCGACGCCGGCACAGCAGACGGTAGCCTTGTTGTCGTCGGTGAGCTATCCCGATGGTCAGGTGATGACCTTCGCCTACCACTCGACCGCTGGCTCCGTTCCGCACTCGGGCCGACTGGCGACCGTCGGTCTCACCACGGGTGGCTTTCTCGACTACACCTACCAGGTGGTCGAGCTCCCCAAGGTCAATGGTGCGCTCCACACGGCTGATGTCGTCGGTGTCTCCCACCGGGTTGCGCGTTGGCCTGTGGGTGGCCCGAAGGCGATCTACGGGGCCTGGCAGTTCGATATGTCGCTCGACCGGGACCGCGACACGCCTACCAATCTCAAACCACGAGAGCTCACCACCCGGGTGACCTATCCGGACGGGTTCTATCGCGACTACAAGCACTCGGCGTTCGCGGGTGGAGATCCGGCCAACGATCACAGCCCACCGATCAACTTCTTCTTGCGTGACTATGCTTTTCCGTTTTCGAAGATGCTCGCCGTGCCCGGTGATACCTACTTCGATCACGAGCTGGTCTATGACGCCGGTGGTCAGCTGATTCGTACCGAGCGGATTCGTTACCAGTCGGGGCCTTGTGCCGGCTGCTGGGATCAGCATCCACAGCAGAGCGGCACCATGAAGGTCTACCAGGACGGTAGTGGTCTCACCGAAACCGAGGCGTTTGGCTCGGCAGCTGGGTTGGGTCGTTTTGGCGCCGTCCATAGTTGGGATAGCACCGGCACGCCGGCAACCCGCACCACGATCTACACCTATGCCCACGGCATTCCGGCGGCAACCGCACCCTGGGTCGCCACTGGATGGACGGAGAAGACCGTCAGCCAGGGAACCGAGTCGAAGAAGGTGCAGCGCTGTGTCGATTCGATGACGGGTTTGGTGACGCGTAAGCGCACGTTGATCGGCTCTGTGCCGGCTGCGCATGACCTCGTCGAGACCTATGCGCACCATGCCTCGGGAAACCCCTCGGTGACTCGTTTCTATGGTGGTGATACTCAGACGTTGGCTACTGGTGCCCTTTGCTCGCTCAGTCTGCCGAGCCAGGAACAATACGCTAGCTATCGCAACTATCAACACGGCGCCCTCTCTTCCGAGGGATGGCGCGACGCCTCCGGTGGTGTCTTCCTCGAGACCTACACGGCGACCATCGATCTCAACACCGGTCTGGTGGCGAGCCGTGCCGGTGCCGATGGTTTTACCTGGACGTATAACTACGATGTGTCGGGTCGACGCATTTTGGCCAGCCCACCGATCGGTCACGGCGGCACCGAGGTCACGACCTACCAGCCTGCAGTCTCAGGGTCGAGTCTCGCAACGACTACGGTTGTCATTACAGCCGCCGATGGAACGACGGAGCTGAACAAGAACGAGACTCAGGTCGACGAATTTGGCAGGGTTACGCAAGGTAAGCGCTGGACATCAGCCGGTTGGATCGCGGTAACCAGTACATACGACGCTTCTGGCCGCCTGGTGCAATCGACCACGCCTGGTGGAATCACCAAGTGGCTTGCCTTCGATCCGTTCGGACGCGCGACCACGGTTCGGCCTCCTGAGGGTGCGAGTCATGATCGGACGTTCGCGTTCTCGGGTCGTGCCATTACCGAGACGGTGAAAATCGGTAAACAGTGGGATCCGATCACCAACAACGTGGTCGAAATCGACCGATCGATCACCACGACCCGCGACCGTTTCGGCCATCGGCGCCAACAACACATCGCTGATGCCGATGGCGAGCAGCGTACCGAGACCTACACCGTCGGGCTCGACGGCTCGATACGGACGACAGTCATCACGGACGGTACGACCACCGATACCCTCACAGTTGCCGACCTCACTGACAATCGAGGTTTTCAGGTGCAGACGGCGACAGGGAGTCCGATCACCGGCTACGACGCGATCGGCAACCGCACCACGGTCGATTTCGGGCAGGGTACGGTAGCTCGAGTTTTTGACCGCGCCGGACGTCTGCTGGAGGAGAGTGAAGGAACCGTCGGGGGGGCGTTGTGGACGCAAAACGTCTACGCGTCGACCAGCGTTGGCATCGATTACAAGGGTGGCAAGCTGGTTTCGAGCTTGCGAGTCAATCGCGACGTTCCGCACTTCACGAGCGGAAGTGTGGTGTATGTCGAGGATCTCTACGCTTACACGGGTGACGGTGGCTCGCTCGCCGAGCTTCGCACCACGGTGAGCACCGATACCCAGACCATCGTGTCCTTTGTCACGAGTCGCAGTGTCGACAATACGGGCGAAGTCTCGAGCATGACGTTTCCGGATTGTGATCCGGCCTACAACGACACCTTCTCGCTATGCACGCCACGTCATGTACGCACCATGACGACCGAGAGCGACTACGGTGAGTTGGAGCGTTTCTATGGCACGGTAAACGGAGTCAACGAGCCCTGGATCGACG
This sequence comes from Acidobacteriota bacterium, assembly GCA_039184055.1. Lineage (GTDB taxonomy): Bacteria > Acidobacteriota > Thermoanaerobaculia > Multivoradales > J023 > JBCDBH01. The sequence continues at coordinate 16,918 of JBCDBH010000079.1, forward strand.
GCGTGGTGCGTGACAGCGCCGGCCGCATCACTGAAACCACGCTCGGCAATGGCCTGGTCGAGACTCGTACCCCGCACAACAGCGGTCGAGGTCGGCTCGAACGTCTGACCCTCTTCCAAGCGGGCAGCGGCACTCTTTACGACAGTGGCAACGCTCAGTACGACGCACTCGGAAAGCTGGTCAAGCTGGGCACGCAGAGGCGTGTCTCCGATAACGCCTACAAGCTCGAGATCCAGCAACTACCGGCTCCTGGTACCGCGCCGTCCGCGCCACCCACGCCACAGGTCGACTACCTGGGCCAGCTGACGCGTCGTTCCTACAGTCTGCCGTATCGTTGGGATCCGACCTCGGCGTTCAAGGAGAACGTTACCGAGGTGCTGGTCTATGGCCCTGGCAACCGTCGGGTCTGGACGCGGAAATTCAACGATTACCAGGCTTCGACCTACCGTAACTCGATCGACCGGTGGTATCTGATCGATCCCTCGGGGCGTCAGGTACGCGAAGCCGATGCGATTACGTATTACGCCGGCACGACGCCGCAGTGGTCGAACGCCCAGATCAACGGTGTCTGGTTCTCGATCGATCTAGCCGAGGACGACATCTACTTCGAGGGTGGTTTGATCGGTAGGACCGATGACCGAGCGAATTCCCCTGCCCGGATCTTCCTGCATCGTGACTTCTTCAACCGCTTATTCGCCGAGTCTTCGGCGAGCGGAACGGTCGAAATCATCAATGGCGCATTGCTGCACTGAGCCACGGAAGGGAAAACGAACGATGAGAAACCAACGATTCAGCTCGACCCGTGGACGGCGGGGCATCGTCGCCACGGCTGTTCTTCTACTTTCGCTCGCGCTCGCCAGCGTAGCTCACGCGACACCGGTGCTCTCCGGTGACATCGATCAGATCGTCACCGTCGATCCAGCGGTTGATTGTATCGGCTGCTCGACATCAGAGATCGACGTGCTCGAGCGCGGTGTCGGCATGATGCTGAGAGAGATGCACAACACCTTCGAAGGCGCCGTTTGTGTCGCCGAGGCGAGTCTCGTCAGAGACCTGGCAGTGGTCAGTTTCGAGGCGTACCGCAGTGGTGCCGTGAGTGAGAACCGCTGGCGTGACAACTTGCGCTACAAAGGGCGATTCGCCGCGTCGCTCACCCGCGACACCATCGACACGATGTTACTCGCCTACCGTGAGGCCATCGAAGAGCGGCTTGGTATCGAGATCATGCCGGGTTCGGTCGAGGCACTCCAAACCGACGTCTACGCCAGCGCGCAGCTGGCGCGGATTTTCGAGCAGATGGCCGGTGGCTACTGGCAGAACACATGGCTACCTGTCATGGACAATCCCTACGGTGGTTTCAATTCCGCCGTCGATACCGTGCTCAGTCTGCGCTGGAGCGGCCGACGTGTCTACGACGAGATCCTCATCTACAGTCGAGTCGATGCCCATTGGCGCGAGGCCGAGCTCGCACGGATCACCGGATTCCAACCAGATTTCCTGGTCGGCAACGTCGAAGCGAACCGCGATCAGCTTCGTGATGACTATCGCGCCGCTATGGCGGCCGATCCCGACACCACTATGGCATGGGGATGTGCGGCCCAGGCGGCGGCCGGATTTCGTCGTCACGCGCTCGAGCTGACCCGAGGTGTCGTGTTCATCGCGCTGCCCTACAAGAACGGTGAGATCGATCCGTTGGACGACTTCTACATCGACGACGAGATCTGGATCATCGAAGATGGAAATGGCTCTGGGAGCATCCCGACTGTCATTATCGATACACCGGGTTTGCTCGAC
>JBCDBH010000080.1:0-18571 GCA_039184055.1 Acidobacteriota bacterium
ATAGACGGCGTTGTTGAGGTAGTAGTTGTCCATATCGCCACAGTAGATGTGGAGCTTGCCCGCAAGCTTGGGACCGAGCGTGGCCCAATCGCGTTTCATGATGTGGACGACTACTACCTCAACAACGCCGTCTATCTCGCCGAGGAATTTCTCGAAGGCACCACCGATCCGTACTACGGCGGCGTGGTCGGCTACGGTGACCGCGCCGAGCACTGCTGGAATGGCGATCACGAAAACCCGAACCACATCTCGCGGCTGCGCTACAACACCATGTACGTGCCTCGGATCATGGAGCGAATCGAAGAATCGGCACCCGAAGGTGCCGATCTCACCAGCTGGCAATATTGAGGGCATCGGCCGGCTCCTCATGGAGCCGGACCTCACCCCCCTCAGTTGCAGTTGATCAACTTCACCTCGAGGGCTTCCATCCGTCGGCTCTCACCGATGGTGCCGGCGGTCGCGCCGTTGCGTACCCAGTCGAGCCAGCCATCGCCAGCGACATGAGCGCGGTACTCCACCTCACACCCAGGCGGTGCATGGACGAGGTTGATCTGGATGGCCTCCATCCGCCGGGCGAGGCCGGTGGTGCCAGCGGTAGCGCCATCACAGACTTCGCCGAGCCAACCGTCGAACGCGACATGAGCGCGGTAGCAGATACGCATGTCACCCGGATTGAGCAGGCGAATCTGCGCCGCTTCCATCCGCCGTGCCTGACCGGTGGTGCCAGCCGTCTCACCATCGAATTGCCAACCCAGCCAGCCGAGACTCTTGACGTGCGCGCGGTAGGTGACCTGCACATCAGGGTCGAGCATGGTGACCCATTGCACCTCTTCGTCCCAGACGGTACAGCCATTCTGCACCGCCAGTTTCACCCGGTAGACCGCGCCGACGGTGTTCGCGAAGTTGTAGTGGTCGGCTAGGTTGATCGTGCCGACCGAGCCGTCGAACCAGCCGGACCAATAGGAACCGCGCACCTTGTCTCCACCGACCGCATCGGTCAAGTAGATCTCGAGGAAGAAGCGATCTTCGTTTTCACTGGCATGACCATCGAGCGGTACGAATGATCGATCGTTAACGATCGTCGGCAGATCGAAATCGGCAACGGCGTCCCGACAATCACACAAACTGAGCGTGACCGAGAGCGCGTCGCCCTCGTCCTCGGCCCAGTGGGTGCTGTCGAAGTAGTCCTTGACCTTGGGGTTGGTGATCTGAGCCGGACGTCCGGTCCGGAACGTCGCGTGGCTCTTGTTGAACCTCACGACATTGAAATCGGTATGGACTTCGTCCTCGCAGGCGAAGTCGGTAAAGAGAAACGAGCCACGCACACCGATTTCCTTGGCCTTGTCGCGCTTCCAGCCGAAGATCCCGAAACGCTGATTGACGGTCCTGGCACCGACGGACGAGTAGTAGCCCGCGCTGGTGATCCACCTGTTGATCTTCAAACGCCGCGCGCCACCGGGGTACATGTGTGTTTCCCGATCGGTCCAGGTACCGTGACAGCACTCATCTCCGCCACCACGCGGATCGAAGGAGACGTTGCCACCGGTATCCACTGTCTCGCCTTGGCGAATGAGGTCGAGCGTTTCGACGTCACGACCTTCGATCCGGTAGATGCCGTTCGGCTGGTGGCGATAGATCGTCTGACCGATCATGATCTCGCTTTGTGGGTTGAGCACGCCACGCAGATACGGGTCGAAGATGTGGTGCAGGTCGGGATCGTTCTCGTCATCGAAACCGCCGGCGGCTTCGAGCCGCGCGGTCTCCGTCTCGATGTATACGAGCAGGGATTCAAAGCCCATCGCGTCGGCGAAGTCCTGAAAGACCGCCGCCTCACGATCGTCTTCGCTGTCTCCCGGTAGAGCATCGAACACCTGCTGTTGCGTGATCAACTCGGCCATCACGGCGTCGAAGTGAGCCTGGTCGTCGAACGCCAACATGTCGAGATCGATACTCGGTACGTGAGGCCCTTCATCCCCACCCGCGTGGAGGGCCGAGGCCGTGAGCAAGACGAGCCCGACGACAAGATGAACAAGGATGCGATTCATATCGGTGTGTCCTTTCGGCTTTCTTTGATTCATGTCGATCAATTGCAGTTGACCAACCGGACCTCGAGAGCTTCCATGCGACGCGACTGACCGGTGGTACCGGCCGTTGCGCCGTTGCGCACCCAACCGAGCCAGCCATGGGATGCGACGTGAGCGCGGTACTCCACCTCACAGCCGGCTGGAGCATCGCGGAGGTTGATTTGGATCGCTTCCATGCGGCGCGACAGACCCGTGGTGCCAGCCGTGACGCCATCGCAGACCTCACCGTGCCAACCGTCGAAAGCCGTGTGAGCGCGGTAGCAAATCCGCATGTCTCCAGGCGGGTTGAGCAGGCGGATCTGTGCCGCTTCCATCCGTCGCGCTTGACCGGTGGTGCCGGCCGTCTCACCGTCGAATTGCCAACCCAGCCAACCGAGACTCTTGACGTGCGCGCGGTAGGTGACGTGGATATCGGGATCGAGCATGGTGATCCACTTCACCTCCTCGTCCCAATGCGTGCAGCCGTTCTTGAACGCCAGCTTCACGCGTTAGACTGTGACGGATGCACTGGAAAAATTGTAGTGATCAGCCAGGTTGACGTTGCCGACCCCACCGTGGAACCAGCTCGACCAATAGGTACCGGTGACCTTGTCGCTACCGATCGCGTCGGTCGGGTAGATCTCGAGGAAAAAGCGATCTTCGTGATCGCTGGCATGACCGTCGAGCGGCACGAACGAGCGATCGTGAGCGGTCAATGGAAGATCGAAATTGGCGACGGCGTCGCGACAGCCACAGAGGCTGAGGGTCGTCGAGTAAGCGTCATCGCCGTCCTCCAGCCAATGAGTGGTGTCGAAGTAATCTTTGACGTGGGCACCGATGATGTCGCCAGGGCTCCGAATGAACGCTTCGGCTTTATTCTTGTTCGACCGTACGACATTGAAGTCTTCGTGGTGCTCGATCATGCAGTTCTTGTCGGTGACCAGCACGGAGCCACGTACGCCGATCAGATCGACCTTTTTGCGTCGCCATCCGAAACTGCCGGCTTTCTGGCTGAGGGTGAAGGCACCGACCGAAGAGTAGGCGCCGTTGGTGTGGACCCACTTGCGGACCTTCATCCGCTGCCCAGGGCCAGGGAGATCGTGATGCTCCTCGTGGGTCCAGTCGCCACGACAGCAATCCCCTCCCCCACCACGCGGGTCGAACGACACCGTGCCACCGACGGGAACCTCCTCGCCCTGGCGGATCCGTTCGAGCGTCGCGACGTCACGATTTGCGATCTCATAGGTGCCTTGCGGCTGATGACGGTAGATCGTCTGGCCGATCATGACCTCGCTTTGCGGATTGAGCACACCACGCAAATAGGGGTCGAAGATGTGATGGTTGTCGGGGTCGTTCTCGTCGTCGAACACACCGGCGGCTCGGAGCCGCGCGGTCTCAGACTCGATATAGATCTCCAAAGACTCGAAGCCGAGCGCGTCGGCGTAGTCCTTGAACACCGACACGTATGGATCATCGTCGTCGCCGGGCAGAGCATCGAGCGCCTCTTGTTGGGCAATCAGATCGGTCATCACGGCGACGAAGTGCGTCTGATCGTCGAATACCAGCATGTCGAGATCGATAGAGGGAAGGTGTGGCCCTTCGCCACCCTCGCCGCCACCACCGGCGTAAAGAGTCGATGCCACGAGCAGGCCTAAGCCAAAGATGAGATGGACGAATGTTCGGATCATGTCGAGGTCTCCTTTCGAGGGTCGATCCAGGTTGAAGCTCACTCGTCCTGGGAAGCGCGTCGAGAGGGTCGATTTCCCTCATCACGGATCAAAGACATTTGCCACGAGCTCGAGAGTCGATTCGTTTTCCACTCGATGAGGGACATCGGTCGGATATCTCGCTTTCAAGATGAGGATGGGCGGCGCACGAAAGTCGTGACGCCGCGAGACCTATCGAACAACCATCGCGAAACGACTGCAAAGGAGAGCTCAGGATGGGTCAGAAAACGAGCCTGAACACAAACCGACCACGTACCCGTTGGATCGGCATCTTCCTCTTGGTGCTAGTGCTCGGCGGCACTGGACATATCGTGGCCGACGACGAGCAGACCGGTTCGACCACGCCATCGCTCGCCCACATCGGCACGGTGGAGGCAGTGAGCGAGGATCTGGTGGTGGCCGTCACGTGGGCCGACTCGGTGGATCTACCGGCCACCGCCACCCTACGTGCGAGTGATGGCAACGGCACGGTGCGGGCGAGCCAAACAGTGGTGCCACTGCCCGGTCAGACGAGCACCGTGCGACTCATACGGACTCTGGCGGACACGGCCCAGCATGGATTCCAATTCCACCTGTCCGTCGTCTCCCCTGTCGACACGGCGCTCGCAGCCGAACGTCCGGTGCGCGTCGCCTACGTCTGCGCTGACGAGCTTTGCGTCTACCGGACGATCACCGGACTACGAGCCGGCGAGGTGATGATCGATCGCCGCCTGGCCAAAGCACTCGATCAGCAAGAGGCCGCCGACTCCTTGGATCTGCTCGGCGACGCCTTGACGGCCGATGCTTCGCTCACCGGAGCCGTGGTCACCTTGGCGAGTCAGCTCGATTCAGTGGCCGCGGCGGCCAAGAACGGCGATGGCTGCTTTTGCTTCTGGGAGAGCTCGGCCACGCTCTCACCCGAAACGATGTCGTGGGTGCATCACCACGCAGCAGGCTGGGAAGAGGTCGCCTGGTTCGGCCCTGGCGCGGCTCTCGGCCTCGGCTATCAGAAGCGAGCCGCCCATCCGAGCGGCGAACAAGACCATGATGGATCGAGCGAGGTCGCGATGGCCTTGCGCTGCTGGGAGATCGACGCGTGGCTACCCGTCGGTCTCGGGTTTCTCCACGACGGCGACGAGGTGACTCCGCTGGTCGTATCGCAACCTCGCGCCCGCGCCTGTCATCGCGACTGCCCGGCGGCAACGGTGGATCTCGATGCACGAGCCATCGGCCGAACCGCCGTCGGGGTCCTCGGCAATGGCCGAGCCGAGGCCGAAACACGAGTCGACCTGGCTTTCACCGATCCCACCGGAAAGAGCGTCACGCGGATCATCGATCTGCACCTCGAGGAAAGCGATATTACGCTTCCGGATCGCACCGCTGTACGCATCCAGGACGCCTGCGCCGCCAATCCCGATCTCTGTAGCCACACCGTGTCGGGACGCGATGCGGCGATTCGTCTCACATCCGACGCCACGATCGAGGTCCCAGCGGTTCCTCTGAGCTCCGACAGCGTTTGGAGCTTGGCCATCGCTCGTCTCGACGACTACGCGATCCGAGCGGTCGGCTCGGCTACCTGCACGACCGAACCGGTCGTGTCGATCGAACGGGTGGGCGGCATCCCACCGGAATCTCCGGAGTATTGCGATGGCGGCGGCGCGCTTCCCGACAGCTGCGGTTTGGTGATCGATCCCTGGGGCTGATGACCCTTCAGATGCACTTGGCCAGCACCTGTTCGACCTCGGTGATCCGTGCATCGCCCTCGGGCAGGTGCTTGTTTCGAATATCGAGGGCCTCGCGAAGCAAGGTCGTCGCCTCGTCACACGTACCGGTTTCGACCAGCACGCGACCGAGCAAGAGCAACGGAAAGGTCAACGGATAGGCATCGGCGGAGAGGGTGGCACGCTGAATCGAAAGTGCCTCGCGCGCCGCGCGTAGTGCTTCGTCGGTGTCGCCTTTCTCCGCCGCGAGCACGGCCAGCAGATAGAGGCTCTGCGCGACCTCTGGATGCTGGTCACCACGCGCGGCTCGACGCAGCGCCAGACTGTCGCGAAACTGCGTTTCGGCCTCGTCGAGGCGCCCCGCGGATTGCAACGCCAGACCCAGATTCTTGGTGAACATGGCGACGGTCGGATGCTGGTCACCGAGCTGCTCGCGACTGATGGCGAGCGCCTGCTCGAGCCAGCCACTGGCTTCTTCGTGCTCGCCCCGAGCACGGAGAATCTCGGCCAGATTGCCGTAGCTCTGGGCGACGATCCAATGCGACGGACCGTAGAGAGTCCGCCGGATGCTCACCGCTTCGCGGACCACATCCTCGGCTTCGTCGAGACGGCCCTGAGCGTGCAGCACGACGGCGAGATCGTTGAGCGTCAATGCGACGTCCGGATGCGTCGCGCCGAGACGATCGCGCCGCTGATCGAGCACACGCCGAAATCGAGCTTCGGCACCGTCGAGATCATGACGCGTGAATAGCGCCTCGGCGAGATTCTGGAGACTCTCCTCCACCACCGGATCTTCCGGACCGAGAAGAGCTTGGCGCATCGCGAGCGCCTCGCGGTGAAGCGTCTCCGCCTCTTCGGCATGCCCTTGATGACGGGCTACCCCAGCCATCAGATCGAGCGTCGCGGCGATCTCGAGACTGTCCCCGGACGACCGGCGTCGCTCAATGGTGATCGCCTCGTCGAGCAAGGTCTGAGCTTCGGCGTAATCGCCATGGGTCATCCGCACCTTGCCGAGATCACGCAGACTCGCCGCGACCAGCGGATGATCGGCACCCAGTGACCGACGACGATCGTCGAGCACCTGCTCGATCATGACGCCGGCCTGTTCGTTCTCACCCAACCCGTGGTACGCCAACCCCATCGTCGTCATGAGCTTGCGACGCACGCCAGGCTGATCCGCGAGCTCCTCGCCGATCCGTCGCGCGCCCTCGTCGAGCAGCTCACGAGCCGTCACCTCGCGTCCCTGGGAAAAGGCCGGGTCGGAAACCTCGAAGAGATCGGTCAAGAATCGGGAGATCTGCTCGGCCTCGGCCAGGTGACGCCGTGCCCTCATGCTCTCGACGGTGGTGCTCACCATGCCGCCGAGCAACGCCACGATCAGACCGACGGTCGCCACCACCGCGGCCGTGTGCCGACGGACAAAGCTCGAGGCGCGGTAACGCCAGGTCGCGGGCCGCGCGTACACCGGTTTGGCTTCGAGGTGACGCTCGATGTCGCGCGCCAGTTGATCGGCGGATCGGTAGCGTTGACCCGGCTCCTTGCGTAGCGCCATCAAAACGATGTTGTCGACATCGCCGGCGAGACGACGACGCAGCTGGGACATCGAAGCGCCACGAGCCTTGGCGATCGTAGCGGCGCGTGATGCATCGGGCCCGGCGGCGAGACGCGCCAGGGCAACGCTCGGCGCCAGGGGTGTTTGCTCACGAATCGCCGCTTCGAGCGCGCGGCGATTGCGGCCAGTATCGAGACGATAGGGCGACACACCGGTCAGCAATCGGTAGAGCAACACCCCGAGCGAATACACATCGGTGCCCGTCGTCAACGCATCGCCGTCGATCTGTTCCGGGCTGGCGTAGTCCGGAGTCATCGGCACTCGGTCCGGTTCGGTACGCGGTGGCGCGAAGCCCTCGAGCTCCGGGGTGAGCAGCTTGGCGATGCCGAAATCGAGCAATTTGGGCACGCCGTCGTCCGACACCAAGACATTGCTCGGCTTGATGTCGCGATGGATCACCATGTTGCGATGGGCGTAATCCACCGCCGCGCACACCGATCGAAAAAGCTCGAGACGCTGATCGATGGTCAGTCGCCGACGATCACAATGCTCGTCGATCGGTCGCCCCGCAATGTGCTCCAAAACAAAAAAAGGCTGACCGTCGTCGGTGCTCCCACCATCGAGCAACGCGGCGATATGAGGGTGTTTGAGGCTGGCCAAGATCTGTCGCTCGAGCTTCAAGCGATGCAGGATCTCGGCGCTGTCCATACCGCGTTTGACGACCTTGATCGCGACTTGCACGCGGTAGGCGTCGTCGGCTCGTTCGGCGAGGTAGACCGTCGACAGCCCACCTTCCCCGACCGTATCGAGCACACGATAAGCACCGATACGCTCGGGACGGTGCGCCGTCGTCCAGGCGCGCGCCGCGCCGAGCACCACGTCGTCGAGACGCGAGTCGCCGCTTCGATCGGCGGCCAGCAAACCAACGACCTCGTCGCGCAGCGCGGCGTCCTCGCGACCGAGCTTGTCTAGATACTCGTCACGTGCCGCGGCAGGCATGGATCGAGCGGCATGGAAACACGTCTCGATCTCGTGCCAGCGTTTCGGATCCACCCGTACCTACTCGGCGTCCAGCTCGCGGATCAACCACGCCTTGGCGGCTTTGAGATCACGCTCGACCGTGGCGTGCGACATACCCAAGGCCTCGGCGGTCTCGTCGATGGTCAAACCGGCGAAATATCGGAGCTCGATCACCCGCGATTTGCGCGCGTCGAAGCTCTCCAGAGCCTGGAGCGCGTCGTCGAGACGGATGATGTCTTCAGGCCGATTTCGCGACGGCAACAGCGCTTCATCGAGCTCGAGATGAGGCTGCCGGCCGCCGCGTTTGTCAGTGCGCTGAGCGCGCGCGAAATCCACCAAAATCCGACGCATCAGCCGAGCCGCGATGGCGAAGAAGTGAACGCGCCCGGTCACCTCCATACCGAGCCCGACGAGGCGCAAATAGGCTTCGTGAATCAGCGCCGTGGTCTGCAAGAGATGACCCGCGTTCTCGCCACGCATCGCGCCGTGCGCCAACACTCTGAGCTCGTCGTACACCAGAGGCGTGAGCGCATCGAGCGCATCCGAATCACCGTCCGCCCAAGCGGCCAAGAGCTCGGTGATCGACGAGGAGCCGGTTCCAGTCGCGAATGTCTCGGTCATCGTGAGAAAACCCGCAGTGATGAAAGCCTGTGAATCAGTGGGTTCACGTGGTCGATGCCTATCCGTCCCAACGCCTTGCAGAATATCACTCGTCTTCCCACGGCCAGACCGCTCACCCATTCGAGCCGGATCGGCGTAGACTGAAGCCATGTATCTGCTCGCTCGCCTACCGCTTCTACTTCTGCTCACCCTGGTCGGCGCCTCGGCTTGTACGGCGCAACCACCCAAGACTCCCGAGGATCTGATGGCCTACGACGCCGCCTGGAAAGAGATCGACCGATTGATCGACGAAAGCAAGATGCAGGCGGCGGCGGATCGTGTCGGGGTACTGCTCGAGGAGGCGAAAGAGGCGGGGGCGGAGATCACCTGGACGCACGCCTTGGTACGCCGGATCCAGCTGGAAACCGCGCTCGGTGGCTTCGAAACAGCGGTGCGCACGCTCCGCACCGAGCCGTGGCCCGAGGACCCGCGTGGGCAGGCGGTGCTCGAGCTGCTCTACGGTCAGACTCTCCTCCACTACCTCCGCAGCTACTCGTGGGAGATCGGCAACCGTGAGCGAACGATCGGCAGCGAGGAACCGGAGATCGACCGCTGGACCCGCGACCAGATTCGCGGCGAGATCCTCGCCGCATACGGCCGCGCCTGGGCCCAGCGTGACGCATGGGGCGCCGAGCCGCTCGGTCGCTCGGCGGCGTTCTTCGAAAGCGGCGACTATCCGCCACACATTCGAGGCACCTTTCGCGACACGGTGAGCTACGTCTCGGCCGACATCCTGGCCGACAGTCTTTTGTGGTCGGCGGCGCAGGAAAACGGCGTGTGGCGTCTCGACATCGCCGACCTGCTCGACCGTGACTTCACCGCTGAGCTGACCGATCCCGACGTCCATCCACTCGCTCAGCTCGCCGCCATCTTGGCCGATCTCGAACGCTGGCACGCAAGCGGGAACCGCCCCGAGGCGGCCTTCGAGGCACGGCTCGAACGGCTGCGCAAGCTCCGCTATCACTTCGACAATCAAGACGATCGCGCGGTTCAGCTCGCGACGCTACGCCGAGGGCTCGACACGCTCGGACGCACCGCGCCGTGGTGGTCGATGGGCAAGGCGCTCGAAGCCGAACTGCTCGAGCTCGAGCAGCGTCCCGAGGCACGTATCGACGCCCACGCCGCGGCTCTCGAGGGAGCCAGGAGTCATCCCGGCACGCCGGGTAGCGAGACCTGTCGTGCCCTGGTGGCCCGCTTCGAAGCACCGAGCTACAACCTCGAATCGATGCAGAGCGACGCCCTCGGCCGCCGCTCGCTCCGGATCGAGCACAGCAACCTCGAACGTCTCTTCCTACGCGCCTACCGAGTCGATATCGACCGCCAGGTCGCCGCCTCGAGTCAGATGCTTCTGCTGCCACGTCACAACGAGCTCGCGCAGCTGATCACCGAGCGCGGCGCCGATGCTTCATGGTCGGTCGATCTGCCGAATCCAGGCGATTTCCGTCCACACCGCACCTATTCGACGCCGCCGTTCGATACCCCGGGGTTGTACCTGGTGGTGAGCTCGGTGCGTCAGGACTTCTCCACGAACACCAATCAGCTCCAAGCCACTTGGTTGAGCGTGGGTGATTTGGTGCTCATCGGGCGCGATGCCGGCGACGCCTTCGAGCTGACCGCGCGGAGCGGTGACGGCGCGCCGCTCGCCGGTGTCGACGTGACCCTGTGGCAACGACAGCGCAACAGCTGGCGCCAGGCACAGAGCGCGACGACCGACGACACGGGCGAAGCACGCTTTGCCCACGCCTCGAACGACGCCAACTATCGACGGGTCACCGCATTGGCGCGTCTCGGCGATCAGGTCGCCTTCACCGATCTCGCCGGGGGTCAGCGCCAGCGGAACACCCGTCAACAAACCCGTACCCTGGTCTTCACCGATCGCGCGATCTACCGCCCCGGTCAGACGGTGCAGTGGAAGATCATCACCTTTGCCGGCTCCGAGGGTGATTGGAAGGTGAGCCCAGGCAAGACCGTCGCCATCATGTTGCGTGACGGCAACGGCGAACAGGTGGCCACGGCCACCGTCGAGACCAATCGCTTCGGCTCGGCGGCGGGCACTTTCGAGGTACCGGCGTCTGGACGCCTGCTCGGGTGGTGGTCGATCGACACCAATGCCGTCGGCGCAACGCAAATTCAAGTCGAGGAATACAAACGCCCGACCTTCGAAGTCACGTTCGAGACCCCCGAGGATCCACAACGTCTCAACCGCGATGTGACCTTGACCGGCGAAGCACGCTATTACTTCGGTTTGCCGGTCAACGAAGGCACGGTGCGGTGGCGGGTCGAACGCCAACCCTTGTGGCTACCCGTTCGCGGTGCCTGGTGGTCGCCACCGAGCTTCGGTCGCTCCGAGCTCGTCGCCGCCGGTGAAACCACCCCGAACAACGGCAGCTTCGACGTGTCCTTTCTCCCCACCGCCGACGAGGCGCTCGCCGAGCAAGGCGCGGTGCGCTTTCGCTATCAGGTGACCGCCGAGGTCACCGATGGCAGTGGTGAAACACGTGAGGCGAGCACCAGTCTGGTCCTCGGCTTTGTCACCGTCATGGCGTCAATCGAGTCCTCCGCGGGCTATGTCGAAGCTGGCGAGCCGGTCACGATGACCGTGAATCGTACGACGTTGAACGGTGCACCGACGACGGGCGAGGGCACCTGGCGCATCACCCGGCTGCGCACGCCCGCGACGCCTCCCCTCCCGGCCGAGGTACCCCTCCCCGAACCACCATCGGGCTGGGAGCGGTTTCAAACGCCTGGCGATACTGAACGCCCCCGCTGGGAACAGCTCGACCTGTCGAGCCTCTTCGCCAGCTACGAGGATGGCGACACGGTCGCCACCGGCACGATCGAACACGACGGCACGATGGCCGCCGAGCTGAACCTCGACGCGCTGCAAGGCGGCCTCTATCGCGTGCACTACACCACCACCGATCGCTTCGGTGGTGAGGTCAAGGCGGACACGACACTGATCGTCGCCGGAGAAACCGCCTTGGCGCTCCCTCTCGTCCTACGCGCTCCCCAAAACGAGATCGCGGTGGGCGACACGCTCCGCGTCCTGGTGGCAAGTGGTTTCGACGATCAGCCGATCGTGCTCGAGCGCTTTCGCGCCGGTAAGAGAGTAGGCCGACGACAGCTCGCCGGCGGCACGCCACGGATCGTCGAGATCCCGGTCGATGAACGTGACCGGGGTGGCTTCACGCTCCGCGTCGCGACGGTCCGCGATCATCAATTGCTCACCGACCGCATCGACGTCGAGGTGCCCTGGGTCGATCGCCAACTCGACATCCAGCTCGCCACCTTTCGCGATCGCCTGCGCCCAGGCGATGAAGAAACCTGGTCGCTGACCGTTCGTGACGCCACGGGAGGCATCCTGGACGCCGAGATCTTGGCGGCGATGTACGACCGCAGTCTCGATCTCTTCGAGCGCCTCACGCCCCCCGATCCGCTGACCGTCTACCCTCGACGCGCCGGCGCGCCGGCCCTGGTGACCAACCTCGGCTCCGCCTATCGCATCTGGAATGGTGGTCGCGGCTTTGGCATGGTGCCCTCGCCACCCGTGCTCACCGGCGCTCGGCTGACCTTCTTCGACGCCTATGGAATCGGTGGCCCGGGACGGCGTGGTGGCGGGATCGCGGTGCAGGCGATGCGGGCGGCACCCATGGCGATGGAATCGGCGCCCATGGTCGACAGCGTCGAGACGGCCGATGCGGCGCTCGAAAAAGTCGCGGTTGCCGCCGACTCACCGAACGCCGCCGCGCCGCCATCGGGCCCACCTGATGATGAGCCGCCACCGACCGGCACGCCCTCGCTCCGCGAGAATTTTGCCGAAACCGCGTTCTTCTTTCCCCAGCTCACCCTCGACGCCGACGGCGCGGCGACGTTCTCTTTCACAGTTCCCGATGCCGTCACCTCTTGGCGACTATGGGGTGTGGCGCACACCACGGATCTCCGCGCCGGCGCGCTCGAAGCGACCACCCGGACGGTCAAGGATCTGCTCATTCGCCCCTACCTGCCTCGCTTCCTGCGCCAGGACGACCGAGCCGTGCTCGCCATCCAGGTCGACAACAGCGGCGAGACCACGCTGCGAGGCACCGTCGATCTGACGCTGCGCGATCCTGACACCGAGGAGGATCTCTCCGCTCTCTTCGGGCTCACTCCCGAGCGGGCGAGCGACCTCGCCTTTGTCGTCGAAGCGGGCAAGAGCACCACGCTCGAGGTTCCGGTCACCGCGCCACGCCGTCTCGGTCCGGTGGCGGTCGAAGCCGTGGCCCGGGCTGGCGCGCTCAGCGACGGTGAACGACGTCCGCTGCCGATCTTGCCGAGCCGCGTGGCGCTCGCCGAATCACGCTTCGCCGCCCTCAGCGGTGACACCACGACTCGTACCCTCCACTTCGAAAGTCTGACGGCCGCCGATCCGACCCGGATCGACGAGCAGATGGTGATCACCATCGACGCCAACCTGCTCGCCAGCGTGCTACGCGCCGTCCCGGCCCTGGTCGACGATCCGGACGAAACCGCCTTTCGCGCCGCGCATCGTCTTTACGCCGCCGGTTTGCTCACCGCGCTCTACGAGCGGCACCCGGCGCTCGCTCGTCTCGGTGCGCAGATGGCCGATCGGGAAACCCGTTACGCTTCGTTTGATCAGCCCGATCCCAACCGGCGCATGCTCTTCGAGGAAACCCCGTGGCTGACCACCGCGCGCGGCGGCAAAACCGGTGACGATGACGCTGGCGACGACGAGCTCCTCCAGCTGCTCGATCCGGCGATCGCCGAGCTCGTCCGTGATCGCGCCGCGACCACCCTCCGCGAGCTGCAGAACAACGACGGTGGCCTGCCGTGGAAAGCCGGTGGACCGTCGTCGGTCTTCGTCACCGCTTACGTGCTCCAAGAGCTCGCGCGGGTGCTCGACCACGGCGTGGCAATCGACGAGCTGCGCGAGGTGGCGGCCAGCGGCTGGCGCTATCTCGACCGTGAGTGCTTCGCGCCCCTGCGTGACGAGGACGAACGTCGCCAACCGAGCGCCGACACTCTCGCCTTCATTGCCTATGTGTTGTGGAGCTATCCCGACACCAGCTGGACCGGCAATGTGATCAGCGACGACGACAAACGTCTGATCCTCGATCGCGCCTTCGACCGCTGGCGGCAGGTGGCGCCCCGCATCAAGGCCTATCTCGCCTTGACGCTACGCCGCGCCGAACGACTCGACGACGCCCGGCTGGTGCTCGACAGCGTGCTCGATAGCGCCCGTCAGGACGACGATCTCGGCGTCTATTGGCAACCCGAGGACCGCGCCTGGATGTGGTACCACGACACCACCGAGAGTCATGCGCTGGTGCTCCGTGCGCTGCTCGACGTTCGACCGGACGATCCACGACGTCACGGCCTGGTGCAGTGGCTCTTCCTCGACAAACAGCTCAACCACTGGCGCTCACCACGCGCCACCGCCGAGGTGCTCGAGGCGCTCGCCGCCTATCTCGATCGCGAAGACCAACTCGGCCAGGACGATCGAGTAACGGTCACCACCGGCGACGAAACGACGAGCTTCGTCTTTGCCGCCGATGAGCCGACGACCCGCAATCAGATCGTCGAACGTGACGAGCGCCTCGATGCCGATCTCGCCACCATCACCGTCGAGAAGGCCACCTCGGGGCTCGTCTTCGCCACGGCGACCTGGCATTTCAGCACCGAACAGCTCCCGGCATCGGCTTCGGCGAGCGATCTCTTCACCGTCGAGCGACGCTACTATCGCCGCCTTTTGGACGGTGACGCATACGTGCTCGAACCGCTTGAGACGGGTACCGCCCTCACCCCGGGTGATCAGCTCGAGGTCGAAATCACCCTGCGCGCCGGTCATGCCGCCGACTTCGTCGCCCTCCGCGACCCACGGCCGGCCGGCTTCGAGCCCGAGACTCTGCGTTCGGGATACCGCTGGGCGGGTGGTGTCGGGGTCTACGAGGAGATCCGTGACAGCGGCGCCAACTACTTCTTCGAGCAGCTACCGGCTGGCGAGTACGTCTTCCGGCATCGTCTGCGCGCCAGTCACGGCGGCACCTTCCGCGCCGGACCGGCGGTGGTGCAATCGGTCTACGCACCGCAATTCGCCGCCTACTCGACCGGCGAGCGCGTCACGGTGACCGGGTCCACGGCCTCATCCAGCGAGGAGTCGAGCGCTCCCTGAGCCTCTCGCCCAGCCACCATCATGCTCATGCCACCCGGGCGCGACCGGCGCCTCGTTACGACCGCCATTCTCAGCGGCATGGTGCTCGCCGCCATCGAAGCCACCGCCGTGGTCGCCGCCATGCCGAGCGCGGTCAGCGAGCTCGGTGGGGTCGAACACTACAGCTGGGTGTTCTCGATCTACCTGCTCACCAGCACCACCACCGTGCCGCTCTACGGCAAACTCGCCGATCTCTATGGACGCCGCCGGATCTTCAAGATCTCGGTCTACCTCTTTCTCCTCGGCTCGGTGCTTTCCGGCTTCGCCCAGTCGATCGAGCAACTGGTGGTGTTTCGCGCCATTCAAGGTTTGGGCGCCGGTGGCGTGACGCCGATCGGTGTCACGGTGGCCGGCGACATCTACACGATCGAGGAACGGGGCCGCATCCAGGGTGTGTTCTCGGCGGTGTGGGCGGTCGCCAGCATCATCGGTCCACCGCTCGGTGGCCTGGTGACCGATCTCCTGACCTGGCGCTGGATCTTCTTTCTCTGTGTGCCGTTCGGGCTCATGGCGGTGTATCTGCTCGATCAGTTCCTGGGGGAAAGCAAGCCACGAGGCGACGCCAAGCTCGACATCGCCGGAACGGTCTATCTCACCGTCGCGGTCACGGCCTTGCTCCTGTGTCTGACGTGGAGTGATCGCTGGGGATGGGTCGACCCGCGAACCGTCGGTCTCGCCGGTTTCTCGGTCCTGGCCCTCGGCGCGTTCCTATGGCAGGAGAATCGGGCGCCGGAGCCCATGCTGCCACTCGATCTCTTTCGCAATCGCATCATCGCGGTGTCGAGCGTCGGCAACGTTTTGATGGGTGCGCTGATGTTCGGGTTGATCAGCTTCATCCCGATCTTCGGTCAGGGTCTTCGGGGTGGCAGCGCGCTCGACGCCGGTCGCATGCTCATTCCCATGTTGATCGCCTGGCCCATCGCCGCGGTCATCTCGGGTTGGCTACCACTCAAGATCGGTTATCGCCCGGTGTTGGTGATCGGAGGCGTGTGCATCGCCACCGGCACGTTTCTGCTCACCAGCATCGACGGCACCACCGCCGCTTGGCTGTTGCTCTTCGCCTTGGTGATCTCGGGAACCGGGCTCGGCTTCACGTCGATTCCCTATGTGCTGGCGGTGCAGAACGCGGTGCCTCACGAGCGGCGCGGCGTCGCCACGGGTACGACGATCTTCTTCCGTCAGATCGGTGGCGCGGTCGCGGTGGCGGCGCTCGGCGTGGTCTTCAACACGCATTTCCTCACCGCCGGTCCACCCGGGGTCGCACCGGATTCAGTGCTCGACAGCGAGCTACGGCTGCGTCTCCCGGTCGAGCAGCTCGGCCAGCTCGAAACCGCGTTGGTCGGCGGGCTGCACCAAGTCTTCGCCGCGCTGGCGTTCGTCGCCGCCGGTACTCTGCTGGTCGCCTTCGTCTTTCCCGGTGGGCTCGCCACCGAGCACGCCTGGACCGACGACGAGTCGACCAGCGCGTTATGATGCCGACATGAAGTCGAACATCCCCGTCGGCAACCCGCCGATCTGGCCGGTGGCCATGCTCGTGGCCGCGGTCGCCCCCGGCGCGGATACGACTTCAGCGCCTGGACACGAACCTCTCCCCGAGCGCGACGGCCCGACTCCCTGGACATGATCGAACGTCTCACCGATCCCGAGCTGTGGAAATACATCTCGATCCCGGTGCTCGCCGCGGTGGTCGGCTGGGCCACCAATCTGCTCGCGGTCAAGATGACCTTCTACCCCATCCACTTTGTCGGCATCCCGCCTTACCTCGGCTGGCGCGGCGTCATTCCGATCAAAGCGGCGAAGATGGCGAGCATTTTCGTCAACTCGACCATGCAACGACTCGGTCGACTCGCCGAGGTCTTCGAAGGCATGGAGCCGGAGCGGATGGCGCATCAGGTCACCGCGGTGATTTCGCCCCGCCTCGACATGTACACCGACGAGGTCATTCAATCGACCGCCTCGACCTATTGGGCACGACTGCCGGCGCCGGTCAAGCAGCGCGTCTACGAAGCCGTACGCGCCGAGATGCCACGGCTGGTCGACGAGATCGTCGGTGAGCTCGGTCGTCGAGTCGAAGAAGTCACCGATCTCGAAAATATGATCGTCGAGCAATTCGAGGCCGATCCCAATCTGCTCAACCGTCTCTTTCTCGAATCCGGCGACGCCGAATTTCGTTTCATCGTCCGCTCCGGCTTCTATTTCGGCTTTCTCTTCGGCCTGGTCCAGCTCGCCGTATGGGCCTATTTCCCCGCTTGGTGGGTGCTGCCCCTCTTCGGTGGCCTGGTGGGTTTCGCCACCAATTGGCTGGCGATCAACATGATCTTCCGGCCGCTCCACCCGAAGAAGATCGGCCCGTTTACGATCCAGGGGCTCTTCTTGCGTCGTCAAGCCGAAGTGGCGACGGTGTGGTGTGGCCTGGTGACCCGCGAGATCCTCACCATCGAAACCTTGATCCAAGAAATGCTCAACGGTCCACGCTCACCACGTAGTCGCGAGCTCATCCGCGAAAAGATCGCGCCGCTCGCCGACGCCGCGCTGGCAACCGTTTGGCCGGTGGGTGATCTGGCGCTCGGCCCGCGCAACGTCAACGCGCTCAAGAAATCGATCGGCGACAAGGCGGTGCAGGTGTCGATCGATCCCTTTCGTGACGACGAGTTCAAGGAAGATCGCGCCAAGCTGATCGAAGCTCTATTGGTCGAGCGCATGGTGAGCTTGCCACCCGAGCAATTCCAAGATCTACTCAGACCCTGTTTCCAAGAAGACGAATGGAAGCTGATCCTGCTCGGAGCCGTGCTCGGCCTGCTCGCCGGCACCGCCCAGCTCGTCTTTGTTTTTGGGGGTGCCTGATGGGCGAAGCAACGAATCGATCCGATGCTCCGGCCAAGCTCGGAACGTTCCTCGGGGTCTTCACCCCGT
Organism: Acidobacteriota bacterium; assembly: GCA_039184055.1. Classification (GTDB taxonomy): domain Bacteria; phylum Acidobacteriota; class Thermoanaerobaculia; order Multivoradales; family J023; genus JBCDBH01. Next base: position 17,844 of record JBCDBH010000080.1, read on the forward strand.
CGGTCTTGACCATTCTCGGCGTCATCCTCTTTCTCCGTCTCGGCTGGGTGGTCGGCCAAGTCGGGTTGGCGGGGGCGATCGGTATCGTCTTGATCGCCCACCTGATCACCATCGCCACGGCGCTCTCGGTATCGGCGGTGGCGACCAATATGCGGGTCGGCGCGGGCGGCGCGTACTACATCATTTCGCGCTCGCTCGGTCTCGAGATCGGTGGCGCGATCGGCGTGCCGCTCTTCTTGGCCCAGACCTTCTCGGTCACCCTCTACGCCTTCGGTCTCGCCGAAACCCTCCAGCTTCTGTGGCCCGACATCCCGATGCGCGCCACCGCCGCGCTCACCGTGCTGGCGGTGTCGTTGATCGCCGGCCGAGGCGCCAACCTGGCGATGCAGCTCCAGCTGCCGATCCTCGCCGCGATCGTCCTGGCGCTGATTTCCTTCTTCATCGGTGTGCCCGGACGGGCGCTCGATGCCGTACCCCTGTGGCGTGGCATCGAAGGCGGCGAGGGCTTCTGGACCGTCTTCGCGGTCTTTTTTCCCGCCGTCACCGGCCTGATGGCGGGGGTCAGTCTGTCCGGAGATCTGCGCAACCCCAACCGCTCGATCCCCAAAGGCACGCTGATCGCGGTCGGCGTCGGTCTGGTGGTCTATCTCGCGGTTCCCGTCGCGCTGGCGGTCACCTCTACCCCCGAAGCCTTGGCGAGCGACAACCTCATCTGGTTCGGCATCGCC
>JBCDBH010000081.1:0-18400 GCA_039184055.1 Acidobacteriota bacterium
ATCGACCGTTTGAAGGCCGCTGCCACCAAACAGATACGGCACGAAACCTCTTGCCGTCGCCAAGCGCGGCCGCTCAGCAGCGTCGCGCGGAATTGTGTGCTTGGTGTTGGTTGGTGACCATCTCTACGGTGTCGACAACGCCACCCTGCGCGCGGTCCAGGTGGAAGACGGCGGTCTGGCCTGGGCAAAGCGTGGTCTCGGCAAAGGTTCCTTGATCGCCGCCGGTGATCTGCTCTATGTGCTCGGCGATCGCGGTGTCCTGGCCCTCGTCGAAGCCCGTGGCGACGGGTACCACGAGCACGGAAGGGTGCAAGCGATGACCGGTCGCTCGTGGACCGCGCCGAGTCTCGCCGACGGTGTGCTCTACCTCCGCGATCAAGACGAAATCGTCGCCTACGATCTGCGATCGACCCCCGCGGACGATCGACATGAGGAGACCGGCCGATGAAAATCCTGATCACCCTTCTTTCCGTGCTGCTGCTGCCGCCTCTCCCCGTGGCGGCCGACTCATCGGCCGACGAGATCGTCGAGCGCTATATCGCCGCGCGTGGTGGCGTCGACGCCTGGCGTGCGGTCGATACGATGGCGATCCGAGGCCGTCACGTCAACTTCAGCGACGAAAACGACTTCGAGCTGCTTCGTCAACGCCCCGACCATTTCCGCATGCGGTTTACCCAGCTCGGCAATCCCGTGGTCTTCGGGCACGACGCCACCGGCAGCTGGTGGCGTTTTCCCCTCTTCGGCTTCTCCTGGGCCTGGCGCACACCCGGCAACGATGCCGTGGTCCTCGCACGTCTCGCGGATTTCGAACCGGCGCTTTTCGACGCCCATGGCAAAGGTCATCAGGTCGAGCTGATCGGTGAAGACGAAGTCGATGGCACCCCCACCATCGCCCTTCGCCTCACCCGCGACGACGGCGCGACCGAAACCTGGCACCTCGATCCCGAGACCCATCTGGAAGTCGCGGTCGACGAGACCGTATGGGATCTCACTCAAGGGCCACACGACATGAACCGACGCACCTATTTCGACGAGTTTCGCGCCGTCGACGGTGTGGTGATCCCGCACTACATGGAGCAAGAGTACGGTGCCCGGCACGTCGTGATCTACGTCGACAACGTCGACGTGAATCCCGACATCGACGGCGACCCCTTTTCCATGCCGCCACCCCGAGGCATGGAAGCGCTACGGACGATCGCGGGAACATGGGATCTCACCATGTCTCGACCCGATCCACGTTCCGGTGAGTGGGTCGATGCCGCCAACGCCGACGTGAGCATCGAAACCGCGCTCGACGGCATGATCCTCCGAGAGCACTATCAGTCGACCGCCGACGGTGGCCTCACCTGGGTGACCCGAGATTGGTCGTGGGACCGTTTTCGGGAACACTACCGGATCGTGGTCGGCGATAGCTTCACTGGACGACTCGATATCCTCGAAGGCACAAATGCTGAAGACGAATGGCTTGTCGTGGACGATGTCGCGTCCGGTACCTCGATCAGCATGCGTGGGCAAGTCATCCACCGACAAGAGCGGATTCAGATCGAGAGCCCAGATCGCTTCGTCATCGAACGTCATCGCTCGATCGATGGCGGCGAATCCTGGCAGCTCGAGGAACGTCATACCTACGATCGCAGCGTTCCGTAGCCGGAGGATCCGGCTCCGAGACACCTCTGGGGGTTGACGACAGGACAATGCTGAAATAGCATGAATTCGTGATCACGGTCACGGCGAACACCTCGGATGCCCGCGACCACCTTCACGAGTCCTCTATGCTTCCTCCAGGAGCGGGTGGCTTTCCCCTCCACCTTTGCTGCCCGCTCCTAGCCCTTTTCCCCACTCACGAAACGGATCCTTCGGCACGATTGTCACCGACGACATAGAATCGGTCTTGGCGGCCGAGGCGAAGCCTTCCTCGCGAGCCGTGTGATGCCTATGTCGAAAGTCCTCCCCTTCAGCCTCGAACCCAATATCGACGAAAACGAGCTGGGCAATGCGCGGCTCGGCATGTGGCTATTCCTGATCTCGGAGCTCGTCCTCTTCGCCGCGCTCTTCGTGCTCTATCTGCAGATTCGCGGCCATGCCGACGAGTGGCCCCGAGGCGCCGACTACCTCGACATCCCGGCGGGTGTACTGAGCTCGGCAATGCTCATCGTGTCGAGCATCACCATGATGCTGGCGTGGAACGCCGCTCGGGAACGAAAGCGAAGACGTTTTCAGACCACCCTCGGTCTGACGATCCTTCTCGGTACGGCCTATATGGTGATCAAGATCTGGGAGTACCAGGTCAAGCTGGCCGCCGGTCTGATGCCATCGACCAATTTCTTCCTCGGTCTCTACTACACGACGACGGGCGTCCATGTCTTCCACGCGCTTTGTGGGGTGCTTTACAACGCTTATCTCTGGGGTCCAGGTAGCCGGCTCTGGGACAAGCGCCCGGTACGGTTCGCCAATCAGGTCGAGCTCGCTGGTCTGTTCTGGCATTTCGTCGATATCGTGTGGCTCTTCCTCTTCCCGATGCTTTACCTACTCTGAGTCGTGCCCAGTCTCAAAGCTCTCCACGTCCTTTTTGTGTTCTTGGCGACGATCTTCGCCATGGTCGTCGGCCTGTATGCGCTCGGCGAGCTGGCCGCCGGTGCGGGACGCGCCTACCTCATGATCGCCGTGCTGTCGTTGAGCGCGGCCATCGCTTTGGTGGTCTATGGCGGCTTCTATCTGATCAAGTACCGTGACTCGGGGTGGTTTTGATGCGTGTCGAAACGATCGACGATCGTGGTCAGGGAATGCCGATTGTCTACACGCCCGGTATCGATGGCACCGGTTGGCTGCTGCTCGATCAGGCGCCACGGATCGCATCACGTTTCCGGTTGATCCGTCTGCGCTATGTCGATGGCGGCGACGACACCTACGAATCCATGGCCGCCTCGCTCGCCGAAGCGCTCGACCATGCGTCCATCGAGCGCGCCGTGCTCTTGGCCGAGTCCTTCGGTGGCGCGGTCGCCATGCAGACCGCGATCAGCTACCCCGATCGCGTCGCCGCGCTGGCCATCGTCAACAGCTTTCCGTATTTTCAGCGCCGGCCGCATCTCGAGCTATCACGGCTAGGTGCCGCTCTCACTCCGCGCTGGCTATGGCGGCTCGGCCGTCAGGTTTTGGCCGCGCATTTGCTCTTCGGTGAGCGACGCGAACGAGAAGCGATCGCGCGTTTCAAGGCGCTCGACGGTCGACACATGATCGGCCCGCTCTACCGGCGTCGTCTCGACATGATCCGCCGGCTCGATTTGCGCCCCCGACTCAGCGAGATCCACCACCCCACGACGCTTGTCGTCGGCGATCGTGATCGCATCGTCGATAGTGTCCAGCAAGCGCGGATCATGCGTGGCGCGATGCGCGCGGCGCGGATCGAGGTCGTTCAAGGCGGCGGGCACCTCATCCTGCCCTTGGCCACGATCCATTGGCCGGAACGGCTCGCCGAGCTCATCGCGCGGTGCAATCCGCCCACCGACCAGGCGGCGAATCCGGTACCATCGTAATCAGGGGGAAGGCTTAGTGTCCGAAGACTTCAGGCGACTCGCGCTCGATCGGATTCGCGAGCGTGATCACGCCATTGCACCGCCACCAAACGAGATCGTCAAACTCCCGTCACCGTGGTTCACGGTACGACCGGGCCCCGTCCAGATCCTCGTGCTGCACGCCATGGGCGAGTGGGTTGCCCGTGACGATGGCTTTCAGCATTGCACCGACCTGCTCTACAACCTCGGCCTGTCGGTCCACGCTCTCTGTCTGCCCGACGGTCGGATCGTCGAATGCGTCGCGGCCGAGAACGTCGCGTACCATGCCGGTCCGCACAACGCCACGAGTGTCGGGATGGAGATCGTCGTGGCGGGCGCCCACAATCTCGACAGTCTTTACGAGCGCATCGCCGACGTCGACAATCCACCCTTTCGACCCGCTCAGTACGAATCGGCCGGGTGGTGGTTCCGCAAACAGGCGAACCGTTTCGACCTCGACTTCTCCGCGATCAAGACGCACGCCGAGCTCGACCCGCAACGCAAACGCGACCCTGGCGCGGCCTTTGATCTCGAGGCGTTCCGACTCGCGTTCGACAACGCCCGGACCGGCTGACCCCCGACCGAGCGTTATGGATCAGGCCTTCGCTCAGCCACCACTCCCGGGAAAGAAACGGGTGAGCAGATCGCCATAACGAGCTCGCCAGCTCGCCCAACCGGCCGCTCCCGGCGCCAGGTCGATGCTCACGTTGGCCCCGGCGGTCCGCAAAGCATCGGCCATCTCCTTACTATCCTTGGCCGAGCGGATGTCACCAAAATCGTAGTCGTAACGGCACCAGCCGACCCAGAACTCACCACCCGGCGCCGATCCGGTCTTCAGAGTGCTCATCAGCGGCAAGCGAACTTGAGCTGGCAAATACGCCGACTGGCTCCCCACCTTGCTGAACAACCCGGGCCGCTGCACAGCGACATTGACCGCCGCCGAGCCACCGCTCGCCGCGCCGATGATCGCGCGCGCCGACGGGTCGGAGATGACCCGATAACGCTTCTCGAGCGCCGGGAGAATCTCCTCGGCGACGATCTTGGGATAGAGCTCGGCCTGGTCGTAGACGAACTCACCTCGGACCCGTGACAGCAAAGCCACGATCACCGGCGCCAGCTCGCCCGAGGCGATCAAATTGTCCAAGGTGTGATCGAGCGCGGCTTGATCCAGGGCGCTGTCACCGTTGTTGAAAAGCACCAGTGGATAACGCGCCGCGCTGTCGTCGTACCCGGGTGGCAGATACACCCGAATCTCCCGCTCGCCCGGGTCGGGATTCACCGCACTGGTCAACTTGAAGCTATCGATACGACCTCGCGCCGTCTCCGCCGAGGGCTCGACGACATGGCTCGGCGCGCGCCAACGAGGCATACGCAGCTCCGAGCTCCGGCCGAACACGCTACCCAGGGTGAGCGGATTCGACGGATCGGTCACGACGGTGCCGAAATTGGTGTTGAAGCGGTACTCGTACACGCTCTCGGGATCGAGCTCGAGCGAGTACACCCACATATCGGTGCCCGGTAGGTTGGTCATCGATTCCTCGACCCCAGGCTGAAAAAAGTTTCCGGTCACGGCGGCATCGTCGAGGTCGTCGTGAAGAATGAAATGCGTCAGACCACTCTGTTCGACGACCGGCATGCTCGCCTGCGCCGCCACCCATGCCGCCGCACGCGTCTTGCGCTCGGCGAAGGGAACGGCGTTCAGCTCATGCGCCAGCTCACCGACGACACCCGAGAGCTCCGTCGTAGCCAGCGTCTCGGCCAGCGACGCGGCTTCATCGGTGATGTCGACGCGCGCCATCTTCTCCAGATCGCGCACGAAAATCGCGCCACCGGCAAAGCTCGGCGCCGTGTAGGTCTGGGTCGAGAACACCGGCACCCGGGCCATTTCTTCGTACCCGGTCGGCTGCGCCTTGGCGACCACGACGTTGCCTTGCGCACCGACGATCAACAGATGATCGTCGACCAGCGTCATACTGCCGAGACCACCAGGCGGGCGCGACTTCCATGCGACCTTTCCGGTCGTGGCATCCACCGCGGTGAGAAACCGGCCGTTGAAACCATAGAGATGACCCTCATGGTAAATCGGCATGCCGTACGTGCGCTTGAGATCTCCCGAACGCCACACCTCGGACACGACAGCGTTCGTGACCCGATACATCGCGGCCTCGTTCTCGAAGGTCACGACGATGCCGTCGTCGCCCACCTTCACCGGCTGGCCCGAACCTTCGTGCACGGCATCGGCCGGATGATGTTCGTGTCGCCACAGGCGCTCGCCATTGCGTGGATCGATCCCCACCAGCTCGTGGTTGGTCACCGCGACTACCTGGCGACGGCCATCGAGATCCATCACGGTCGGGGTCTGATAGGCCACGGTGTCGTCACCGATCGCCCAGCGAAGCGAGCCGGAATCACGTGAAAAGCCCGAGACCGCGTAGGTGCCGGGCCCACCGGTGAGCACCACCAAAATGTCGTCGACCACCACCGGCGAGGTCGTATAGCCGTATTCAGGCTTGCGGCTCTTCTCGCCCTCTTCGAGCTTGCGACGCCAGACTTCCTGGCCGTCATCGAGCCTGGCCGCGACCAGATCGCCCCATGCCCCGAGGGCGTAGACGACCCCGTCGGCAACGGTCGGCGAGCTCAACGGGCCATCGTCGGAGCCATCGTGCCCGGCATACATCGCCGCGACCTTGAGCCGCCAGATCTCGTCGCCCGTCTCGGCATCGAACGCACCGAGCAGGTCGTCGATGCCATCGGTAAAGAAGGTCACCACGCGACCCTCCACGACGGCAATTCCCGAATACCCCGAGCCGAGATCACGAGACCAGCTGACTTCGAGCCCGACCGAATCACCGAACACGTCCGTGGCCACCGAGCGCCCGTCCTGGAACGGGCCGCGGAATTGTGGCCAGTCGTCCCGGCTGTCGGTGGCCAGAGCCGGCGTGACGGCAATGATGGACACCAAGAGGAAGAGCGCGACACATGCGAGCGGGCGGTAGCGAAACGGTTGATTCGGCACGAATTGGATCTCCATCGTCAAATTATCCGCCTTTCGATTACGCTCATCGTGGCATAGGGTTCGGTGTCTTCGCCCGAGCATCGTCAACGTCGTGTAAATCCTCGCTACACTACGCGCCCCTGGAGTGATCGAGCCCATCGTGCGTCCATTCACCGACACGAGCCCACCATGCTGAAACGTGTGCTTCAGACCTATCGTGCCGCCTTTGGCGGGCTCAGCCGTGAGGTGTGGATCCTCACCGTGATCACCTTCGTGCACCGCAGCGGCACGATGGTCTTGCCCTTTCTCGCGCTCTACCTGACCACGCAACAGGGCGCGACCGCGCAACAGGCCGGTATCGTCATGACGCTTTGGGGACTGGGCGCGGTCATTGGAAGCTGGCTCGCCGGGCGGATGAGCGATTGGCTGGGTACGACCCGAGCCCAAGTCTCGCTCTTGGTGCTCGGCGCCATCGGCTTCTGGTTGCTCGGCCATGCACAGGGCTGGTGGGCGATTGCCGTGACGGTGCTCTACACCGCCGCTACCGCCGAAGGGTTTCGCGCCCCGAACAGCGCCGCTCTGGCGGAATACTCCGAGCCCGACGTTCGCGCCCGTGCCTACGCGCTCCGTCGTCTCGCCGTCAATATGGGTATGACCACCGGACCGGCAGTGGGTGGCTTCCTGGCCCTGATCGACTACCGCTGGCTCTTTTGGATCGATGGCGCGACCTGTATGGTCGCCGCGGTTCTTCTCCACATCACCATGCGCTCGGCCGTACCCCGAACCTTCGCGACCGATGAAACCACGACGTCTTCGTTCGCGCCTCAGGACTCCGCAATACCGAGCTCGTCGGCCGTGGACACACAGTCCCCATGGCGTGACCGTATCTTCGTGGCCCTGCTCGTGCTGACCGCGGTCAACATGACGATCTTTCTCCAATTGTTCAGCGCGTGGCCGTTGGTGCTCCATGACATCTTCCACATGTCGGAGGCTCAGATCGGAACGGTCGTCGCGTTCAATACCCTGACCATCATCGCCTTCGAGATGGTGCTGGTCCATCGTGTCGAGCGCTACCACCCGCTGCGTATCGCGGCGTGGGGAGCGATCTTCGTCGGACTCGGGCTCGGCGTGCTGCCCTACGGCGTCGGGATCATCTGGGTCATCTTCACGGTCCTGCTCTGGACCTGTGGTGAGATGCTCAACCATCCGATGGTCGAGGCCTTTGTCGCCGCGCGGATGCCACTCGCCGCGAGCGGACGCTATATGGCCTTGTACACGATGGCGATTTCCCTCGCCTTCATGCTGGCACCCGTGACCAGCACGACGGTGTACCAGCTCTATGGCCACGAGACGCTGGCACTCGGCAGCCTCGCGCTCGCCTTGCTGGTGGCGCTCGGCTACTTGCACCTGGCTCGGCTCACCCCTGGGGCGAGGCTGAGCAAGGCCTAATGAGCAAATCCCTTGTAGTTTTTCTCACCCGCGGGGATCGCCACATCCAATTTGTTCTGTGGCGGTGGTAGCGGACATGTCGCGAAAGCCGTGAAGGCACACGGCGGGTTGTACGCCAAATTGAAATCGACCGTCACGCGACCGTCCTCGGGTGGATCGGTATAAAGAAACCGACCGGCACCGTAGGACGTCTCACCATTGGTCGTGTCACCGAAGATCAAAAAGAGCTCCCCGTCGGCTCCCGGCAGGGCGTCGATCCGAAAACGCTTCCCATCGTGCTCGAAGACCACCGCGCCCGGGATCTCCTCCTCGAACGGGTCGCCATAGACCGTCGGCACCGTGATCGTCTTGGGTGGATCGTAGGTCTCGAAACGCGCCTCGACTCGCCAGTGAGGATCGACGGCGAAATGATCGACCCCTTCGAACCCACGCAACGCGTCGCTCTCACGATCCTTGACGCGAATCGCCACGCGATTCTGCCGCTTGATCGCATAGAAAGTGAGGCTGCCCCATTCCAGATGAGTCGCCGTACCGTCGGCATCGGTCCTCATCTCGATCGGTCCGTCCAGACGCTCGCCGGCATAGCGGATATCGGTGCCCTCGACCGGCTCGAACCGTAGACGCCCGGCCGGAGCCAGCCGGAACAAGCCCATGGCATCGGGGCCCTTCGTCAAGCGCACCCTGGCATCGGCGTCGCTACCCGCCGGGTTCTCCCCGACTCGCAACCAGTGGAGACCGACCAGCGTGAGCCAACCATTGGGATCACGCAAACGGTCGTTTCGATCCTGTCGCCACGCGTCCACCTCGGCGAGGTAAGCGGCATCGACTTCGGGCGTCTCGGCAATGATGGCCGCGTCGCGGCCCCAAACTGGCAGGAGCAGCGCCGCCGCCAGGCCGATGACGATGGCCGATCCTCCAACGGATCGTCCCGGCTTCCCGACCGGGTCGGCTCTTTCTCCATCCCTATGGCGACTCATAGCGACAAACCCCCATATCCAACGTAAGGTAAACCCCTAGAAACGAAGACCTTACGGGCCGCAAGAAATATACCATACGGTCGGTAGGGCTCCGCCGCCGATCCCTCGCGCCAACCTCCGCTTGTCGCTGATCGCGAGCAATGCTAGGGTCCGCCGGCCGATCGCCCACGCGATCGTGATCGGGACACGTCCCGAGCCCTCCCCTTCCAGACTTCGAGCAACATTCAATTTCGAGAGTGAGCCACCGTGCCCGAACAGCTACGGAACACGTTACGTAACCTCGCCATCATCGCGCACGTCGACCATGGCAAGACCACCCTTGTCGATGCCATGTTGTGGCAAGGCGGAATCTTTCGCGACAACCAAGACGTCGGCGAGCGCGTCATGGACTCGATCGATCTCGAGCGCGAAAAAGGCATCACGATCATGGCCAAGAACACGGCCATCCGCTATCGCGATGTGCACATCAATATCGTCGACACACCCGGGCACGCCGACTTCGGCGGTGAGGTCGAGCGCATTCTCGAACTGGTCGACGGCGTGCTCCTGCTCGTCGATTCGAGCGAAGGGCCGATGCCGCAAACTCGCTTCGTGCTCACCAAGGCACTGCAGGCGAACCTGCCCGTGATCGTCGTGGTCAACAAGATCGATCGGCCGGACGCGCGCGCCGACGAGGTGGTCGACGAGGTCTACGACCTGCTCATCGACCTCGGCGCACCCGAGTCCCTGCTCGACATGCCGATCTTCTACACCAATGCGCGCGCCGGCACCTGTCGTCTTACGCCCGATGGCGACGACACCGCGCTCGCGCCACTCTTCGACGCCATCCTCGAGCGGATTCCGGCGCCGAGCTTCGACCCGGATCACCCCGCGCAATTCCAAGTCACCAGTCTCGACTGGGACAACTTCGTCGGTCGGCTGGTGATCGGTCGGGTCCACAACGGCAGTCTGGAACGGGGCGCGACGGTGGCGCAGATGAGCGCCGACGGCGAAACTCGCTCGGTCAAGATCAGCGGTCTCTTCGGCTATCAAGGGCTACAGAGAATCCCGATCGACGAAGCTCATGCCGGCGAGATCGTCGCGGTCGCCGGTCTCGACGAGGTTTCGATCGGCGACACGCTCACCGACCCTGAAGATCCACGGCCGTTGCCCCCGATCACCGTCGACGAGCCGACTCTCGCCATGACCTTCGGCATCAACGACGCGCCCACCGCGGGTCGTGACGGCAAATTCCTCACCTCGCGCAAGCTGCGCGAACGACTCGATCGCGAAGCGCTGGTCAACGTTTCGATCCGCATCCGTCCCACGGACTCTCCCGACACCTTCGCGGTCGCCGGGCGTGGTGAGCTCCAGCTCGCGATCCTGATCGAGATGATGCGTCGTGAAGGCTACGAGCTGACCGTCGGCAAACCGGAAGTCTTGATCCGCGAGGTCGACGGCAAACGACACGAGCCCATGGAGATGCTCACCGTCGACTGCCCGGAAGAGTTCGTCGGCGTCGTGACCCAGAAGCTCGGCGTGCGCAAAGGCCGTATCCTCAAACACGCCCCGGCGTCGTCGGATGGTCGCGTGCGCATGGAGTTCCGCGTACCGTCACGCGGCTTGATCGGCTTTCGGACCGAGTTCCTCACCGACACTCGTGGCACCGGCATCATGCATCAGCTCTTCGATGGCTGGGAGCCATGGCAAGGCGCGATTCCCCATCGCACCACCGGCTCGCTGGTCGCCGATCGCTCGGGCAAGGCCACGGCGTACGCACTCGAGAACCTCCAGCCGCGAGGCGTGCTCTTCATCGAGCCGGCGACCGAAGTCTACGAAGGCATGATCGTCGGCGAGAACGCACGCAACAACGATCTCGACGTCAACATCTGCAAAGAGAAGAAGCTGACCAACATCCGATCGTCGACCGCCGAAGAGCACGAGCGGCTGATTCCGCCCAAGCGAATGAATCTCGAACAGGCCTTGGAGTTCATTACCGACGACGAAGCCGTCGAGGTGACACCGAGTGCCTTTCGGCTACGCAAGAAGATTCTCTCGGCCAGCCACCGGCGGACCGCCGCCAAACGGCTCGCCGCCGCCAACGCGAATCTCTAGAGAGCCTACCGCGCGGCAGACCAACCCTCAGGGTCGTCGAGATACGCCTCGACGACCCCACGCGCCGCGGAATCGAGGAAACCTCGTTCCACACCGATCGCGAGCGCCAGCGGCAGATCACACAAGCTGTGAAGACGCACCCCGCGCTCGGCGAGACGCTGCTCCCCTCCCTGTCGACGGTCGAACACCGCCAGAGCATCTTCGACTCGCGCGCCGGCACGCTCCAACGCGTCGAGGAACGTCAGGAGCGAGCCACCGGCGGTGACCAGATCCTCCACCAGAAGCACGCGCTTCCCGCTGGCGTCACCGCCCTCGATCTGCGCCGCCGCCCCGTGTCCTTTGGGCTTCTTGCGCACGTACACCATCGGCTTGGCGACCGAAGCAGCCAAGAGAGCCGCGAACGGAATGCCCGCCGTCTCACCTCCCGCGAGCACGTCGGCCTCGAGACCGGAACGCTCGATGGTAAACGCTCCCATCGCGGTCACCAGCCCACGCAGACCACCATCGCCGAGCAACCGGCGAATATCGATATAGAGCGGGCTCAACCCACCCGATGCGAGACGAAACGGCTCGTCGGCGCGCACGCGCACCATGTCCGAGCGCCACAACTCGACGGCTAGCGCTCTGCGCATATCCTCATTCATTGCCGTTTACGCCTCATGAAATGACAGGGATTGAGCGAAAACATCGACCCAGGTCGTCATGTGAGGACTTTACCGCAGGGTGGCCTTGATCATTCATGCTATCGCGCTATAATCGGCATCCGTAAGCAGATCTACGGCGAAGCTCACCGTGTATCCGGGCTGATCTACGTCAACGACGAACGACACATGATTTCGACTAGACTGCTGCCCGAGAACTGTGCGGCCCGAACAACCTTCGTGGCCTGATCGACAGCGCGGCCTCGTTTCGAGAGGAGACAAGGGTGAACGGCGACTCCAACAACTCGACCCCGTCGGAATTCGACGACGATTTCGACGCCCTCCGAAAACGCGTCATCACGGAGGTCCGGGAGGGCCGCTTCGACTCCGGGCTCGCGCTCCTCGACGACGGGATCGCTCGCGCAAAGGCCATCGATGATATCGATGTCGTCGATCGACTCCAGCTCAATCGATCATCCATCCTGATCGTGCGTCTGCAGGGCGATCTCATGCTGCGCGACGTTCAAGCGATCCTGATGCGCAGCTCAAGCCCCTTGAATCGTCACCTCGCCGCGTACAACATCGCCGAGATCAACCGTTACAAGGATCGCTACGACCGAGGGTTGTTCTACTCTCGCATGGGCCTCGAGTACGCGGACCGTCTCGACGACACCCTTTATGCGGCTCGTTCGAACAACCAGCTCGGCGTGTTACTCACCGTTCAGAGCTATTTCAGTGAAGCCATCGGCCATTTCGAAGAAGCCCTGACGCTGCTCGGCGAGTCCTTGGACGACCGGGTGACGATCGGCTACAACCTGGCCTATTGCCACTTCTCGCTCAATGCCCCCTCAGCGGGCTTTCCCTTTGCTTTCGACTCTCTACGACTCTGCCGACGGATCACCACCGACTCGTCGTTTCAGCACGTGGCGGCTCGGCTGATCCTGTGCTACGGCTACTTGACCATCGAACGCTTCGACCGCGCTCGTCATCACGGCGAGATCGGTCTCGAACATGCCCGCGCGCTCGAAAACCCGGACGCCTACAAAAAAGCTCTCTACTTACTCGGTGAGGTCGAGAAGCAAGCTGGTGACTACTACAGCTCGGCGGCACACTTCGCCGAGCTTCAACGCGAGTTCTTCGCCGACGATCCCTCCCTCGTCAATCTGCTCATGGCGACCGACACCCTCGGTCTCGTCAACCTGATGGCGTGAACACCATGCGACTACAGCAATTCGCAGCTCTCCTCCTCGTCCTCGGTCTCGGTGCGCTCCCGCTCACCGCCGAGCAAGCCGCGCTCACCGCCGACGGCGACATCTATCGCCTCGAGAGTCACAACTACGGCAGCTTGTTCCGCTTCGGCCAGGAAGCTCCGGCTTCGGCGCCCATTCTCGCCTTGCACCATACCGATGGTCTCGGCAACGAACGCTGGATTCCCGTGCCGGCCACGCTCGACACCGCCGACGAGCGGGTACCTCACCTGCTCCACGATGCGACCCGTGACCACGTCACCGTGGTCTGGCGTGTCGGCACCGAGAGCGCCGGCGAGATCCGCATGCAACACTTCGATGGCCAGGAGTGGTCCGAGCTCGGCGCTGCCCAGGTCGGCGCCCCGAACGCGGTCGAACAGGCTCTCACCACCGATGCCTACCGGCTCACCCTCGACAATTACGAGGTCGACACGGATCGCACCATCTTCCACGTCGTGTGGGCGACCGGCAACCAGATCAACTACACGCCGCTGATCCTCGTCGAGGGCGTGTACATCGGCTGGAACGAAACCTTCGACATCAGCAGCCTGGTCGACCTCACCGCGACGCCGACACCGCTTCCCGCGGCCCTCACCGGCAAGCTCGACCTCCAGGTCGGAAAATCAGGCCAATCGGCGATCGCCGCGTTCGGCGATACCGAGAGTGGGCGGATCGTTACCCTCGAAGTCAGCGTTCTGCCACTCGAAGTCAGCTATTTCAGCGAGCAGGTCCGTGATGAGCTCGTCGCGCTTGCCGAACAGCTCGGATCCGACAATCCGGTTTCGCTCGCCGACACCCTCGTCCAGTCGATCATCAACATCGGCGTCCATTTGCAACTCCAACCAGCCTTGACCGACTACCTCGCGTCCGAAATCAACGCTTGGCTGGAAGATCCCGTCAACACCTTCGGGATGTCGATCGACGAAGCGGCCGATGCGCTGCACGCCTACACGGTCGGTCTGACCTCCGGTCTGCTGGCCGGTGGCAGTGACGACAACTCGATCATCGAGATCGATCTCGGTGACCATGGTGACGACCCGGGGCATCAACTGCTCGACGTCCACCCGATCACCAGCTGGCCAGCGCCCCAGGTACCCGACGTGCCCGCGACCCTGCTCACCTCGCGTGACGGCAAGCGCGTTCTGATCGCCTGGCTCGATGGCCCGAGCCAAATCGCCTGGGTCGAAGCAGCGTACGATTCAGCGTGGAGCGCCGTGCGCACCATGGCTTTCCCGGCTTCGCTGAGCATCGACGACGCTCTCGAGCTCCTGCAAAGCCGTCTGAATTGATCGTTCCGCACGACCTGACAAGCCAATCGGGCGAGCCTCGGGCTCGCCCGATTGCGTTTCGACTCCTTTCCACGACCCGATCGAGCCGCTCCGACCTCGTGCCTGTGGTACCCTTCGCCGCGCCATGAACGCCTCGTCTGCTTCCCCTCGTACCGTCTGTGTGACCGGTGGTGCCGGATTTATCGGCTCTCACCTCGTCGACGCCCTACTCGACGCCGGCCATCGTGTGTTGGTGATCGATGATCTTTCGACCGGCAAACGCGAACAGGTGGCTGCCGCCGCCGAGTTTCATCAGCTCGATATCCGTGGCGACGAAGCAGCGTCGCTGGTCGCCGAAGCGGGTATCGATGTCTTGATCCATCAGGCGGCGCAAATGGACGTCAGACGGTCGGTCGACGACCCGGTGTTCGACGCCGACGTCAACGTCAAAGGCTCGCTGAACCTCCTCGAGGCGGCGCGGCGCGGCGGTGTGGCACGAGTGCTCTTCGCATCCACGGGTGGCGCGATCTACGGCGAACAGGATCGCTACCCGGCCGACGAAGATCACGTCACACGCCCCGTATCGCCCTACGGGGTCGCCAAGCTGGCGGTCGAACGCTACCTCTACTATTACCACTGCCAATACGGTCTCGACGCGGTGTGCCTGCGCTACGCCAACGTCTATGGCGAGCGCCAGAACCCACGTGGTGAGGCAGGTGTGGTGGCGATCTTTCTCGACCGACTGCTCACTGGAGGAACGGCCCGGATCAACGGCGACGGTGAGCAGACTCGCGATTACGTCCACGTCTCGGACGTCGTCGCCGCCAATCTCGGCGCCCTCGAGCTCCCCGGCTTCCACATCCTCAACGTCGGTACGGGTCGCGAAACCTCGGTCGTCGAGCTTTACGGCACCCTCGCCAACGCCATCGGATCCGACACCGCCGCTGAACACGGCCCGGCCAAACCAGGCGAGCAAAGACGCTCATCGATCGACCCGAGCAGGCTGCGAGACGCGCTCGGCCTCGACGCGCCGCTACCCTTGACCGACGGAATCGCCCGTACAGCCGACTGGTTTCGCCGTCACACCTGACGTTCGCGTCCCGATTGCTGCGGAAATCGTTGTGGAAAACTCGCGTCGACGAGGGTGGCTATGACGTGGGGCTTCACGTTTTCCGTCACGCCAATCCTCCTAGAAACCCGTCAAGCCACTTTCTTTCAGTGGCTTACGTCGGTCTTCCCCGGTTCGACCGGAAACCCCCTGAGTTGTGGAGATCGTCTTCCACAAGCTGTGGAATTTCGCTCGGTTCGATCCTTCGCCGATGATCGTGGTTTTGTCGGATGCCATCGACGATCGACGATCTCCACGCGTCCCACGGTGCGCAAACCGTTAAGAATCCTCACCTTCCGGAGCTTTCGACAGATGATGCGGAAAAGGCTGTGGAAAAGCCGTGGGAAAGTGCCTCAAACACCCGCATTCATGGGCATTTCGAGCACTTTGCACAGAAATCTGTGCAGTAGCGAATCTCCTTTGTTTTCAACAGCTTGAACGTTTTGAGCAGTTCCACTTCCGGGCTCCGACTCGAGGGCACGGGGGTTTTCCACAGGGAACGGTGGAAAGTAGCCAGCCTAAGGTCTTGAAAGATCCGCATTTAACGCCGTCTTCACGGAGGATCCTCCTACACCAGCCCGCCACCCCGTCGGTGCACAAAGGACTCACGAGACGCACGACAAGTGACGTGGAGAGCTCTTCTCGACCCCACCCCATCAATCATCAACAGCTACAGTGGAAAAGTCTGTGGAAAAGTGCTCGGAAAACCGAGTTTTCGCCAGCAACGACGGGCATCTCCACACATTGCACAATAAATGGTCGTTTTGAGCTAAATGTTGACGTGTAAGGATCTTGCGCCCATACGCCGTTTGCTATACAGCCGATCCACCTTCGAGTCAAGAACTTTTCCACAACTTGAAGCGGTGCTCCACCCGTGGCAAAGTCCTTGTCGGGCAAAGCTTTACGGGATTTCTAGTCTTTCAACGAGGGCTTGCCACGCTGCTCCACGATGACCCACGCGACCTTTGGTCTCGGCGTCGAGCTCAGCGTAGGTGTCGTGAAGACCATCGGGAACGAAGATCGGATCCCAGCCGAAGCCCTTGTCCCCCCGTGGCGCGGGAAGGATCCTGCCGACACTTTGGCCCATCGCCACCACGGTCCGATCGGCGTCTCGATACAGCAGCCCACAACGGGCCACGGCTCGATCGTCACCGAGTGCATGGACGGTCCGGGCGACCCCGTCAGCGCCCACTGCGGCGAGCATCCACTTGATCAACGGCCCGGGGAAGCCGTTCATCGCGCTGAGCTCGAGGCCCGTCTCTTCGACCACCAGCGGGCCACGCAAGCGACTCCAGGCTTCCTCACCTTTGGCGTTCAAGACCTCGGCCATGTCGAGGCTTTGAATCTCGGGCAGATCGATGTCGGCCCAGGGTGGCTCGTAACCCAACAACCGCGCCGCCTCACGGCGCTTGTTGACATTACCGGTCACCAAGGTGAAGGGAGGAAGGCTCACGGTCATCTCGTCGGAGCTCGAAGCACTCGGAAGACCCGCGTCCGTTCCGAGAGTCCTTTGAGGTCGAAGTCTCCCAGCGCCGCGCTGGGCCACTCGGCGCCAGCCAAGCGATGGGTCTCCTCCCCCATCACGATGTCGCCGGGTTGCGCGATCTTCTCGAGCCGCGCCGCCACATTGACGGTATTACCGAGCACGGTGTAGTCGACACGTCGTTTCGACCCGATGTCTCCCACCACCACGGGACCGCTATTGAGCGAGATCCGTGCTTCGATCCGTGGCTCACCCGCCTGTTCACGTTGTCGATTCCACTCATCGAGCGCCTCGAGAATGCGTACCGACGCCCGCACCGCGCGCGGGGCATGATCTCCCTGGGCGACGGGAGCACCGAAGAAGGCCATCACGCAATCACCGATGAATTTGTCGAGGGTGCCACCAAAGGTAAAGATCGCCTCGACGGCATGCGAGAAGAAGCCTTCCATGAGCTCGGCTACTTGCTCGGGCTCGGATTTTTCCGAGAAGGCCGTAAAGCCCACGAGATCGGCGAACATCACGGTCACATCGGCGGCCTTGAGTCGACGCGCGCCCGCGCCACCGTGCAGCATGTCTTCGATGACCGCCGGCGAGTGGTAACGCTCGAGCTGACCACGCACCTGCCGTTCTTCCTCGGCCCGCCGTGCGTTCTCGAGCCGCTCGATGGCGACCGCGCAATAATTCGACAGCGCGGTGAGAAAGTCGACGTCCTGCTCGGTAAAGCTACCCGTGTGATGCGGCGAATCGACCTGCATCACGCCGATGACGCGATCGGCCGACCACAGGGGCGCGCACATCGCGGCGCGGATCTGGTGGATCCGCACGGATTCGGTACCAGCGAGCCGCTGATCGGAGAGCGCATCGTAGGTCAGCAGGGCGACCTTTTCTTGCATCACGGCGCGCAGCATCGTCGCCGATACGGGAATCTCCTTGCTCGGCCAGCGTTCGACGTTCTCGTTGATCCGCATCAGGGCACATTCGAGATCATCGGTCACGTCGTCACGAAGCAACAAAAAGCCTCGATCGACCGGCAACGCATCGAAGGCGATTTCCATCACGCCTTCGAGCACCGCATCGACGTCGTCGGCCTGGATCAACAGCCGGGCGAGTCGGGTCAAGAAACCAAAGACCTGACTCGCATACGCCTCGTCGAGCGCCTTGCGTTTGTTGCGTCGAATCGCGGTCGTGCTCCAGGCGTCCTGGAACCCGAGCTCATCCGAAAAATCCGCTAGCGGCCGGATGATGGTGGCGTTGGAAAGGGTCTGTTGGGGGCTGGGAAGGGGCGCCGCCGGGCTCGGAAAGGTACCCGAACCCGGCGCCCCGACGCGGTCGGGTGGCGGCGGGGGTGGCGGCGCCACGGGCTCGGCCTCGACGCTGAGCTCGAAGACACCGACCTTGACGATATCGCCCGGCCGAATCGCCGCTCGCTCGACGGCTTGACCGTTGACCTGCACACCGTTGGTGCTGTCGAGGTCACGCACCACCCAACCGTCACCGTCGCGTTCGATACCGGCATGACGACGTGACACCGAATAATCCGGCAGCACGATCTCGTTGTCGCTGCTCCGCCCCACGCGGAGCAACGAC
>JBCDBH010000082.1:0-18360 GCA_039184055.1 Acidobacteriota bacterium
CGCAAACAGATTTCGCCTCGTCCCCTGACACCCTGAGAAACCAAATACCCCCCGTGTAGACCCTGGGTCTCGACTATCTTGGGATCGTCGGCATCGGCTTTTCGCCCGTGTTAAACGAGCGACCGGGTCAAGAGCATCCGAGCGGTTTCGGCGGCGCCGAGATCCAAGAGCAGCGCGGCGTAGTCACGCTCGACCAAAGCCGTATCGCGGTGATCGGGATCGAGCTCGAGACGCAGAATCCGCAACGTCTCGCCGAAATGAAGCTCGGCCGCCCGGAAACGACCCCGTCGGTGCTCGAGAATGGCGAGTAGGTGAAGGTTCTTGGCGACGGCGACACTGTCGTCGCCATAGAGCCCACGTCGGTAACCCAACGACTCGTAGATCAGGGGCTCTGCACGAGCGGAGTCGTCCATACCGATCCAAGCGGTCGACAAGCTGCGCAAATTGGTGGCAATGTTGTGCTCGTGGCGCGGTCCCGGTGGCAAGGCACGACGTGCGTTCAGACTCTGCTGATAGAGCTCGGCCGCCTCCTCGTACTTGCCGCGTCGCATGAGAATGGCGGCGAGATTGTTACGAGGTTTGATGACGTCAGTTTCGAGCCCGAGTCGCAGCCGGATATCGATGCTCTCCCGGTACAACGTTTCAGAGGTCTCGAGATCACCGATCTTGTAGTGCACGGAAGCGAGCTCGTTGAGCGCGTGCGCGAGCTTGGGTTCATAGGGGCGCCCGAGATCACGCAGCTCGCCGACCGCGTCATCGAGCACGGAGCTGGCATTGGTGAAATCACCGAGCTCGATATACACCGTGCCCATGTCGACATACAGCCTCGCGCGCACCTCGGGCTCGGTCTCGAAGGTCGTGTCGAGGGCAACATGGGCCTGGTCGAGCAGGTCGCGAACGGTCGGCTCCTCGCCACCGAGCTGATCGGGCGCCGCGGCGTGAAATTGATCGATCATGAAACCGACGATCTGCTCCGCCCGATCGCGCGCCTGTTCGGTGATCCGCAGCTGGATCATGAGCGTGATCGTAAAACCGATCACCAAGAGCACCACCGCCGCGGCGCTCGTCAAGGCCCAACGATGCCGACGCGCCAGCTTGCCGAGGCGGTAACGCAAATCGCCTTGACGAGCCAAGACCGGTAGACCGTCGAGATGATGTCGGATGTCGTCGGCCAGGCGATCGACCGTTGCATAGCGTTCTCGAGGCTTCTTGCGTAGCGCCTTGCCGACGATCGCATCGACGTCGCCACTGAGGTGGCGCTTCAAGGTCCGAGGATCACCGTCACGGACCGAGCTCACGGCTTCGGCTGACAACCATTCGTCACCGATCTCGATCCCTTTGGTGACCACCGAGCTCGGAGGCGGTGGCTCGTGCTCACAAATCGCCACCATGATGTCGACCCATCGACGGTTCTCGAGATCGCCGGGAAGACGCCCGGCCAACACCTTGTACAGCACGACGCCGAGCGAATAAACATCGCTCGGCGTTCCGATCGGCTCACCCTGTAGCTGCTCGGGGCTGGCGTAGCGGGGCGTCATGGCGACCCCGGCGGTGGTCTCGGTGTTACGCCGGTCGTCGAGCAATTTGGCGATGCCGAAGTCGAGCAACTTGGGAGTACCCGTCGTGTCGACGAGGATATTGCTCGGCTTGAGATCGCGATGGACCACCAAGCGTTGATGGGCGGCTTGCAAGGCCGCGCAGACCTGAAGAAAGAGCTCGAGACGCTGTCGCGTGGTCAGACGTTCCTGATCACAGTAGCGATCGATCGGCACGCCATCGACCCATTCCATGACGAAGTAGGGCACGCCGTCTTCGGTGGTACCGCCATCCAAGAGTCGAGCGATGTTGGGATGGTCGAGCCAAGCCAGGATCTGGCGCTCGGCGTAGAAACGATGCAGCGCCTCGCGACCGCCGAAGGACGAGCGGACCAGCTTGAGCGCCACCTTCTGCTCGAAGTCTTTCCGTCGGTCGGCGAGGTAGACGGCGCCCATGCCGCCCTTGCCGAGCAGGCGATCCAAGCGATAGGGACCGATCGTCGTGCCCGGTGGCAGCTCGTCGACCCCCTCGGAGTCGAACGACACGACCGGCTGCTCGATAAAACCATCGAGACGCTCTTCGTGAACCAAAAAGGACTCGACCTCACCGCGCAGCTCATCGTCACCCGCGCAGACTTCGGTCAACCAAACGGTCCGGCCGTCACGAGGACGCGCACGCGCAGCGTCGAGAATCACTTTGATCCGCTGCCAGCGCTCCGGCTTCATAGCTTTCTCCCACGGTCGATGCTCACACCCGTGAAGCGCAAATCAATCTTGTCGTGGTCCATCCTGATCGAGCGCGCGGAGCAACCACAGACGCGCCGTATGCCACTCCCGCTTGACCGTAGTCGGCGAAATTTCGAGAGTCCGGGCGGTTTCCTCGATCGTCAAACCGCCGAAATAGCGTAGCTCGACGATTCGTGCCTGACGGGGATCCACTTCGGCGAGACTCTCGAGCGCCCGATCGAGCGCCACCAAATCAACATCGACATCACGGATACTCGGCCCCCAAAGACCACGAGTATCGAGCTGCTCGTCAAAGCTCAGCTGAGCCGCGTCACCACCCTTCTTCGCCGCTTTTCGACGCCGTGCGTAGTCGACCAGGATGCGTCGCATGATCACCGCGATGCCGGCAAAGAACTGCGTCCTACCATCCCAGCTCACCTGCCGGCGGCCGACCAGCCGCAAATACACCTCGTTCACCAAGGCCGTGGGCTCGAGCGTGTGCCCAGGGCGTTCACGCGCCAGATAGCCGCTCGCAATTCGACGTAGATCGTCCACGACGAGTGGAATCAGGCGTTCCAACGCCTCGGCATCGCCGTCACTCCAGGCGTCCAGGAGCGCGGTGATCTCTTTGGCTTGCACGATTCAGATTCTACTCGCACTCGGGTGAAGCACTAACCCCAAGGTTAGCAATGACTGCCTCATCGATCGCGAGGCACCACGCCCAAATACCCTCCAAACCCTTCATTCCAAGATAGTTAGAGATTTATTCACAGGCTGTCCAGAAGCTGGCACAGCTCCTGCTCTATAGGCCTGCAACGAACCGAGACCTTCCGCCGGCGGATCGGTCCCCTTGGCAACCCAGAAACGCGAGCCCTTTGGGCGCGCGGCAAGGAGATGACCCATGTCCGCTATGTACCGATTCGTTCGACTTCTCGTTCTCGTTTTTCTCACCCAAAGTCCGTTGTTCGCCAACTGTATTCCACTCGCCGGCAACGACCTCTGGCACGACTCGGGTGGCACATTCTCACAATGCTTCGACATCGCGATCGATCGCCCGGTCACGTTGCTCCTCGATCTCCACAGCGAAAACGAGGAACGCATCTGGCTCGTGGCTCCAGGTCTCGACAACGCGATGTCACGCACCACCGAACATCTCGCCCAGGTGGCCGCGGGCAGCTATCGCATCGTCGTCGAGAACGAACATCCGAGTCGGACCTTGCCGCCCTTCCGGCTGCAGGCACGCTCCGCACCCGTACCGCTGTTCCGGAGCGAGAACGACAACGAAACCGAGGTCGATCCCGATCCACCCGCGCCCACGGCCCCACTCCAGAGTCACACGCGGAGCGAGAACGACAACGAAACCGAGGTCGATCCCGATCCACCCGCGCCCACGGCCCCGCTCCAGAGCCACACGCGGAGCGAGAACGACAACGAAACCGAAGTCGATCCCGATCCGCCGCCGCCGAGCACGCTGCCTATCGGCCCGTTCTGTGCGAACGTGGCAACCGACGATCACGACGACAGCCTGGTCTGTGCCACGCCGTTGACCCCGGGTGTGACCGTCGGTGGCAGGCTCTCCAATCACTGGGGCGATGACCGTGACCGTTTCGCCTTCTCGGTCGAAACGCTCGAGCGCATGATCATCTCGCTCGATACCACCACCGAGCTCGATCTGGTCTTGTACGACCATCTCGGCCGCCGACTCGATCAGATCTCGAGCGCCCGGGGTGCGCCGCGGCTCGTGCGACTCCTGGCACCCGGGTTCTACTACCTGAGTGTCGAAGGAGCGTACGTCGAAGCCGACTACACGGTGCGTGTGGAGGCGTCACACGGCGACTCGTAGCGACGCCGGGAACACGTCACGCTTTCGACCCAACGAGGCTCGGATTCATTCTCCGGGCCTCTTTCTTTTGTTCACGATGACCCCGATCAGCCCGCCGCGGCCAAGCGGTCCTTCAAACCGAGCCGGGCGATCATCCGATGAAGGGAATTGACGTGAATGCCGAGCACGTCAGCGGCGGCCGAGTAATCACCACCGGTGTCTCGATATGCTCGCAAGACCGCGCTCTTCTTTGCTTCGACCACGGCCTCCTGGAGCTGACCGACCGGCTCCTCGGCCCCGTCGACAACTTCGCCCGGCAAGTCGGCGGGATGGATCACATCGGTCTCACCCAACACCAGGGCGCGCTCGACTACGTTACCGAGCTCGCGGACATTGCCCGGCCACCCGTAGCCGACCAAACACCGCCGGGTCGCTGGCGATACGGTCACCCCACGACGACCGAGACGGCGACCATGCAGGGCGAGAAAATGGCGGGTCAACAAGGGGATGTCACCGCGCCGATGACGCAGAGCCGGTACGTCGAGCTGGATGACCTTGAGCCGAAAGTAAAGATCATCGCGAAACGACCCGTCTTGCACCGCGTTCTCGAGATCTCGATTGGTTGCCGCCACCACCCGAACGTCGGCATGAATCGGTCGCGTACCACCGATGCGCTCGAATTGGCGCTCCTGCAGCACCCTGAGCAGCTTGGCTTGCAGACCGGCGGGGATCTCACCGACTTCGTCGAGAAAAAGGGTGCCTCCTGAAGCGGCTTCGAGCTTGCCGACCTGACGTTGAATCGCGCCCGTGAATGAACCTTTTTCGTGCCCGAAGAGCTCGCTTTCGAGCAAGGTCTCCGACAGGGTGGCGCAATTGATCGCCACGAACGGTCCGTCTCCACGCGCGCTCGAACGATGAATCGCCCGCGCCACCAGCTCTTTGCCCGTGCCACTCTCACCGCGGATCAATACCGTGGTGTCGGCCCGCGCCACTCTGCCGACGAGATCGAGCAGACGACGGATACCCGGGCTCTCGCCGACGAGATCGTGTTCGAGCTGTTGGGCGCGGAGTCGTTGATTCTCTCGTTCGAGCCATCGCACATGCTCGACACCTTCGAGGGCCAACGATGCGATACCGGTCATGCCGCCAAAGAGCTCGAGATCCTGATTGTCGAAGGAAGTGGGCGTATCGCTTTCTCCGTAGAGCACGGCGACCACGCCATCGTGTCCGACCACCGGTGTGCACACCACCGACAGATCGCCACCCTCCCACAGAAGCCCTACGCGTTCGGTGACGACCTGGTCGAGAACCGTATCTTGTGGCGTCCATTCCCCCGAGTCGCTCGCCGTGGCGACCTCGGTCAAGGTTTCGATTCCAGAATCACGCGCCAGCATGGAGACTCGCTGTGCATCGACCGTTTCCGCCACCGCTCGTACGACCCGCTCACCGAGCTCTTCGAGAGAGCGCAACCCCTGAAGCTCGGTACTCACCCGCAAAAGCACGTTGAGATCCCGCGCGATCCTCAGCTGTTGCGGCAACGCGGCCGCGACACGGGTGGCGTCGGAATAAAAGAAATCCGTCGGCTCACGAACCACCGTACTGCGGCCGGGGCGCGATCGGCCCGGCCGGGAGTGGCCAGGGCGCGATCGGCCCGGCCGGGAGTGGCCTGGCCTGAGATGGCTTGATCTGGAGTGTTGAGGCTGCTCTCGGCCGCGGCGCGAATCCGTGGCGTGCGCCCCCGAAGTTTCATCGAGAAGAAAAAGGAAAACGGAATTGCCAATGGTCAACAAGTCGCTATGACTCAATCTCTGCTCGATCACCGGTCGACTGTTGACAAAAATGCCGTGCCGGCTTCCTAGATCTTTCACCATGAACACGTCAGCGTTCTCGCGCCGGACTTCGACATGCCGTCGCGAAACCTCCATGCTCACCAGCTGCAGATCATTGTCTACGTGGCGCCCGATCGTGAAACGTTCGCCGACGAGGCTGAACGTCTCACCCTCCACTGGACCACCGATGGCAACCAGTCTCGGATTCAAGAGTCCTCCTGTCCCAATTTCAAGATCTTACCTCGAATCGCCAAATCCGGACTCATCTGGCGACTTCGAGAAAGCGAAACAACAAACCGAAGCCGTTGGCCAACATGTCCATCTCGCCAAAAGCTCGACTCACCCAGTGGAGGATCCGATGAGATTGCTGCTTACCCTCACCCTCTCGATCTTGCTCGTTCCCAGCGTCTTCGCCACGCAGGATTGGAATCGTTTTCGGGGACCCGCCGGTTCGGGCGTGGTCGACGGACCGGATATTCCGCGTGAATGGTCAGCCGACGTCAACCTGAAATGGCGCACCGCCCTACCCGGAAAAGGCGTGTCGTCGCCGATCGTCAACGGTGATCGTGTCTTTCTCACCGCGTACACCGGCTACGGTCTCGACATGGAAGCGCCGGGCAACCCCGCCGATCTCGTGCGTCATCTCCTCGCCTTCGATCGCGCCACGGGTGAGGAACTGTGGCGCTTCTCCATCGCCTCGACTGGCAAGGAAGACCCCTTCACAGGCTTCATCACCCAGCACGGCTACGCCAGCAGCTCGCCCGTGACGGACGGAGAGCGTGTCTATGTCCTGTTCGGAAAGTCAGGACTCTTCGCGCTGACGCGCGACGGCGAAGAACTGTGGCGTAAGAACCTCGGCACGAAATCCGACCCGGCACGTTGGGGCGATGCCTCGAGCCCGATCCTGGTCGACGATGTCTTGGTGATCAACGCCGGCATCCTCAGCAATCAAGTCATCGGGCTCGACAAGCTCTCGGGGAAGACTCTGTGGACGGTCGAAGACGAGTCGTTCACCAACTCATGGTCGACTCCTGCCGTCTATCGCACCGGTGACAC
The DNA here is from genome assembly GCA_039184055.1 of Acidobacteriota bacterium. Lineage (GTDB taxonomy): Bacteria > Acidobacteriota > Thermoanaerobaculia > Multivoradales > J023 > JBCDBH01. Next base: position 6,969 of record JBCDBH010000082.1, read on the forward strand.
CGCTCAGATCATCACCCACTTCCCGTTCAAGGTGCTGGGCATCGACGCCAAGACCGGTGAGACCCTATGGACCGCGAAGACCCCGCTCGACGACGCGACCTCGCCGAGCATCGTGATCCAGGACGACATCGCTTATCTCATGGGAAGCCGTGCCGGTCACGCCATGGCGATTCGGCTGGGTGGCAAGGGCGACGTCTCGGAAAGTCACGTCCTGTGGCAAGACCGCGCACGCGCCGGGATCGTGTCCCCCGTTGTGGTCGGCAAGGCGATGTATTGGGCCGCGGGTGGAATCTTCATGGCGCACGATCTCGCCACGGGTGAACGGATCTACCAGGCTCGCCTGCCCCGGATCGGCCCGGCGACCGGTGGCTTTCCCAACGTGGATTACTCCTCACCCATCGCGGTGGGCAATCACATCGTGCAATTCACTCGCAATGGTGAAAGCTATGTCATCGAGGCGACCGACGAATTCAAGGTCGTCGGCCACAACGCCGCGTTCGCCGGCGACGACTCGGCCTTCAGCGCCACCCCAGCGGTGAGCAACGGCGAGCTCTTCATCCGCTCGAACAGCTATCTGTACTGCATCAAGGAAGAGGAAACGAAGGTCGAGGCCGATGTGGTGAACACGGTCACCGAGACACGCTGAAGCAGGAACGACGCTGGGTCCCCGATCGGGGACCCAGCTCGACGATTACGGACAGGTGCTGGTGTACGCCGTAAAGGCCTTGTCCCAGACGTTGGCGCAGATTTTTGAGCTCAGACCCACGACCGTGCCGCTGCCGGTCCCGCCATCGAGCCAGCTCGAGCCGATCCTGACGATATTGGCCTGCACGCTCACCTCGCCACGCGCCTCGGAATTCACCAGCTGGATCTTGGCGTTCAGCTGGTTGACGCCGAAGTCCTCGCCATAGATCCGTCCCTGACGGTAGAAGATGTTCGGGCTACCGAACGAACCGTCCTCGGCGATGCCGATCGACGTGTTGCCACCGTTGCCCTGGACGTGCACGTTGTCGAACGAGAACACCTGGGTGTGATCGCCGGGAAAGAACATCACCCCCACGGCACGGTTGCCACCGGTGCCCTGAACGGTAGTGTCACGAATCACACTCCACACCGGGTCCTCGCGGAACAAGATGCCGAGATTGTCGAGCGAGCCGTTGCGAGCGAGGATCTTCGAACGGGTGATGTTCATCCCCGAGGCGCCACCGTAGACGATGCCATAGCTGTTCGCGCTGGCCGCTGGCGTCACGCGCACGTCGACGCGGTCGAGCTTGGGCACACTGTTGAAGGTGCGAATACCCCAATGGGACCCCGCGCCGCTACCCTGGATGAAGATCCGGAGATCGGTCAGATTGGGGTTGGCATCGAGGATCGAAATCCCCTGACAAGCGTCGTTCTCGGCATTGCTGATACAGCTGACGGTGAGCTCGCGTAGCTCGGCGCGTGCCGACGCGTCGACGACACCGAAGAGCAAGCTACCGGTGAACGGAATGTTGCTCCTGATCTCGGTCTCGAGCGTGCCCGAGCCCTCGATATCGACATAGTCCTGCATCACCAGCTGGGCCTTACCCATGTCGTAGATCCCCGGTTCGAGCTTGATCAACCAGCGATTGGCCGAGCTCGGCGTTGGAGTGATCCCGGTGACCGCGGCGAGCAGCGCGGCACCGTCGGCGGTGGCATTGCCGGTCGCCGGGACGATGATCGTGCGGTTATAGGGCGGTGTTTGCGCGAAAGCCGTCGACGCGAGGAAAACGAGCACGAGAAGTACGAGAATCGGACGTAGGCGCATAGGGCCTCCCAACAAAGGAAAGAAACAAAAACGGTCACCCGGCACGACGCCAGGAACCTCGAATACAAGGAGCTACGCACCCTTAATATGACGAGTTTTCGAGATGGGCCCGGGCGCGCCCGAGCCGTGTCGAACTGGGTTCTACGTGGGATGTATGCGCGAGTCGACGAGCGAGTAGCGGCTAGCCGAGTGCCTTCACCAAGAGCTCTCTCACCAGCTTGGCGTCGGCGCGGCCGCCGGTCTCGCGCATCACCTGACCGATGAAAAAACCCATCAGGGCGGTCTTGCCGCCACGGTACTGCTCGGTCTGCGCCGGGTTGGCCGTGATGATCGTCTCGATGACCGGTAGGAGAGCGTCGGCATCGCCGAGCTGTTCGAGACCGCGATCGTCGACGATGGCGACCGGATCACCACCCTTCTCGACCATCTCGGCGAAGATCTCTTTGCCGACCGTGGCGGTGATGGTCTTGTCTTCGACCAGGCCGACCAATGCGGCAAGGGTGTCCGGCGTGACCGGAAGCGAGTCGAGATCACGATCTTTGAGCTCGCGGAGCAGCTCGTTGATCATCCATGCGGCGATCGCCGCCGCGCGGTCCTTCCGCCCGACGATCGCGGCCGAAAAGAACGCCCGAACTTCCTCATCTTGCACGGCGAGCACGGCGGCGTCGTGCGCAGCGACTCCGAGCTCGTCGTGGAATCGCGAGGCACGTTCTTGATCCTCGGCGCTCAGCTCGGGCTCGGTGCTCGCTTCGGCGGCGGCGCGACGCTGTTCTTCTTTGTAGCGCGCTTTTTCTTCGGCACGTTTTTGCGCGCTCGCCTCACGTTCGACCACCTCGGCGCTCTGACTCACTTTGGCCCAGGTGTCGCGCAAGGTGACGGTACGGTTGAAAACGAGGTGATCGCCAGTACTCGTTTCGTCGACCACGAAATAGCCCTGACGCTCGAATTGGAAAGGGTCACCGGGTTGAGCGGCGGCGAGACTCGGCTCGACCTTGGCGTGTTCCCGAATCTCGAGCGATTGCGGGTTGAGGAAGTCGACGAAGTCCTTGTCCTCGGCTTCGGCGGCGCCGGCCGGGTCTTCGTGCGCGAAGAGTCGATCGTAGAGCCGCACCTCGACATCGACCGCGGTGTGTGCCGCGACCCAATGGATGGTGCCTTTGACCTTGCGTTCGGTGTTGCCACCTCGGGTGTCCGGATCGTACGTGCAACGCAGCTCGACGATCTCGCCAGCGTCGTCACGCACCACGTCGTGGCATGTGATGACGTAGGCATAGCGCAACCGAACCTCACCACCGGGAACCAGGCGAAAGAAGCCCGGAGGTGGTTCGGCGGCAAAGTCGTCACGCTCGATGTAGAGCTCACGCCCGAACGGCAGCGGTCGCTCACCCTCTTTCGGGATGTCGTGTGGCCAATAGGGTGCGTCGAAGGTCTCGGTCTCACCTTCGGGATAATTCTCGAGCACCACCTTGATCGGATCGAGCACCGCGAGCACGCGCGGCGCGCGGGTATTGAGGTCGTCACGCACCGCGTGCTCGAGACTGGCGTAGTCGATGACGTTGTAGGTCCGCGCGATGCCGGCGCGATCCCAAAAGGCGCGAATCGCCTCGGGAGTCACCCCACGACGACGCATCCCGGCGATAGTCGGCATCCGAGGATCGTCCCAACCGGCGACATGACCCTCCTCCACCAAACGCAGCAATTTGCGCTTCGAGGTGACGGCGTAGGAGACGTTGCCACGGGCGAATTCGATCTGTCGTGGCTGGTGGAAGGGGATGTCGACCCGCTCGACGATCCAGTCGTAAAGCTCACGGTTGTTCTCGAATTCGAGGGTGCACAACGAGTGGGTGATGCCTTCGATCGCATCCGATAAACAGTGGGCCCAGTCGTACATCGGGTAGATCACCCAATCGTCGCCAGTCCGATAATGATGAGAATGCCTGATCCGATAGAGCAACGGATCTCGCATTTTCATATTGGTGGCGGCAAGATCGATCTTGGCTCGCAAGACACACTCGCCGTCCTGGAATTCTCCGTCGCGCATCCGTCTAAAGAGTTGGAGGTTCTCCTCCACCGAACGGTCGCGAAAGGGACTCGGACGACCCGGCTCGGTAACGGTGCCGCGATATTCACGGATGGCCTCTTCATCGAGATGATCGACATACGCCAACCCATCACGGATCAACTGCTCGGCCCAGGCGTAGAGCTGGGGGAAATAGTCGCTGGCGTGAAAGAGGTTCTCGCCCCAGTCGTAGCCCAGCCAGCGCACGTCTCGCTGAATGGCCTCGGTGTACTCGACGTCTTCAGTCGTCGGATTGGTGTCGTCGAAACGCAGATGGCAGCGCGCGTCGGGAGCGTGCTCACGGGCCAGGCCAAAATTCAAACCGATCGATTTGGCGTGACCGATATGGAGATAGCCGTTGGGCTCGGGCGGAAAACGCGTCACCACCTCGGTGTGCCGCTCCGCGGCGAGATCGTCGCGCACGATGTCGCGAATGAAATCGGATTTGGGCTCGTGACTCACGGCGACTCCTCTGCAATACGTAAACCTGCTGTCGGCCCACGGCCGACCCGGAAGGCTACCGCACCCGAGGCCGGGTGTGTACATACATCCAATCCGCCGCCTCGCCACGAAACCGAGGCAAGACCCGATCGATATTCATTCGACCCTGTCGAGAGAATTCCGCAAACCGAAAAGGAGCAGACCATGGCCCAAGCGACATGGAACGGTGCGACCCTCGCTACCAGCGATGCGACGATCAGCCTCGAAGGCAACCACTACTTTCCTCCGAACAGTGTCGATCGGGCCCATCTGACACCGAGCGATCACACCACGGTGTGCCCGTGGAAAGGCACGGCGCACTACTACCACGTCAAGGTCGGTGACGAGATCAACCGTGACGCGGCTTGGTATTACCCGGAGCCCAAATCCGCCGCCGCCGAGATCAAGGATCATGTCGCCTTTTGGCGTGGTGTCGAGGTCGCGTGATGTCGGCCAGCAAACATATCGTGGCGCGGTTGTCGGGAGTCAGTAAACGCTACCGCGAAGGTCACCAGGAACGTACCGTGCTCGACGCGGTCGATCTCGATATCGAGGCCGGTGAGATCGTGGTGCTGCTGGGCAAGAGCGGCTCCGGCAAGACCACCCTGCTCAACCTGTTGGCGGGTATCGATCTACCGGATAGCGGCTCGGTGCGACTCGATGAGCGCGCACTCGAAGAGCTCGACGAACGTACCCGCACGCTCTTGCGACGTCATGAAATCGGCTTCGTCTTTCAGTTCTTCAATCTGATTCCCACCCTGACGGTCGAGGAAAACCTCCTGCTACCGCTCGAGCTCGCCGGCCGTCTCGACGACGTCACCCGGGTGCACGCCTTGGCGCGACTCGATCGAATGGGTTTGGGCAAACGCGCCGCGAGCTTTCCCGATGTCCTCTCGGGTGGTGAGCAGCAACGCGTGGCGATCGCCCGTGCCCTGGCGCACGATCCCCGTCTCCTGCTCGCCGACGAACCGACGGGCAACCTCGATGCCGATACCGCCGCCGAAGTGCTCGCCATGCTCGAGACGACGGTGCGCGAAGCCGGCGCGACGCTGGTGATGGCGACCCACAGTCGTGAAGCCGCCACCATCGGCGATCGCGTGCTGACGATTCGAGACGGTCAATTGGTCGAAGTGGGTGACCAGGTCGTGGGTGATCCGGTCGCCGTCGCGGTCGGCTGACGCGCCACTCCGACAAGCCGGTAATCGCGACGCCGCTTCGCGGCATCCGGCGATGCCAACCGTGCGAAGGACCGGACATGACGCCGTTGCTCGCCCGCGCCAGCCTCCGCCGATTGGCCCGTCACCGCACCCAGCTCTTGCTCTCCGTGCTCGGAGTCGCCCTGGGGGTCGCGGTGGTGGTCGGCATCGACCTCGCCAACGCCAGCGCCAGCCGCGCCTTTACGCTGAGCGTCGAGGCTGTGGCCGGGCGCGCGACGCATCGACTCGTGGGCGGTCCGGCCGGGCTCGACGAACGCGTCTACACGCAACTTCGTACCGCGTACGATCTGCGCGAGGCGGCACCAGTGATCGAAGGATGGGTAGGCGTCCCGACCCCTGATGGTGGTGAGCGTACGGTACGGCTCTTTGGCATCGATCCGTTCGCCGAAGCCGAGGTCCGCGACTTCACCCAGGATCTCGACGTCGACGGTGACGCCGACCTGGTCGGTTTTCTCACCCGTCCCGATACCGCCGTGCTCGGCACGGAGCTGGCGGCGATTCTCGGTGTCGAGACGGGTGATCGGCTGACTCTCTCGACTGGCGCGAGCCTCGAGATCATCAGCTTGCTCGCGCCGGCCGCCGAACGGGATCGCCGCGCGCTCGACAATCTGCTCATCGTCGATATTTCCACCGCCCAAGAACGTCTCGATCGACTCGGCCGGCTCGACCGAATCGATCTGGTGCTCGACACGGAACAAGCGAGGGCGTTGGCCGATGCCCTGGCGGCCGATCTGCCCACGGGCGTCCAGCTCCAGCGCACCTCCACGCGTAGCGGCGCGCTCGACGAGATGACCCGTGCCTTCCGGCTCAATCTCACCGCGCTCTCATTGCTCGCACTGCTGGTCGGCGCCTTCTTGATCTACAACACCATGACCTTCTCGGTGGTGCAGCGTCGCGCCTTGATCGGGGTCGAACGCGCCCTCGGCGTCACCCGGCGCGAAATCACCACCGGCGTCTTGCTCGAGGCGGCGGCGATCGGTATCGCGGGCACCGTGCTCGGTTGGGGATTCGGTTTGCTCCTCGCCGAAGCCCTGCTCGATCTCGTCACCCAGACCATCAACGATCTCTACTTCGCGGTCGCGGTCGATCGGGTGCAGATCGGCCCGTGGGCGCCCGTCAAGGCGCTTCTGCTCGGTATCGGCGCGACCCTCGCGGCGGCGTGGATTCCGGCGCGTGAAGCCACATCGATTCCGCCTCGGCTCGCCACCCAACGCTCGGGACTCGAACGTAAAGCTCGCGAGGGCGTGAAGAAGAGCCTCGTGGTCGGCTGCGGCTTGATCGTGGTGGCGAGCGTGCTTCTCCTCATCCCGAGCCGTTCGATCGCCTTCAGCTTCGCGGTGGTCTTCCTCTTCATCGTCGGCTTCGCCGCGCTCGTTCCTCCGGCTACCGTCGCCGCCGTCCAGCTCCTTCAACCCGTTGCGCGACGTCTGGTCGGCATTCTCGGCGCCATGGCGGCGCGTGGTGTCGCCGCGACTCTGTCGCGCACCGGCATCGCCATGGCGGCGTTGGTCATCGCGGTTGCGGTCACGGTGGGGGTCGGCATCATGGTGATCAGTTTCCGCTCGACCCTGGTCGATTGGCTCGACGTCACCCTCCAGGCCGATGTCTATGTCGCCCCGGCCTTCGAGCGCAGCCGCTCGGGCAACCTCGACCCGGCGGTCATCGCCCGACTCGCAGCCCATCCCGATGTCGAATCGGTCACCACGTATCGTCGGGTCGATGTCAACGACGCCGACGGCAACCTCGTCTTGCTCACCGCCCTCGGCATCAAAGCCGAGCATCTCGGAATCTACGATCTCCGGGGCAGCTCCCCCGCTGAGGCTCACGAACGACTTCGAGAAGGCGCGATCGTCGTCTCTGAACCCTTCGCGTTCCACTACCGCGTCGGTCCTGGCGACACCGTGCAGCTCCAAACCGATCGCGGCCTCGTGACCTTTCCGATCGTGGCGGTGTACGAAGACTTCGGCTCGGATCGCGGCGTCGTCACCATGTTGCGCGACGTCTACGATCAACACTTCGACGACGATGCCATCCACTCCCTCGGTTTGTGGGCGCGCCCCGACGTCGACGCCGATCAGCTCGCCAGCGATCTCCAAGCCAGCACGCCCGAGGGGGAACGCGTTTCCTACGTATCCAACCGAGGATTACGCGAAGTCTCGCTCACCATCTTCGACCGCACCTTCGTGATCACCGGGGTGCTCCAGCTCCTCTCTGTCGTCATCGCCTTCGTCGGCATCCTGAGCGCCCTGATGGCGCTCCAGCTCGAACGCGGTCGCGAGCTCGCCGTCATGCGCGCCAACGGGCTCACCCCCGGCCAAGTCTGGCGTCTGGTCACCGCTCAAACCGCGATCATGGGTCTGATCGCCGGCGTGCTCGCCATGCCGGTCGGGGTCGCCATGGCGGCGCTCCTGGTCGAAGTGATCAACCGCCGGTCCTTTGGTTGGAGTCTCGATCTCGTCGTACCGCCTGGAATTTTGCTCCAGGCGGTCGTCCTCTCCCTCATCGCCGCCTTGCTCGCCGGGCTGTACCCCGCGCGACTCATGGCCAAGGCGTCACCCGCGGCGGCGCTCCGGGGCGAGTAGACCGCGACGGATCGCGTCTACGCGAGTTCAGCCGAAGCTAGGAATCTGGACCCGTCCCGAGCGAAGGACGGTGGCTGGGCCCGAATCGTCGACCCACACAAAGAGCAGCATGTCGTCGTGCCGGATCATGCGTGGCACCCCCGCGGAACGCTGTGCTGTGGTGGTGGCAACCTGTTCGACCGGGCCGACGGTGCCATCGACATGAATCCAACGCCATCGTAGCGCGGCGCCACCGTCGGTCGCATCGAGCCAGCTCACGGCCGCGTGATCGTCGCCGATCCACGCGACATCGACCCGCCCCAGGGGCGCCTGATCGTCGATCGTCGTCGGCTCGCCGAACCTACGTCCCACAGCGTCCGAATCGGAAAAAGCGACCTGAACCAAGGGCTCTACCGCCTCGGTATGCCAGGCGATCACGACACGATCCTCAGCGATGTCGATCGCGGGTCCGTTGACGGGACAACCGGCGATCCGCCAACCGTCATCGTGAATCGTGCCCCCTGTCCATGCCGAGTCTCCCCCAGCACCCACCGCGATATCGCGAACCTCGTCGGGACTCCGATCCCGATAGGTGACGAATGAGCCGAGTCGACCGTGGGCACTGTCGAGAGAGCAACACTCACATACCCGCTCATCGACGAGCTCGCTCGGCTCTGAAGAGCCCACCACGGTCGTACGCAGCTGCATGTCGCCGCCACCGGGCATCGCCCGTCCATCGAGCCAAAACGCACGGACGCCTTCCGGCTCCTGAACATAGGTGACAAAGCCATGCTCGGCGGGCGTCGCGTCGTCGTGCAACCACCCCATGTCTTGCCACGTCACGCCATCGTCGCTCGAACGCACCATGTGGATACCGTAGTCGTAGGTACCCTCGCCCATCATCCGCAGCCAATGAGCGTAAAGCGTGCCGTCGTGTGCCCGAATCGCCGCTGGACGGTCGGCCCAATTGGCGAAAAAGTCATCGCTCGTCGCAATATGACGGCCGTGTGTCCAGCCCTCGTCGAACGTCGTGAAGTAAAGCGAGTGCCGATCATCCTCGGTCGGCTCGAGCCAGGTGAGCACGAGATCGTCGCCCGAGCCGGTGAGCTGAGGCGCCATCGCCCCCGGCCCCGATGGCAGGTCGAGATGAACGACCTCGCGATCAAGGACCGAGCTTGGAACGGGTGCGGTGGGCTCTGGTTCCTGGGCACAGCCACCGACCCACAACAACACGCCTACGATCCAACACATCGATCTCATACCCTGCGTTGATCTCATACGCTGCGTTCCTCGACCTCTTCCGCCGTCAACCCGTAGAGCGGTGTCGTCGCCACCCCGAGCTGACTCAGCAAGAGATGGATCTGCCCCCGGTGATGACACTCGTGCTCCACCATCGCCCGTAACCACTTCCACACCGGCAAACTCGCCCCTCCGGGCGTCTCACACCGTTCGAACAAACGACTGTCGGGAAGCGCGCGCAGCAGCTCGTGGGTCTCAGCATCGAGCCGTTCCATGAACGCCACCACGGCCTCATGACCGTCGGCCAAGTCTTGACCGTGACCGGCGTAACGACTCGGTCGGCCACAGACGTTCTCGGCGAACATATAACGCTCGGTACACGCCAGATGCCTCGCCAGATCCCCAAACGTGAACTTGCCCTCTTGCCAGGTCCACTCCAAGTGCTCGGGCGGAATCTCACCGATCACCCGCATCGTGCGACCACGGATGCTGCGCCAGTACTTCAGAAAGCTCTCGATCGTTTGGATTTCCATGCGTCTATCCTACGTGCTGCGTTACCATCGATCGAAACATGGAGCCGCGACGCTGAAAACCCCCATCGCTCTCGTTCTTCTCGTCCTTCTCGCCCACACCGGTTGCCAACCGAGCCTCGCCAAGCCCGAACAGTCGCAGCCGTCGACCGAAAGCCGCACCGCCCTCGAGCAGGGCTACCAGCTGCTCCGTCAGCATCAATACGCGGCGGCCGTGCCCTTGCTCGACCGAGCGACAGAGATCGACACGCTCACCCCCCATGTCGAGCTCCTGATCGTGCGCGCCATCGTCGAAGGCGAGCTCGAAGAAGCCTACGACCGCGCCGCAGCCCTCGCCGACGGGCTCCGAGCGAACACCAAGACACTCCCGGCTCTTCGCGAAGAAGCCGCCTACCACGCCGCCAAGCTCGCTTTCCTTCGCGGCAACGAGCCAATCACTCGAGCCACCGCGTTTCTCGATTCGGATCCACCCAGCAAGTGGGCCGACGACATTCGTTTTCGTCTCGCCCGTGCTCAGCTCGACTCCCAACACCCCGACGCCCGCGCCACCCTCGAATCGATCTACTACGACACGCCATCGAGCCCGTGGGCACGCGAGGCTCGCGAACGGCTGCAAAGTACATCACGTCGCCTCTCACCCAACGACCACAGCGACTTTCTCGTCGCGCTGCAAAGCGCCGGCCTCCATGCCGAAGCGATCGACGAAGCCGAGCTTTTCCACCAGCGACATGACACACACGCACGGACCGACGACGTCCTTTATCGTCAAGTCATCAGTCTGCATGCCTTGCGTCGCAACCGCGCCTGTGTCGCCGCCGCCGAACGACTGTGGCGTGAGCACCCTCGCTCCCCGCACCGCCAAGCCGCCGGCATCCTGGCCATACGTGCCCTGAGGCGTTCCAATGCCACCCGAGAGATCCGTGCCTGGGCCAAGCGACTCGACGATCCCGAGGCGCGCTACCAGCTCGGTACCTACCTCGCCAACGTCGTCGATCGTGATGAAGGCATCGTCGTGCTCCGTGACCTCATGGCCACCAGTCGCGATCGCTCCATGGTCGGCAAAACCGCCTGGAAGCTCACCTGGTATCTGCGTGAAGCCGACCAAGTCATCGATGCCATCAGCGCGCTCGACAACCTGCTCGCCCGCTTTCCCGACACCGGCTTTCGTCCCGCCGCGCTCTACTGGCTGGCTCGTTTCACCGAACCCATCGAACCCGCCCAGGCCAAGCGGCTCTACCAGGTCGGCTCAGACGAAAAACCCTACGACTACTACGGCTTGATGTCGCGACGTCGTCTCGAGGCCATGGGCGTAACGCCAAATCCCATCACCGCCGAAGCGTCGTCGATCACCATCGATCCTCTCGACGATCCGACGCGCCTCCGTGCCCCCGCCTACCGTCGCGGCGTCGAGCTCGCCCAGCTCGGGCATCTTCCGCGATCTCTTGCCGCTGCAGACCAAGATGCTGGCCGAAGCAGCGTTCAAGGCCGCGACGGCGGATGAGCCAGACGAGGCGAAC
>JBCDBH010000083.1:0-18337 GCA_039184055.1 Acidobacteriota bacterium
CCCCCCAACCCACCATCACCCCGCGACCTGCCCGACCATTTCGCCGCCTCCCGTCGAATGGCCGCCACCATTCTACGATAACCATATGAAAGGGTCGAAGGCGCGAGGCGGGTCCGGCGGGAGAGTCGAGCCTTCTTCGCGGCCGCCGAGAGATGCGAACCGTCGCTCGATCCCAGGCTGCGGAGCCGTCACGCGAGAAACCTATGTGAGGGTCTCCACCACGAACGCTCGTTGTCTCAGTGCGTGTCGAAGTCTACCGACACCTCAACTCGAACGGAGACAACCATGCTACGCGTGTTCTTTTTTCTCACCCTTGTGATCGCCACCACGTGGCCCGCGCTCGCCTACGACATCGAGGCCACGGGTCTCGAGCTCAACCAGACGATCCAAAATCTCGACAACGACATGCCCCTCGTGCTCGGTCGACGTATCGTCGTACGAGTACACGCCTCGGAGCTCACCGGGGTTCCAGTCAACAACGTCGAAGCCCGCATCGACTACTCGGTGAGCTACACCGCCGAAGGTGGCCTGGGAGGTGGCGGCTTCGGTGGCACCTTTCCGACGACCGCCGATGTTCTTCCCGGTGGTGCCGATCGCATCGATTTCGACGGGTCGTTCAACTTCATCGTCGAACCCTACATCCCGGACGATATCGACAAGGCGATCCCGGCCTCGATCACCGTCACCGTTACCGTCAATCACGACAATCTCGGTGCCGAAACCGACGCGACCAACAACACCATCTCGGTGACCCGTCCGATCTTTGTCGCCGACAAGCTGCATATCCGCTACGTTCCGGTTCACCTACACGAACCGGCGCCCAACGGCATGACCCCGGTCGACCCGACCGATCCGGTGATCGAGCACTACTTTCCATCCCAGTTCTTCGACAACCTGATGATCTCGGCGACGGCGCTCCGGTTGCACCCCGTCGCCCTCGACGACGCCGGGTTCTCGATCGGCTGGGAGAACACCCCGGTCTACCCGATCGATCACAATCTTGGCGTCGAGTGGAATCTCCACAACGGCACCGACCGCACCGCGATCAACAGTCAGCTCAAGGCGCTCCGTGATCTGAGCGGCTGGCCGACGAGCTGGATCATTTACGGCATGGTCGATAGTCAGGCCGCCGCCGGGTCGTTTTCCGGATGGGCCAACAACGGCGTCGCCTGGGGCGTGATGAACGGAAACACCTCGGGTGCGAGCCCGTGGCGCGTCTACGGTGGCGATACCCTGGCGCATGAGATCGGTCATCGTCGTGGCCTCGCCCACATGCTGTGCAACGGCAACGAAGCCAGTGGCGGCGGGATCGACCCCGACTACCCGTGGCCACTCGACCCACCGTGGTCCGAATGCTCGCTCGCCGACGTCGATGACGACGGTTACTTCGGAACCGATCCCTATCCGGAGTTCTTCTTCGATTACACCGGCACGGCAGTGATCTCCAACGACCCGGACATCGCTCAGCCCAACCGCGGTTTCCCGATCATGGGCTACAAAAGTCCACGCTGGGTCTCGCCCTTTGAATACTGCAAGCTGCTTCCCGCCTACGGTGTGCCGTGCAACCTCCAGTGGCCAGATCCCCCGGGTCCACCCAGTGGCATCACCTGGGGGACCGGTACCGGTAGTGATCCAGGTCCGTCGATCGGCCAATTGCTCGGTGCAGCCGAGCACATCTGGGTCGGTGGTGTCATCGACTTCGATCTCGACAAGGTGAGCGCGCTGCCTTCGTACAGCTTTGGTGGCACCGCGGTCGAGCTCGATCAGGACACCCTCAAAGGCGCCGTTGAGCGGCGTCGTGACGACGCGACGACCGGTTTCGACAGTGGCTGGACCCTCGACGTCGAAGACACCCGGGGTCAGGTGCTCTATAGCCAGGCTGTGGTCACCGCGAGTGAGATCGGTGAATCCTGTGGTCAACCGCATGACCACGACCACGGACCAGGACATGTCCACGATGATGAAACCCTCGTCGCGCTCGCCGACGTCTTGCCCCTACCCACCGGTAGTGCACGCGTCGTCTACCGCAATCGTGATGGCGCCATCGTCGAGCGTCTCGAGCTGAGCGCCAACGCCCCCGAGGTGTTCTTCACCGCCCTGCCGTCGACCAACCAACCACTCCAGGCGGGTACGACTCTGCAGTGGTATGGACGCGACCGCGACGGTGATGCGCTCACCTACATCTTGCGCGCCAGCGCCGATGGTGGCAACACCTGGAACATCCTCGCCCTCAACACCACCGACACCGTGTTCACGCTCGGCGCCACCGCGCTCGAGGCACTGCCCGGTGGCGCGACGCGGCTCCAGGTCCTCGTCACCGATGGCGCGCGTAGCGGCTACGCCGAGGCCGGTAGCTTCGCGGTCGCCAACAAGGCTCCCAACGTCGCCATCCTCTCCAGTAGCTTCGAAGGTAGCTCGCTGACGCTCAGTGGCTTCGCCGCCGATCTCGAAGACGGCACCTTGACTGGCTATGGTCTGAGCTGGGTATCCGACCTGGGCGGCCAGCTCGGCACCGGGACTCGCCTGGTCGTCGACGACCTGACCTCAGGTCTCCATCACATCACGCTCACCGCCAAAGACAGCGCGGGCGCCACCGCGAGCACGACCGTCAAGGTTCGAATTCCGTAACCGCGACGGCCCCAACCCGATGTCATGAGGCGATGCGGTAACGCTGCATCGCCTTCTTCCATTTGGCAACTTCGACTCAAATCAGACGTTGCGCGCGTCGACGCTCTGCTCAGCGTGCTCGAAGTGCCCTCGCGACCCCGCTCGCCTTCGAGCCGGGTGCCCCGAGAGCCTCGACCAGCCCCGAAGGGCCGGCGACGATCGGGCACTGGTGATCGAAATTATCCCAATTGAGGCAAGTCGTCTCGCGCCGCTCGCCTAACACTGCTGCCACCCGACGTCTCGATGATCTTGCGATGGAACTCAACAACCTCGGCCAAGCTCAAAAGCCTCATCAGCTCAAACGCTCATAGAGCTCTTGGTTCTTGCCGAGCACATAGCTTGCCGCGCTGGCAAAATCTTCCTTCCGATCGAGCATATCGACCACGGCAGCTTTCACCAGCGCCTCTGGACTCACGCCCAATCTCTTGGCTTCTGAGTTGAGTCGCGCTGCCTGGTCCTTGGAGAAATCGATTGCCACCTTCATGGTCTGCTTCCTCTAAGAAAAGTATGCCATGAGGGACAACGGAGGCCAAAGATCCCGACCAACGGAGCCTCAGGCTGACGCGCTCGACAAAGCCGGGCCTGCTCCGGGCCGCTGCCAGCTCGGCCTTCGCCTCGGATTAAGAGACTGCACAGTCTGTTGCCCTGCCTGGGACTCGAGAGCCTCGAGCCACGCCCTACTGGAACCAGCCGCGGCGCCAGCCAATCAGAGCCTCAAAGTAAACGAACTATTTCAAAGATCATAATCTCAAGCGCACTCAGATCACTTAAGAACAAAGATCGCACCAATAATCAAGAAACAGATGCTCTTATCTTAGGCTGATTGATCGCGGCGATTTATTTCGCTTTTCAGCGGCCTACGGAGCCGCGCAGCGGCGGAGTTGGTCCGTCTGAGACAGATTTTATCATCGTCTCATGCTGTTGCCTCGAAGAAGACTTCAGGTAGTTCGTCAGGATGAGACCAGAATCCGGCTGGACCTCGAACATAGCTTTGAGCCAAAAAGGTCACCTTCTCGGTGTCCTCGAACCGAAGCTGCTGACGCGCCACTCTGTCAATCCTTCAAACGCACCCGTTGAATATCCCGAAGTAGATAGGAACAGCCCTCCAGCCCGCCCTTCCTCTACGATTACGCTGAGAAGGTCCGTAGCAGAGTTCTGACCCACCCGTTTGCCCGAACGCCGCAGCGGAAGCCCTTTCTATATGGCTGCCATCAAGTCCACACCTAATCTCTCCCACTGACAAGCTCTACTCTGCCTCCGAGGCAAGAGCCTTCCCGGCCGTCGAGCAAGGGTGGCACAGCCGACTCTGTACGGTGTCGTCAACTACACAATCAAGCAGTGTTTTTATTTCCGTCCAGTCCGCAGTCTTCCAAAGATCAAATACTATTGTCATGGCACCACGCAACGCTTGTAACTCTGGAATGTGACTAAAAGTTTCTTCTTGATTAAACTCAACAGTCCATCTCAGGCCTCGTATTACCACAACAACGCTTAAAGGAATCGAATGAACGACTTCCTTGAAAAAAGCCGAACAACCATCGAAGTCGTGCCAGTATTTCTCATGATCATCATTATCATATTCGTCCGCACGAAAGGCGGCCTCAAGATCAGATCGACGTGACGCAAACGCTGAATGGTCCCGGGCCACACGAAGAATGTTGTAGCTAATCGAATATCTGTAGGAATTCCCCAGTGCAAACATATCAACAGGCAAAATTACAGCTTGCGGATAGTCTTCTTCTAATTCGAGCAGCTGGCTAAAGATGTCATTCTCTGGAAGAGGCAGATCTTCCTCTATAACGAATTTGCTTCCGGGGTGACGGTGCGCCACTATCAAATGCTCATCTCGGCAGACTCTTTCAAGGATGGACGTCAGCAGGTTTGGGCTTTGCGGCAGAAGTGTACGAAGCGCAGTCATAATTCTGCCTACAGCCAAGTCCCAGTCGGGCCACATATTCACCCAATGGATATCTTCGAACTGCTCATGCTTGGGCTCGCAGGGTTCCAGGAGGGCTGGGATTATGTATATCTCGTCGGGAGGAATGCTCTCGACGGCCTTCAGCGCTGTGCGGATTTCGTTCTGCACAAACCCTTTCTTTGTGGCAGATTTATTTGAAAGAAGAAGAATAAATGCGATGCTGCTCTTGATGGCAGTCACGATGGCTGATCTCCAGTGCTCTCCTGGGAGAAGCCGTTCCTCGTCAAGCCATGGATCGTAACCTGCGCGACGAAGCTCCCCGGCGAGGCGACGCGCTTGCGAAAGATCCTCTCTGGCGTAACTCACGAATACTTGTCTACTCATGAGTTACCAAGCCTCGTGCCACAAGCCGCAAACGCCTGCGCATAAGCGGCGCGGAAGCATAGGCCGCGGCCGACGTGCACGATGTTCCGGCTATGGAGTTTCAATCGTGCCCCTCGCCTCGGGGAAACGCTTTCTCGCGGGCTGGCTATTTTGGAAAGGCAGGCTGTCACGCGACAATCTCCCATAAAAGAAACAATGTCAGGCACCCTTGCGGGGCCACTGAGATCGATTTCTTTTATTTAGTATAGCTCACCCGGCCGGCCACCCAGCTGTGGAGCACTATACGCGCCGATCGTGGCACTGAGGTGGCGCGGGCCGACCGCCAGGTCGCGCAGGGCCGTCCAGGCGGAACGGAAGAGCAGACTCTTTCTATCGCTACGACGACTCAGTTTGGATCAAGGCACGCACGGTGTCGAGGCGATCGGCGTCTTCGGGGCGTTTGTCCCGTCGCCAGCGCAGGATACGGGGAAAGCGAACGGCGACGCCGGATTTGTGACGAGTCGAGGCCTGAATGCCTTCGAAGGCGATTTCGAAGACTTGTTGGGGTTCGACGGAGCGCACCGGGCCGAAGCGCTCGCGGGTGTGGCGACGGATCCAGCGGTCGAGCTCGCGGATCTCGGCGTTGTCGAGGCCTGAGTAGGCTTTGGCGAAGGGCACGAGGTTGTCGCCGTCCCATAGGGCGAAGGTGTAGTCGGTGAAGAGGCTGGCGCGGCGGCCGTGACCCGCCTGGGCGTAGATCATGACGGCGTCGGCGGTCAGGGGGGCGATTTTCCATTTCCACCAGTCGCCGCGACGTCTGCCGCTTCGATAGGGCGAGTCGCGTCGTTTGAGGATGAAGCCTTCGACGCCACGCTGACGTGATTCGCCTTGCAGGACCTCGAGGTCGGCCCAGGTCTCGGCTTTGACACAAGGTGACAGTTGCAAGGGGCTGTCGGCGGCGATGGCTTCGAGCCGGGCGCGACGTTCGTCGAAGGGACGGGCGCGAAGATCTTCACCCGCGTCTTCGAGCAGGTCGTAGGCGAGCAGCGCGACGGGAGCGTCGGCAAGCACTTTGGCGCTGAGTTTGCGACGACCGATTCTCTTTTGCAGCACGGCGAAGGGCAGCGGTCGATCGTCACGCCAGGCCAATATCTCACCGTCGAGCACGGTGTCGACGGGCAGGGATTCGGCGAGCGCGGTGAGCTCGGGGAAGCGATCGGTGATGAGATCTTCACCCCGTGACCAGATGAAGGTCTGGCCACAACGACGGAGCAGCTGGGCGCGGATTCCATCCCACTTCCACTCCACTCGCCAGTCGGTCAACGGGCCGAGCTCTTCGGGCTGATCGGTGAGCGGCGAGGCGAGAAAGAAGGGATAGGGCCGTCCGCCCTGCTCGTCTGGCTCTTCCGCCGCAATGAGCTGCCGATAGCGCTCGGCGCTGGGCTGCCAGGCGCCCATCAGACGCTGCGCGATGATCGCCGTATCGAGATCGGAAACTGCCGCCAGGGCCCGGGTGGTGAGCCCACGCGCCACGCCGACGCGTAGACCGCCGGTGAGCATTTTGTTGATCAGGAAGACCCGTCGGCTGTCGAAGCGTCGCCACCAGTCGAGCACGACGCGTTGCTGGGTCTCTTCGGTGGCGCCGGCGAGCGGCAGGAGCTCGGTTTCGATGAAGCTTGCGAGACCGGTGTCTGCTTCGTCCGTGCGTGGGTTGCCGACCAAGAGAGCAACGGTTTCGGCGAGATCACCGACCGTTGCGTAGCAGGTCTCGAAGAGCCAGGTGGGCAGCTCGCTCGCCGGACTGCCCCAGGCCCGGAGCCGTGACGCGGGGATGGTGCGTTTGAGCCGCTTGCCGGCGAGGAAGTAGACCGCCCACGCGGCGTCGGCAGGCTCGGCTCTCCGGAGATAGTCGGCGATCGCGTCGACCTTGTCGCGAGTCGAATGGGTGGCGTCGAGACGCTCGTAGAGCTCAGCGAAGGCCTTCATGATTCGCTGGCCGAAGACGCGTCGTCGTTCGAGGCATCGTCGTTCGACCCGTCATCATCGCCACCTTCACGACGCAGCTCGATCGGCTCGGCCTGGTAGCCATCGTCACGGAGATAACGCGCCAGGGGCTCGGCAAAGCCATGGGTGGTGAGCACGCGCCGCGCCCCGGTCTCACGAATCGTGGCGAGGATCTCCGACCAATCGGCGTGATCGGAAAGCACGAAGCCTCGGTCGACGCCTCGCCAACGCCGACGACCGCGCACCCGCATCCACCCCGAGGCGAAGGCGGTGGTGGCGTTGCCAAAGCGTCGCATCCACGTGGTGCCACGGGCCGACGGTGGCGCCAGGATCAGCCCACCGGCCCAGCTCTGGCCTTTCTCGGCCTCGGCGACCAGGTTCGTCTCGACCAGCTCGACTCCATCTTCCCGGTAGGCGCGGGTCAAGGCGGCCATAGCGCCGTGCAGCCACACCGGGCCCGGAGCGCGTCCGACCAGCTCGGCGAGGATGCGCTGCGCTTTGCCAAAGGCGTAGCAGAAGAGCACGGCCGCGCGTCCATCGTCGGCGGCACGACGCCACCAGTCGACGAGCTCGTCGATCACTTCGGACGTCGACGGCCAGCGATAAATCGGCAAGGCGAAAGTCGCCTCGGTGATGAAGACGTCGGCTTCGACCACTTCGAAGCCTCGCGCGGTGGGGTCGGCGGCGCGTTTGTAATCACCCGACACCACCCAGACGTCGCCGTCGGCCTCGATTCGGACCTGCGCCGAGCCACGGACGTGCCCGGCGGGATGAAAGGAGAGCTGGTGATTGCCCAGGCGATAGGGCTCTCCGAACGGCAGCGTATCGATGACCGCGTCGTCACCGAGACGCTGACGGAGAAAGGGCAAAGACGCATGAGGGGCGAGATAGCGCTCGCTACCGGGACGCGCATGATCCATATGCGCGTGGGTCACCACGGCGAGCGGCACGGGCTTGACCGGGTCGACGTGATAACCCCCGTCGGCCGCCCACAATCCATGCTCGGTCACCTCGAGAAGATCGCTCATACTCGAGGACTACATTCGTCGCGCGCCCGTGACTAGGATTCCGATTGTCGAGAGGTCTTCCGAGAAACGGACCATCCGAGCGTCGCCACCACCAGGCTGGCGAGCAGGGCGTAGCTGGCGGTGAGCCCGGGGTTGGTGCCGTCGGCAGAGGTGAGCAGGCTGACGCCGCTGTAGCGGAAGAAGAAGTGCACCGCGAGCGCGGTGAGCGACGCCGTCACCACCCAGCCTTTGGCGAGCGGCCAGCGAAAGATGCCGAAGAGCAAAGGCACGAAGGTGGCGGCGAAGAGCGCGTAGACGCCTTCTTGCGCGAAGATCGCGATGCTAAGCCCTTTGGTGTGGTGCTGCACCAGCGAGAGTACGAAGGCGAGCACGCCCAAGCCGATCAGGCTCCACCGACCGACGCGAAGCGCGAGACGGGTTTCGTCGGCGGCATCGGTCACTACGCCACGACGCCGCCGTGCCACCAGAAAGACATCGTTGGCGAGAATCGCCGACAGCGCCACCAGGATGCCGTCGAGCGTCGACATACCGGCGGCGAGCAGGGCGATCGACACGACGGTTTGGAGCAGCGGCGGAAAGGTGTCGACGATATAGGCCGGCATCACGCCGTCGATCCCCATCCCGGTCTCGGCCATGAACGCGGTCACCGCCTCGGCCGAACCGACCCGGGCGTAGAGGCCACAGAGCAGCACCGAGGTGAAGATGAAGCCCGCGCCGACGGTGATCATCAGATAGCGGTTCACGTCGCGGTCGCTTTTGACGTAGAGCGCTTTGATCAAGAAATGCGGCTGCAGGGTGAGCGCGAAGCCGACCAGGAGGTTGACCCCGAAGACCTCGAAGAGGTTGCGGAAAAGCACGCTGTCGGGATTGGCGACCGAGGTCAGCAGCGGGTCGATGGCGGTGAGCTCGGACCACAGCGCACCGCTCGCCAGCCACTCCCAGCCCGACGCGGTGAGCAGGCCGGCGACCACCAGCATCACCACACCCTGTGCGGTGTTGGTGTAGGCGTGAGCGTAGGTGCCACCAAAAAAGACGTAGGCGAAGACGAAAAGAATCACCCCGGCGAGCGAGACTTCGAATCCCCACCCGGGCACCAGGCTTTCGACACCGAGTGTCGCCAACATCAAGCCTGCCATGGCATAGCAGATCAGCACCACCATGGCGATCAGGAAGAGGTTGATCACGGCGTAGAAGACGGTGAGCCGTGAATCGCCCCAGGTCTCCCCGATCCATTGCGGCACGGTGAGAATGCGGGTTTTGGCACCGACCCGGCGAAAGCCCTTGGTGAAGACGATGATGCCGACGGTGAGCCCGAGCCCGGCGGCGACGCCATAACCGAGCACCGCCGAGATGCCGTAGGCGTAGACGATGCCGGGGTTGATCACCAGCGTGGCGGTCGAGGTCATGCTCGCCGCCAGCGCCATGCCGACCACCCACGGTCGCATATCGCCTTTGCCGATGGCGTAGCTTTCGAGCGAGTCGGTTTTCTTGTTGCCGAGATAGGCGAGATAAAGCGTGACGACGACGTAGAGCGCGAACAGGCTCCAGGACAACGCCATCAGCTCGCGCCCAACCGCTCGAGCGTGAGCCGTTCGAGAAACGGCAG
This sequence comes from Acidobacteriota bacterium, assembly GCA_039184055.1. Lineage (GTDB taxonomy): Bacteria > Acidobacteriota > Thermoanaerobaculia > Multivoradales > J023 > JBCDBH01. Next base: position 9,587 of record JBCDBH010000083.1, read on the forward strand.
GCAGGTCTCGACGAGCCAGCGCGGATCTTCCATCACCAAACCGTGACCGGCGCTCGGATGCTCGACCACCTCGGCATGCAGCAGCGTGGCGAGCTGGTGCGACGACGCTGGTGGCATCACCTCGTCGAGATTCGCCACCACCACGCTCGAAGGCGCTTCGACCCGCTCGGCTTCGGCGCTCAGATCGAAGCCGAGCACTGTCTCCAAAATCCGTCGCAATCCGCCGTACCACGTATCGGGAAGCGCCATGGTGGCGGCACGGCGTGACGCCAGGACGTCGGCGTGATCGCGCCGATAGCTCTCCGAGAACACCTCTTCGGCGACCAGATCGTAGACCGTACCCCGCGCGTCGTTGTCGAGCGCTTCGATGACCCGACGCGTACTGCGATCGAAGCGTTCGCTGGCGCGCAGACCGACGGTGACCGCTTGAAGCGACGTCACGCGTCGTGGCCAGTCGGCGGCCAGACAAACGCCGATCATGCCGCCAAAGGAGGCACCGATAACGTGCGCCTGATCGATATCGAGATGATCGAGCAAGGCAACGACGTCGGCGGCGTGGTCAGCAAGACGGGTTGTCGGTTCTCCATGGCTTGTCTTCTCGGGGCTCAGCAGCTGCCCGCGAAAATCGCACCGGATGACCTGGAAACGCTCGACCAAGGATGTGGCTACCTCGTGCCAGGCGGCGATGGTCATCATGCCGCCGTTGAGCAGCACCACCGGTGGCCCATCACCCTCGACACGGTGGGTCAGAAGCGCGCTCACGAAGCAGCCTCCATCACGAAGCGTTCCCGCAGCTCGCCCTTGACCACCTTGCCGTAGGGCGTCCGTGGCAGGGCGTCGACGTAGCGATAACCACGTGGCAATTTGTAGCGCGCCAGCCGCGCTTCGAGATGGCTCGTCAGCGCGTCGTCATCGAGCGCCTCACGGGCGACGACGAAGGCGACTCCGATCTCGCCCCATTTCTCGTCGGGTACGCCGACCACGGCGGCGTCGGCGACCGCTGGATGACGCATCAGCTCACCCTCGATTTCCGCCGGGTAGACGTTGACGCCACCGCTGATGATCATGTCTTTTTCGCGGCCCGCGACATAGAAGAAACCGTCCGCGTCACGACGCGCCAAATCGCCGCTGTGAAAGAAGCCGTCGGCATCGTGCGCCGCCTGTGTCGCGGCTTCATTGTTCCAATAGCCGAGCGAAACGTGCGGGCCGCGAAAGAGCATCTCCCCCACCTCACCGGTCGCCACGTCGGCTCCCGTCTCGTCGACCAGCCGCACGTCGGTGAACATCATCGGCTTGCCGATCGAGCCCGCCTTGGCTACCGAATCCTCGACCGTCATGGCGAAGCAATTCACACCCACCTCGGTCATACCAAAACCCTGTTTGAACGCCGCGCCACGACCCTGCCAAACGTCGATGAGGTACTGCGGCAGCGGCGCGCCACCGCTGATCAGCCAGCGCACCGACGACAGATCGGCAGTGGCGAACCGGGGCGATTCCATGAGCATCTGCCAAATCGTCGGCACGCCGAGAATCACCGTGCAGCGCTCACGCTCGATGACGTCCCACACCTGATCGGTATCGAAGCCATCGTGGAGCACGATGGTACCGCCGACGGTGAAGATCGGCACCAGAAACGCCATCAGACCACCGGCGTGGTAGAGCGGTGTGAAAATCGGGCTGACGTCGTCTTCACGTAGGCCCCAGCCACAGGCGGTGTTGTAGCCGTTCCACGCCACCATGCGGTGCGGAATCATCACGCCCTTGGGCTTGCCGGTCGTTCCCGAGGTGTAGAGCAGGCAGTAGAGATCGTCACCGACGCACGGCTCGCGGGTGAATCCGACGCTCTCCACCGATTCGATCTCGGTGGCCCAAGCGAGATCGGTCGAGTCGGCGGGGGCATCCGACGGGGCGTCGAGCGCCAGCCAATGTTCGACGGTCGGAACCTGATCACGCATCGCCGCGATGGTATCGGCGAAGTCGCCGTCATAGATCAGCGCGCGACAGCCGGCGTCGGCCACCACGTGGGCGAGCTCGTGCGCGGTGAGCCGGGTGCCGAGGGTGACCAGCACCACCCCACCCTTGGGCGCGGCGAAGAAGGCATCGAGAAACTCGACGCGGTTGTGCGCCAGGATGCCCACCCGATCACCTTTTTCGAGCCCGAGCCGACGCCAGAGCGCCGCAACGCGGGTGGCGCGGTCGTTGAGCTGGCGATACGTCCACCGCGAGCCGCTCGCGACCTCGACCAAGGCCTCTTTGTCGGGGGTGAGACGCGCTCGTTCGGTGAGCAAATCGGCATGGATCATAGAGTGGATGCCTCGGCCGTCGCGCTCGCCTCGGCTTCACCGGATGGCCCGGAAACAGGCGGCTCGTCGACAGAAGGTTCGACGTCAGACGGCTCGTCCATAGACGGCTCAGCAATCGGCGCCGGCAGCGCCAACACCTCGAGCAAAAGCTCGGTGAAGCTGGCCGGACACTCCGTGGTCGGTACGTGGCCACAAGTCTCGAGCGGGTGCAGACGCGCCACCGGCAGCTCGGCGAGCAGGCGCTTTTCGTAGCCGATCTCGAAGTAGCGATCCGACATGCCCCAAATCACATCGACCGGCACGGCGAAGCCACCGAGCTGACCGTCGAGCACATACGGCTCGAACGACTCCGGCGCGGCGAACATCCGACCGACCGCACCGTCACGCATGTGCTCCACCACATCATCGAGCACGAAGTCGGGCACCGGCGCCGCCGACGGATCACGCATCGCCGCCATCACCGCGCGCGCCTCCTCACGATCGGCCGGCATCAGGCTCACCCCCTCGGGTGGCGTGCTGCGTAGCGGTCCGCCGTTGACCAAGACCACTCGGTCGATCGTATCGGCGCGATCGAGGGCGTAATACGACGCCAGCCAGGCGCCCATCGAATGCCCCACCAAGACCACCGGCTCGGGAACGTCGTCGGCCGCGAGCTCGGTATCGAGAAATGCCGTCACGCCCCCGACCACCTTGTCGAAGGGCAACGGACCGTCGGCCGGATCGCTATCACCATGCCCGGGAGCATCGAGAGCGATCACCCGCCAACCGGCTTCACGGAGCGGTCGCGCCACCACCCGCCAGGCACCGGCTTGATCCCCGGCGCCGTGCAGCAGCACCACCGTTCCCAGCTCGCCAAAGCCACCTTCGTAGCTGACTATCTGGCTCGTGGTGCCGTCGCCGAGAGTCAGCTCGTCGACCTGGCGATGAAGACCTGCGTCTTCGAGCCCTTTGCGACCGATCCACACGCCCATTTCGATCGGGTTGCCACGCATCCAGAGCAAGAAGCCGACCGCGATCCCGACCCCGATGAGAACCAGCAATCCGACACCGATCAAGACTCGTTTCATCGCTTCTCTCTCCTTGCGCATGTCACAAACGGAAAACCGTACCGGCCTGGTTGTAGCCGACTCCGGAGCCGATCAGGGCCACCAGGTCGCCCTCGCCGACTCTGCCCTCGATGAGCGCGTCGTCGAGCGCCATGGCCAGACAGGCGGAGCCGGTATAGCCCCACTCCTCCATGATCGTGTGAGCGCGGGCGCGGGGCAAGCCGAGATCGTCCATCACCACCTCGATCGACGGTTTGCGGACCTGCGAAAAGATCCACAAGGCGATGTCGTCGAGCGCGAACCCACCCTGGTCCGCAAGCCGACGCGCCAGCTTGGGCCAGCCGTCGTGGTTGACGTCGGGAGGATAGCGTTCGAGGAGCCGCACCTGGGTACGCCCCGCCTCGATCGCCTCGACGCTCGCCGGTTCGGCGGTGCCCCCAGCGTAGAGCCCCCAATGGCGATGATAGGCGCCGTCGGCCATCGCCGCGCCGGTGACGAAACCGGGCTCGTCACCCGCCTCGACCACTGCCGCGCCTGCGCCATCGCCGTAGAAGAAGATCATCGGATCGTCCGGATCGGCGAGACGATGCATCAAATAGACCCCGACCACCAGCACGGTACGGATCGCCGGGTTGGTGGCGATCCAGCCGGCGGCGGTGATCAAGCCGGTGGGAAAGGACGCACAGGCACAGGCGATGTCAAAGGTGCCGGCGTTCGTCGCGCCGAGCTTGTGCTGCAACACCACCGAGGTTGCCGGGGTGATGTAGTCGGGCGAGTCGGTGCCGAGGAGGATCAGATCGACCTCCTCGGGGCGTCGCCCGGCACGTTCGAGCGCCTGCCGCGCCGCCGCGAGAGCCAGGTCGGAGGTCGCCTGATCGTCGCTCGTCCACCAGCGCTGGCGAATCCCGGTCGACGCCTCGAATTTGTCGATCACCCCACGACCTTCGTCGTCGCCACCCAGATGCGCGAAGCGTCGACGCAGATCGTCGTTGCTGACTCGGTGCGTCGGCAGATGACGACCGGTGGCGACGATCCGCGCGTGACGAGGCGCGCTCATGTTCCCGACCGTGCTCACGTTCCCAACCTGCTCATGTTCCCAAAACCAAGCCACCATCCACCGACAGGACGGTGCCATGAATGAAGGTTGCCGCATCGGAGGCGAGGAAAAGGTACGCCTCGGCGATGTCGTCGACCTCACCCATACGCCCGATGGGGGTATGCGCGACTAGGCTTTCGAGCACTTTGGGTGGCATCGCGGAGACGATCTCGGTGCGGACGAAACCGGGCGCCACGGCATTGACGCGAATGCCGTGACGACCGAGCTCACGCGCCCAGGTTTTGGTCATGGTGATCACCCCACCCTTGGTGGCGGCGTAATTGGTCTGACCGAAGTTGCCGTAGAGACCGACCACCGAGCTGGCGTTCAGGACCACGCCACCACCACCCGCGATCAGATGGGGCACCACCGCCCGGGTGCAGTGGAAGACCCCTTTGAGGTTGACGTCGATGACCTGATCCCACGCCTCGTCGGATAGGAAGCCCGCCACCGCGTCGTCACGCCATTTCACCAGCTGCGCGTCGCGCACGATCCCGGCGTTGTTGATCAGCACGTCGAGACGCCCGAAGCGCGCCAGGACGGCGGCCACGGTGGTGTCGACCGCCGAGGCGTCACGCACGTCGAGACGGGTGTAGCTGGCATCGGCGGCGCCGGCTTCGAGAAGCTCGGTCGTGATCGCCACGCCATCCGTCTCGGCGACGTCCCACACCGCCACGCACGCGCCTTCACGGGCGAAGCGGAGGGCGGTGGCGCGGCCGATCCCGGCGTGGCCGCCGGTGACGATCACCGCCTTGGCGGCGAGTCCTGTTTCGATCATCGTCGTACTCCGTCAGCGCGGGTCATCAGTAGCGAATCCGCACGCCGAGCTGCAGCTCGCGCGCGCCGAGGGTCGCCCGGTAATTGCCGAAATTCGGATTGGGCACGAAGGCCGCGTTGGGATTGGCGAGCGTCGGGCCGGCGAAGAATTCGGCGTTGTCGACTGACGAGACGTCGAAGTTGTCCTCGTCGAGCACGTTGAAGCCCTCGAGGATCAGCTCGAGCTCGAGATCACCGAGGCTGAACACCTTGGCGATCCGCAACGACAGCGAGCTGAAGTCCGGCCCGTCTTCGCTGTTGCGCTCGACTCCGGGGAGACGATCCGAGTTCTTGCCGTCGCCGTTGAAATCATAGCCGCGGATCCGATTCCACGGTTGCCCCGAGCCGTACTCGTAGATCGGCGCGACGGTGACGTCCCATGGCAGCCGGAAGATACCCGAGAGCACCACCCGCCACTCCTCGTCGCCACGGCTGCGGCCGAATTCAGCTTCGATATCGGCCGGATCGCTCGGGTAGCCCGTCGGGAAGACCGGGCTGAAATCGTCGGCGATGTTCTCCTTCTCCGACCAGGTCACCGAGCCGGTGATCAGATGGCCGCCTTTCAAGGTGCCGTTGAGTCCCAGAACGAGCGCTCGGTATTCTGACCGACCTTCGTTTGTGTAGGTGTTGATCTGGTTGTACGTCGGGTTGGGACGGATCGGGTTGGCATTGCCACCGAAGTTGGTGTCACGAATGACGATCTCGTTGTCGCCTTCGGCCCAAATGCCTTCGAGATCGAGGAAAAGACCGGTGTCGCCGAGCCGACGCGTGTAGCCGAGCGTCACCTGGGTGGCCTCGGGCGCCTCGAGATCGTCGGCCATCAGCGAGATGTCCGGGGGTAGCGGCAGACCGGTGTTCTCGGGGTTGTCCAGATCGAGCACGAAGAACGGCGGCAGGTTGAGGTTGGTCCGCGTCACCCGACCGGTGAGGCCGTTTTGCTGCAGCTCGGTGAAAGCCGGCACGAGCAAATAGCGACCGGTGAAAATGCCCGCGCCACCCCGGACGATGTTCTCGCCATTGTTGGTCACGTCCCACACGAAGCCGAAGCGAGGCTGGATGTTGTCGGTGTCACGATCCCGCGAGTTGACGAGCGGGTGCTCGAAACCGGGATTGTTGCCACCGTCGTCGTAGTCGTAACGCAGACCGAAGGTCAGGGTCAGGTTGTCACGCGCCACCCAATCGTCCTGGATGAACACGCTGTAGATGTCCGACTCGACTTCGACGTCGCTCGAACCGTCACCGAAGATGTAGAGCAGCGGAAAATCACGCGTGTCGGTGGCGTAGATGATCAAACCTTCCTGAAAGGTGTCGATGATCGAGCGCTCCTCGATGTGGAAGATCGAGAAACCCGCCTTGAGGTCGTGACGCCCGCCACCGGCCGACCAGTGAAAGGTGTCGCGGATCTCCCAATAGTCGCCGTCACCGAGCAGATCGCCGACCACGTTGTTGCCGATTCGCAGGGTGTTGCCACCGCTGAACCACTCCTCCACCGCGCTCGAATTGGTCGGCTCGTCGTACTTGCGCGCGCCGAATTGCAGCCGCGCTTCGTTGAGACGCTCGTTGGACAGCACCTTGGTCCAGCCACCGATCACGTTCCAATTGTCACGCAGCAGCTCCTGGCCGTTCGAGACATCCGAGACCCCACCGACGCGGAAATTCTGTTCCTCGTATTGCTCGTAGACGAATTTACCCAGAAAGGTACTGTCGTCCGACGCCTGATGATCGATCGTCGCCAGGCCGAGCCATTGGGTAAAAGGGTTCTCGACGTCTTCCGCTAGGCCGGTGAATGCGCCACCCGGGCGAAAGGCGACGAAATCTTCCTCGTCGATGTACTCCAGCGACAGGAAGTAGTGCGTCTTGTCGGGCACGAGCGCGCCGCCCAGGGTGGCGCCGACCTGATAGCGGCTGTAATCGAACTCGTCTTCCGACAGGGCATCTTGCTCACGTAGCGATTCGTCGCGAAAGAAACCGAAGACCGAGCCGGACACCTCGTTGGTACCCGAACGGGTCAGCACCGCGAGCGCGCCACCCGCCGAGCCGCCGATCTCGGGATCGAAGCGGTTGGTGATGACTTTGAACTCCTGGATCGCATCCTGACTGAAACGGGTGCGCGCCAAGCCGAGAGCCGGATCGGTGAATTCGACACCGTCGACCAGAATGGTCGACTGACTGGCGTTACCACTCGAGCCGATCACCGGTCCACCCTGGATGAAGCGGAAGGTGCCACGCTCACGCTGCACGCCCGGGGCGATGAACGCCAGACGCTCGAACTCACGATCCGCCACCGGCAGCTGCTCGATCTGCTCGGGAAGGATATTGGTCGACACGCTGGTGCGATAGAGATCGACCATCTGCGCGTCGGCGACGACGGAAATCGCGTCGGACACCTCGGGCTGGATGGCGACCCGGAGTCGCACCGTCTGCCCGAGCCGAACCTCGACCTCCTGCGACACCGAGGCGAAACCCTCGAGCATGGTGCTCACGTCGTAGGTGCCCGGTGGTAGGGCACGCAAGACCGCCAGACCTTGTTCATCGGCAAAAGCCTGCCGTTCGAGACCCGAGTCGACGTTGCGTGCCGTCACCGCGACGCCGGGCATCGCCCCACCGCCGGCATCGGTCACCGCCACCTCGATTTCACCGGTCGCCACCTGGCTCCACGCCGGCACCGCGAGTAGCAGGACCAGCGCCATACAGAAGATTCCTCGTTTCATTCCATCCTCCCGGGCGTGTCGTCGCCCTCGTCGTCCGGTTGTCCCGTGGCCTGCTCGCCGCGCGGCAAAAGGCCATATCGCAGCACACGGACAAACTCCTTCACCGCTTGCCGTGGCTCGAGGCCGAGATGCATCGGCACACCGAAGCACTTCTCGACCGTAAAGAAATAGAAGAACCAGCGTGACGCCATCATCACGCCGGCCAACGGGTCGACATCGCCGAGCTCGCCACGCGTCTTGCGGGCCTCGAGCCGGTCGCCGTACACCGCCTGATAGCGGGCCGCCATCTCTTCGTAGAAGGTGTGGATGTGCTCGCCGCGAAATTCGATGACATCCACGTAGATCAGCAAGATGTACGGGATGTTCTCCTCCACCACCTGCTCGATCGCGTCGGCCAGCTCTTCCAGATCCTCGGGAAATCGCCCCTGGCGGAAGAGCTTGTTGAGAGGCAGCTCGGGATCGAGCAGCCGCTCGAAGTAGACGTCGATCAAGCGCTGGAAGATCGCTTCTTTATTGGGGAAGTGGTGGTAGAGGTTGCCCAGGGACAGCCCCGAATCTTCGGCGATTTGACGCATCGTCGTGGCGCGAAATCCCTGCTTCGACAACAGCTCGAGCGCCGCGTCGAGCGCCTTGTTCATCGCCGCTTCCGACTTCGCCTCTTGTCGCTGCCGTGCCATCCCATCTCCTCGGCGCCAGTCGTCCGGTCCTTGTCGTCGACAAAAACCGAACAAGTGTTCTGTTTTTTAAAAGTGTGGGCCAAGACGCAGGATGTGTCAAGG
>JBCDBH010000084.1:0-18247 GCA_039184055.1 Acidobacteriota bacterium
CGCGCGCCAGTGGTGATCGCGCGCTCACCGCCGGGATCCTCGCCAACCTTGCCGGTGATCACGCGGCACATGGACATCTCGATCGCGCCCAATCGCTGATCGAAGAAGCGGTCGAGCTGTCTCGAACCGTCGGAAGTCGTTATGTCTTCTCGATGATCCTGTTCAAGGCCGGTCAGATCGCCTATTCGGTCGGTGATCTCGACATTGCCTTGGGACGTTTCGAAGAGTCACAGAAGATCGGTGCCACCACCGGCAATCAACGGGTCGAGAACATCGCCCGCGATATGAAGGGCTTTGTGGTCTTGCACACGGGCCGGATCGAAGAGGCTCAGCGCTTGCTCGAGGAATCGGTTCGTCAATGGGAGGAGTGGGACCCCGAGATCTCGGCGAATCTGGCGCGTAGCTGGCTCGCCGAGCTCGCTCTGCGCAGGGGTGATCTCGATGAAGCCGAACGGCTTCTTCGTCTGCTCGTGGCGTTCAACGTCCATGACGCCTATCTCCTCGGCCAATCACGTCTTGCACTTGCCGAGGTTCTGCTCGAGAAAGGCGATTTGGGCGGCGCGCAGAGTGTTCTCGATCGAACCGATGGCCACGAACCGAGCGTGTACCAGAACGAAGCCAGGTTGATCAGGGGACGCGCCCGGCTCGCAGCCAAGCGTGGCAACCGAGACGAGGCCTTGGCTCTCACACGGTCGATGCTCGCCACGACGGCGACGACTGTCGCTGGCCGGCTACACGAAAGACTGGCGTACGGTCTCGTCTTGCTGGATTTAGGCGATTATGCGGATGCCGAACGAGAGCTCAGTCAGCTTGCCGACGAGGCCAGTGGGTTGGGTTTCGTCTATTTCGAGATGACGGCGCGCGAGCTGGCGATGAAGGCGAAGCAAGAGGCGGTTCTCTGAGTCGCTACGCTCCTTCGGAGCGTTACGCGACCAACGAAAACAGCCTACGGCTGTTTTCGTTGTACATGTACGGATCCGTACACCCCCGTACGGAGGCGTACAGGCCTTTTTCGCGCTCTGTTCAAGATCTATCGTCGTTTGCGGCTGGCACCTTCCTTGCTCTAACCATCCTTCGTGATGGATCGAGAGCTTACTTCCACTGAACGTTCCCAGCACCAGTTGCGCCGTTGGTGGCGCCCGATCGTGATCGTGGTGATCGCGACGGTGGTGTTGATTTGGCTGGCGAGCTGGCTGCGTCCGAGCGTCGCGCTGTCACAGGTGCGAGTCGCCGAGGTGACGCGTGGTGACCTGGAGGCGGTCGTGTCGGCCACCGGCACGGCACAACCCGCGGCGGAGCGGGTGGTGACGAGCCCGGTGGCCGCACGGGTCTTGACCGTGCTGCGCGAGCCTGGTGGTCAGGTGACCGCGGGTGACCCGATTCTCGAGCTCGATGTCTCGGCGACCCAGCTGAGCCTCGATCAGGTGAACGGTCGGGTGGAGCAGAAGCAAGCCGAACGGCGTGAGCGCCGATTGGCGCTCGACCGTGAGGTGACCGATCTCCGGAGCGAGCGTCGGATCAAGGAGCTCGAGCTCGAGGAAGCGCGGTTTCAACTGGAGCAAGAGAACCGGCTCTTCAACGAAGGCCTGTTGGCCATCAGCGGTCTGCGGGCCACGCAAACCCGCGTGAAGCGGCTGGAAATCGAGCTCGAAACGCTCGGGACTCGTGTCGATCAAAGCGAACAGGCCGCGGTGGCCCAGCTCGAAGGCTTGGACGCCGAGCTCGAAAGTCTGGGCCAGGAACGCGCCCAATTCGAACGCTTGCTGACCCGTGCGACCACCCGCGCCGAGCATGATGGCGTGCTGACCTGGGTGCTCGACGAGGTCGGGGCAACGGTCGATCAAGGGGAAGTCCTGGCGCGTTTGGCGGATCTCGACTCGTTTCGGGTCGAGGCCTCGGCCTCGGCGGTGCACGCCGAGCGGGTCGCCACCGGCTTACCGGTGCGGCTCCGGCTCGGGGACGAGCCGTTGACGGGAAGGGTGAGCCAGGTCTATCCCGAGGTCGAGGAGGGGACGCTGCGCTTCGGTGTCGCGCTCGACCGACCCGATCACCCAGGGCTGCGCGCCAACCTCCGTATCGAGGTGCTGGTGGTGACCGCGCGGCGTGACGAGGTCTCGATCCTCGCCAAGGGTCCGTTCGCCAACGGTCCGGGGGAACACGAGGTGTTCGTGATCGCCGCGGACGGCAAACGGGCGACGCGACGCCGGGTGACCCTGGGGCTCTCGGGTGAGCGGCATTGGGAAGTGGTCGACGGTCTCGAGGCAGGTGAACGCGTGATCGTCTCGGACACGAGTCGATTTCGACAGGTGGAAGAGCTGCGAATTAGGTGAACGAAGGAGGCGTGATGATTCGTCTGGAGCATGTGAGCAAGGTCTACCGAACCGACCGTATCGAGACACAGGCGCTCGACGCGGTGAACCTGACCATCGCCGACGGCGAGATGGTGTCGGTGATGGGTCCGTCGGGCTGTGGCAAGAGCACGTTGTTGTCGATCATGGGTTTGCTCGACGAACCGAGCGACGGGCGGGTGACGCTCGACGGGCGGACCATCGAGCGCTACGACGATCGCCAGCTGGCCCAGCTCCGCAATCGAACCCTGGGCTTTGTCTTTCAGAGCTTTCATTTGATTCCCGACCTGTCGGTTCTCGACAATGTCGAGATCCCGTTGCTCTATCGCCGTATGCCGGCCCGTGAACGACGGCAAGCGGCGACGGCGGCGCTCGAGCGGGGGGGATTGGCGTCGCGTCTGCACCATTTCCCGGCGCAGCTATCCGGTGGTCAGCAGCAACGCGTGGCCATCGCGCGCGCTATCGTCGGCGAACCGAAAGTCCTGCTCGCCGACGAGCCGACGGGCAACCTCGACAGCCATATGGGCGACGAGGTGATGTCGATTCTCGAAGCGCTCAACGCCGACGGAACGACCGTGGTGATGGTGACCCACGACCCACGCATGGCCGAACGGACCGAGCGGACGCTGCGTTTGTTCGATGGTCGCCAGGTGCATTGATGCTGCGTTCGTATGTGATCCTCGCTTGGCGCATTCTCGGCCGACGACCGTTCTTCACCTTCGTCAGCTTGTTCGGGATCTCGCTGACGCTGGTCGTGTTGATGCTGGCCACCGCTTTTCTCGATCATGCGTTCGGGGCGCGAGCTCCGGAAGTCAACACCGATCGAATGCTGGGGGTCTTCCAGATCGAGCTCATCGGTGAGCAATCCCAATACCGCGGCGAGGCTGGCTACAGCGTTCTCGCCCCCCTACGCGATATCGATCTCGCCGAAGAGGTGAGCGTCGGCACCGTACCCCGAGCGGCGGTGACGTTTGTCGACGGCCAGAAGGTCTCGTTGGCCATGCGCTGGGTCGATGGCGAGTTCTTCCGCGTCTTTCAATACGAATTTCTCGAAGGCGGTCCGTTTACCGATCAAGACGATGCCGAGGCTCGGCCGGTGGCGGTGATCAATCACGAGACGCGCCGACGAGTCTTCGGCGACGAGGAAGCGATCGATGGATCGATCGAGATCGATGGCCGGACGTTTCGTGTCGTCGGTGTGGTGGAGAACGTGCCGGCGTTTCGTCCCGCTTCGTTCGCCGACGTGTGGGTGCCGATCTCGACCTCCAAGACCGATGCCTACCTCGAGGGTCTCTACGGCTCGTTTCAAGGTTTCTTCGTCGCACCGAATCGAGACCGGATGCCGGCCTTGCGTGAAGAGATTCTGACGCGACTCGCCGAGGTCGACGTCTCCACGGAGGAGGATTACGACCGTCTCCATGCCAATGTCGAGACCACCTTCGACGCTCTGGCGCGCGAGCTGCTCTCGGTACCGAGCGAAGGGGGGTCGTCACCCGGCATGGCGATGCGCTGGCTGATTCTGGGATTGGCGCTCCTATTCATGGCCCTGCCGAGTCTCAACCTGATCAATCTCAACATGAGTCGCATTCTCGAACGAGCCTCGGAGATCGGCGTGCGGAAGAGCTTTGGGGCATCGTCCCGGACGCTGGTGACTCAATTCGTGATCGAAAACATCTTGCTCACCCTGATCGGAGGCGTCGTCGGTCTGGTGCTCGCCACCTTGGCGCTGCATCTCGTCTCGGGAACGGCTCTGGTGTCCTACGCCGAGCTCGGGCTCAATCCGACGATCTTCACCTGGGGCATCCTCATCACCCTCGCCTTCGGGTTGTTGTCGGGTGCCTACCCGGCCTGGCGTATGTCCCGTCTTCATCCACGGCAGGCCTTAGCGGAGAGTGGCTCATGATCGCCCATGCGTTGAAATTGGTGTGGAATCGCAAACGTCAAAATGCGCTGGTTTTGCTCGAGCTGGTCGGCGCGTTTTTGATCCTCTTCGCCCTCCTGGTCGCAGTGCTCGGGGCATGGCAGCGCTTCTCGGTGCCGATTGGTTTCGACCCCGAAGACGTGTGGGTGCTCACCGCACGCTCGGGGCGCGCGCCGGCGCCCGGGGAGAATGGTGAACGCTTGCTCACCGCGCTGCGCGAGCATCCGGCGGTGCAAAGCGCCGGGATGATGCAGATGGGTTTGTATACGACCGCGGGGATGAACACCGGCTGGTACGACGACAATGGCGAGCTCCACCGCGCGGAAGTGGTGTCCGCCGGTCCGAACATCGATCATGTTCTGGGGCTCGACATCGTCGACGGACGCTGGTTCGAAGCCGAAGACCAACAGGCGGGAGAGTCACGAGTCGTGGTCGATCGCGCGTTCGCGGAAACGATCTTCGAAGCTGACAGTCCGGTGATCGGTGAACCGTTCCGACTCGGTGATCGCGACGAGAACTTCCGGGTCATCGGTTTGGTGGAGCACTACCGAAAAGGTGGCGAGCTGACCCAGAACCGGCCGGTCTTCTTTCGACCGATGTGGCCCGATGAAGACCTCCAGCGCGGATGGTTCAATCTCGCGGTGGCGGTGCAACCCGGCGCGCCTCCGGAGGTCGAAGAGGCGCTGGTGCGTCGCCTTCGTGCTGAATACCCGGATTGGAGCTTCGATATCAGTCGTGTCGAAGAACAGCGGACGCAACATCTCGAACAGGGTGCAACACCGTTGATCGCGGCTGGCGTGGTCGCACTCTTCCTTTTGTTCATGGTCGGTCTGGGTCTGACGGGGGTGCTGTGGCAGAACGTGTCGCGCCGCACCCGTGAGATCGGGTTGCGCCGCGCGCAAGGCGCCACCGCCGCCGCGGTGCGATGGCAGATCGTCGTCGAGCTCATGGTGCTCGCGGTGATCGGCGTACTGCTCGGTGGCGTCTTCGCGGCCCAGCTGCCGCTTCTCGGGCTGCTTTCGATGAGACTCGATGTCGGGCTGCAGGCGTTTCTCGCCGCCGCGGCGACCCTGCTCGGCCTCACGGTGCTGTGCGGTTTGTATCCGAGCTGGCTGGCATCGCGGGTGGCCCCGGCACAGGCGCTCCATCATCAATAAGATACAGAAAGCATGACCGCTCTCGCGAACATCCTGGTGGTCGACGACGACGACTCGATCACCGCGTCGGTGGCTTTGTTGCTCAAGCAACACGGATACCGTGCGCTACGCGCCGCGCAACCGAGCGCGGCGCTCGCCGTGCTCGACGAGACACCGATCGATCTCGTCCTTCTCGACATGAACTTTTCGCGTCAGACGAGCGGTGAAGAAGGACTCGCGCTGCTGCGTGACATCCGGGCGCGCGTGTCGGTGCCCATCGTGTTGATGACGGCCTGGGGCACGATCGACCTGGCGGTACGCGGGATGCGCGCCGGGGCGGTCGATTTCGTCACCAAGCCGTGGCAAAACGACCGTCTCCTCGCGACCATGGAGACGGCCCTCGGGATCGAGCAAGCACGTCGTCAAGTCGGCGAGCGCTCGCGTCGCGAGCTGGACGAGCGTTTCGATTTCCGTGGGCTGATCGGCGAGGATCCACGACTGCTCGAGCTTCTCGACCTGGTCGGTCGGGTGGCGAGCACCGATGCTTCGGTGTTGATCACCGGCGAAAGCGGTACGGGCAAGGAAGAGCTCGCCGAAGCGATCCATCGCAATAGCCGCCGTGCCGAAGGACCGTTCGTCAAGGTCAACCTGGGTGGGGTGTCGGCGAGTCTTTTCGAGAGTGAGATGTTCGGTCACGTGAGGGGCGCATTCACCGACGCGCGCGCCGACCGCAAAGGACGGTTCGAAGTTGCTGACGGCGGCAGTATCTTTCTCGACGAGATCGGTGAGCTCGAGGCGACCTCACAGGTCAAGCTCTTGCGGGTGTTGCAGGATCACACCTACGAGGTGCTCGGGTCGAGTCAGAGTCGTCGGGTGGACGTGCGGGTCATCTCGGCCACCAATCGTCGACTCGAAGAGATGGTGGAGCAGGGGAGCTTTCGTGAGGACCTCTACTACCGTCTCAATCTGATCACCCTACAGCTTCCTCCGCTTCGCGACCGTCCCGGGGATATCCCTCTCCTGGCGCGGCATTTCCTCGACCGATGTGGCCAGCTCTACGGTCGCGATGGCCTCGAGCTCGAAACCTCGGCCATCGCGTGGCTGACGGCCCAGAGTTGGCCCGGCAATATCCGGCAGCTCAAACAGGCGATCGAGCGCGCGGTGTTGGTGAGCGGTGAAACGAGGCTCGGAGCCGAGGCGTTCTCGATCGGCGAGGGCGCGACACCCACCACGCACCGTGGCGACAGTCTGCCGTCCCCGGGTGGCATGACCCTCGATGAGATCGAGCGCGCGATGATCGAGAAATGCCTGCGCGAATACGCGGGGAACATTTCTCAGACGGCCCGTGCGCTCGGCTTGTCACGGGCCGCTCTCTACCGGCGTTTCGCCCGTCACGGTCTGGATCCGGCCCGCTTTCAATCCGACGACGATCCGACCGCTGCATCATCCTGATGCGACTCGAAACTCGACTCAGGCTCTATTTGGGGGTCGTTCACCTGGCCTTGGCCACGGCGGTTTTCTTCGCCCTGCGCGAGCATCCTTGGTGGTTGCTCGGCTCCGAGGTGCTCTTTCTCGCCTCGTTGTTGATCGGCTGGCAGCTGATTCGGGGGCTGTTCGTCCCGCTCGAGCTGATCGAAACGGGTACCGAGCTCATCGACGAGCGAGATTTCACGACCACCTTTGTCCCGGTCGGTCAACCGGAAATGGATCGGTTGATCGGGGTGTACAACACGATGATCGTCGCGCTTCGCGAGGAACGACTGTTGAGCCTCGAGCGCGAGGCGTTGTTGAGCAAGCTCGTCGAGGCCGCGCCGTCGGGTGTTTTGGTGTGCGATCTCGATGGCCGGGTCGAGCGGGTCAATCCGATGGGAGAGAAGCTCATCGAAGGCATCGAGCCCGCCATGTCTCTTCTCGACCTTCCGAGGCCGTGGAACGAAGCTCTCCCGGCGCTCGAGCCGGGCAACTCGCGTCTCGTCACGCTCGACGACGGCCGACGGATCCGATGCCGGGTCGCCGAGCTTCGTGATCGCGGCTTCTCACGGCGTTTTCTCATTCTCGAGGAGCTCACCGAAGAGCTACGCCAAAACGAAAAGGCGGCGTACGACAAGCTCGTCCGGATGATTTCGCACGAGGTCAACAACTCGGTGGGCGCCGTCGGCTCTCTGCTCGGCTCGCTCGGCCACTACACCGATCAGCTCGCCGACGACGATCGTGACGATTTCAAAGAAGCGCTCGACGTCGGTAGCGGGAGGCTCGAACGACTGCGGGCCTTTGTCGCCGCATTCGCCGACCTGGTGCGTTTGCCGGCGCCGGATCGTCGGCCGCTCGACCTCGATACCGTGGTCGACGAGCTCCTGACCCTTTACGGCCCGTTCCTCGACGAGCGTGAGATTCGCATCGAACGCCACGCCATGGGCGAGCCACCACCCATCTCGGCTGACCGTCGTCAGCTCGAGCAAGCCTTGCTCAACGTGCTCAAGAATGCCGCCGAGGCGATCGACCACGGTGGTGTCATCACCGTCACCACCATGGTCGACGCGTCCGGCCGGGTGTGTTTATGGATCGACGATGATGGCGTCGGTCTCGATCCAGCGCTCACTCCACAGCTCTATGCACCGTTCATGACCAACAAACCCGGTGGCAATGGATTGGGTTTGACCCTGGTCAAAGAGGTGCTCGATCGTCATGACTTCAGCCACCGGCTCGAACCGCGTGAACCGAAAGGAAGTCGCTTTTCGATGACTTGTTGAGCGGCTGGCGCTCGTCGCTCACAAACGCCGCAATGTAAACGGCGGCGGGGCGAGCGAGGGGCCGATGAAGGGTCGGGCCGTGTGTGGCGTCACGGTGAATCTGCCGTCGAGCGTGTCGAGGACATCTTGCACGAGATGCAGGCTGAGCGCCCACGCCACACAGGTGTGGGTTCCCCAACCGAATGGCAAGTAGGCCTGATGGTCGCGCTGTTCGGCCCAGCGTTCGGGTCGGAACTCATCGGGTGCATCCCAATAGCTCGGGTGGCGCTGGATGACATAAGGACTCACCAGGACGTGGGTGTCGGGTGTGACTTCGACGCCGTGAATACGGTGGGCCGTGGCCGGGAAACGGGCGAGTTGCCAGGCGATGGGCCAGAGTCGGAGCGCCTCGCGAACCACCCAACTCGACGCGATATCGCGCTTCGGCTGGGTGCCGAGAAGATGGAGCGACCAGCCGAGCGCGAAGCCGACCGAGCCGGTGATGGCGAAGAAGAGCGGCAGGTAGAGCTCGCCTAGATCGTTGGCACGCGCACCGTCGACGTGCGCTCGAGCGAGCACGTCGAACAGATCCCGCGGCGGGTCGGTTGCATCTTCCTTGGCGCGACGCTCGATTTCGCGAGTCAGCTGTCGGAATACCCGCCAGCGAAAGAACGCTCGGACCACCTTCGAACGTCGTTCACGAGCGCCCGCGAGGACTCCGTTCTCGAGGATGCCGTCGATCGTCTTACCGAGCCGAGGATGTGCCTCGGGCGTGAGAAGAACCGGCGCGAGATGCTCGAAGAACAGCCGATTGCCGGCGTGGGGCCATTCGCTCGTCGTGCCGAGGACGCGGTCGATGGTTTCGGGCCAGCGGTCCTGACGCTTGGCGAGCACGTCGCTGAGCAGCTGACGCGCCCCACGACCGATAGCGATCTGCGTCTCCCGAGGACCGAAGGCACCCCGCTTGGTGTGGAAGAAGTCCGAGTGTTCACGAAACAGACCGTCGGGATTGGCGAGCACGGCTTTGGCGGCGGTCGGCTCGGCGATCCCGACGATGTGATCGGCGGGACGATAGACGTCGCCGACAGTCGGCAGGATGGCGTCGAAATAGCCGAGTGGATCACGAGCGAAGGTCGGCTCGGGGGCCGCGATGGGATCGGACATTCAGCGTCGACGCAGGAAACCGTGGAAGCCCGTGACGTTCGGCACGCTACGAAACTCGACGGTGATCGCCTCTAAATCGTCGACTTCGACACGATAGGTCGTGGCGAGCAGACGACAAAAGAGAAGCATTTGGAGAATCCCGAGGGACGCACCGATACACGATCGGGGAGCCCAGCCGAAAGGAATGTTGGCGTTGCCCCGTGGACATTGCTCAGCGACTCGCCAGCGGTCCGGATCGAAGACTTCCGGTGAGGGGCAATGGCGTGGATCGTGATGGATCAGATAGATGCTGGAGAGTACGGACTCGCCTTCTTTGAACACATGTGTGTCGATCTCGAAGTCGTGTTCCACCGGCCGAACCATGAGCAGCGGCAAGCTCCAAAAACGCAGACACTCCCTGACGAAGCGATGACTGATCGGCGCGGTTCGGCTCGGGGTACGGGCGAGATCGTCGATCGATATCGACCGTAGCTCGTCGATCATCTGGGTCCGCCACGCGTGTTGCCGAGCCCATTCGTAGAGAAGACAAGACATGGCCACGCCTGGCGGCCCGGCGATCGCGGTGAGCACCGCCATGACGGAATCGGCCGCGCGGTCCATGCCGAGACGTGGCATGAGCTCGACGATCGGATCGGTCAAATCAGACCGACGAGATCGTCTCCCGTTCTGGCGCCCGCGAAGCTCGCGACGCACGGCCCAGCCGGCGACGATCTGCGCTCGGAACCACCGTAGCTTGGCGATGCGACCCGGCCCCGACACGCCGAGGATGCGATCGATTTTGATCTCCTGGTCACGCTCGATGACGGCGCGAGACGAGCCAGACAACCCATCGATCACCGTCGGGATGAGCGACCGGCAGCCCAAGTCCGTCGTGGTCCGCGCGAGATCGAGCCGGCGATCGACACGCGCCGCCAGCGCGTCATCCATGCGCGAGCTCAACGCCCGAGCACCGTCGGCGTTGCCGAGTCGGCGTAGCTGATCGAGCCAGCTGGCCCGCAGCTCGTTCCAGGTGATCGGTGGACTGCGGCGACGACGGATCACGTCGACGAGACGATCGCTCAGCGTTTGGTCGCGATAGTTCTCGCTATTGAAGCGCTGAGCGAGATCGGGATCGAGAATGCAATGCGTGTCGTCGTCGATCTGGAAGACATCGCCATCACGCGTTTGGCGATGGCGTAGGCGATCGAGCGGTGAGGTCGCGGCGGGGTGGGGCAACGCGGGAGCGACTCGAGGATCCGTCATCGACCGAAGGATGGAAAAAGTGGAGGTACGGGGGTGGCGTACGAGACCACCCCCGAGACGTTCAGAGCTGGTGGTACAACATCCAGTATTGCGGCTCTTCGACACAGCCCTTGGTGCGTAGGGCGAGAGCTTTCTTGACAGCACGAACGATCTTAGCCATGAGTGATCTCCTCTCTCGGTAAACGTGTCGACAGGTCGACACATCGAATGCAGACATCGATGAGCTCCGGCGTCATCAGATGTCCGTTCGGCGTCGCTCGCAACCAGTGCGAGCAGTTTCCGGGATCCCTATGAAGAAAGTAGGGCATCGAATCACAGCTGTCAAGAGATTTGGTCAATGCTGTCGATCACGGGTGCGCGAAGCGGATCGGGGGCAGGGTGATCGGCGTTTGCGAGGTCGTGCCCGTGGCGAAGAACTCGGCGATTCGACGGCCGATCTCCTCGTCACTCATGAAGAGATCGTGCCCGGCGTTCTCGACGATGACATGCACGCCGTGGTCGAAGCCGGCAGCGACCTCTCGAGCCGCGTCGACGTAGGTGCGACCGTCGAGCGTACCGCTGAGAAAGAGGGTCGGCACCGAGGACTGGAGAGGAGCGCGAAACGTCGACGGTAAGGTCTCGATACCGAGGGCCTCGGCCAGCTCGACTCCTGGAAAGTTGAGCGCGTCACCGAGCACGGCCGTGGCTCGTTCCTCTTCGATGCGCTTGTGGCGCGCGGCCGACATTCCCGAGGCCGCGTCCATCGCTTCGCTCATACCACCCATCGAGCGGAGCGATTTGAAGCGAACCAGATAGGGCGCGAGAGCCGTGTAATCGCCCTGGCTCATCGCCCAATAGGCGCGCGGTAGCGTCGCGATGGTGTCGGGGTTCTTGATCAAGTAGCCGGTGAGTGCTTGGACCGTGAGCTTGTCGATCACCAGATTGACCACCTCACCGGTGAAACGATTGGGTACTTTGATGCGTGCCGGTTCGGCGTCCAGCTTGTCGAGCACGGTTCGCATCAAAGCAACGAGATCTGGGATCTCTTTGCTCAGCTCGGGGTCTTGACGCACCAAGGACGAAAGGTGCTCGAGAAAGGCATCGGTTCGGCTGGGGAGCTTGACGGTATCGTCAGGCCCTTCGATGCTCGCCAGCACCACCCGGCCGAAGCTCGTGGGATGCTGCCGCAAGGCGGCGAGCGCCAGGTGGGTCCCGTAGGAGATCCCCCACAGATCGATCTGCTCGACACCGAGCACGCGCCGCAGATCTTCCAGATCCGCCGCGCTTCGCGCCGAGTCGTAGCCATTCAGATCGACACCTTGGGCGCGCCAGAAGTCGGCACACTCGCTCGCCAGCGTTTGGTAGGCGCGCAACCATGCGTCACGAGTCATCGGTTCCAAGAGTCCGACCAGCGAGGCGTCACGCTCACAACGCGGAATGGCATTCGACCAGCCGGTGCCACGCTGATCGAATGCGATGACATCCGCGACCTCACGAAGCTTCATGAACAAGGGGAAGCGTCGTCCACGGGCCGTGGCCACCCCCGACCCACCCGGGCCACCGGCGAGATAGACGATGGGATTGCCGGGTTTGTCGCTGGTCGACGGAAAGCGTACGAACGACATCTCGATCATGCGGCTATCCGGGTCGTCACGATTCTCAGGAACGTGGAAACGACCGCGTTCGGCCTCGACGGGTTCTCCTCGGCGAGGCTCGAAGGTGTAGGGCTCGATCGTCAGCTCACCGGCCCACAGAGCCGTGGTCGATACGATGAGCGCGACAACATAGAACGTGCGAATCATGGCGGTTCCTCCTCGAAGCCGGCGATTCGGCCGGCGGTGTTCGTCATGACTACGCCACGTCGAGATCGAGGTCTCAGATCGCTCGGTGAGCTGCACTGAGCTTCGGTGAGTGGCATCCAGGCTCGCTACACTGTGTCGCTATGGAGAGTGTGAGATCCGTATCGCTCTGGCTAGTGCTCAGCGCTCTTGTAGTCGGCACCGCCTTCGCAAGCGCCCCACCATCCTCGCTACGCGCCGACGAGGTGGCTTGGCGTGTCGGCGATGACCCGGCTTGGGCCTCGCCGACCTACGACGATCGGCAGTGGGAACGGATCGATCTCTTCGAGCTCACGCCAGGCGACGACCTCTTCTGGCTACGCACGACTTTCGATCTCTCGCCAGAACACCAACGGTCGACCGAGCCCTTGGCGCTTGTATTTTCCGGTCTGGCTAGCTGTGACTTCTATTGGGACGGCAAGCTTCTCGAAGCCCCAGGTCTCCCCGGTCAGGATATGGCGAGCGAAGAACCAGGCCTGATCGATACGCGCATCTACCTGCCCGTCACGCTGACGACGGCGGGTCGCCACGTTGCGGCGGCACGTTGCTCCTCGCACCATCGCCAGCTTGATTTACGAACGAACTTCTACGTTTGGTCGATCGCCCCCTTGGTGCCCAATCTCGAGCGAACTCGCGGTTATTCGTGGCTCGCCATGATCAGCCTGACCGCAAAGCTGATCGCCACGGTTTACTTCCTGGTCGCTTTCTGGGTCCGTGGCAGGCGATCGTGGTCGGCCTTGTGGATGGCTTTGTTCAGCCTCACCGTCGCCCTGCTCTTGATCGCCGAGGCGTGGCGCTCGCTGATCGGCTATACCTACGATTGGCACATACCGAGACTGGTCATGGTGCTCGTCCTGGCATGGTTGGCCACGCTGTGGCTGGTGGCGTATTTCTTGACCCGATTCCCGGGTCGCTGGCGACGCGAGGTCGGTGTCGTCATGCTCCTCGCCAGCCTCTCCGTGCCGTTGTGGGTGCCGAGCTTCGACTATCGCGTCGCGCTGGTCTTTCTGATCGGCCTGGCGACCTGTTTGCTTTGGGGTGCGCTGGCGACTCTGCGTCGCCAATTCGGCGGTTGGCTGGCGACTCTCGGGGTGGGCTCGTGCGTCGTGATCTACCTTCTCGATCCGGGCAGGTTCTTCGATCAACGGATCTTCTTCGCGCTCGATCTCCTGGTGTTGATGGTGTTGATCACCGAGGTCTTGCGTGCTCGGCACGAGCGCGACGCGCTCGAAGCGGAACGGCTGCGAGCCACTCGACTCGAGCTCGAGCTGGTCAAGAAGAGTATTCAGCCGCATTTTCTTATGAACACCTTGACGGCGCTCGCCGAGTGGTTCGAACGTGAGCCCGACGTGGCGGGGGAGGTGATCGAGGCGTTGTCGCGCGAGATCCGGCTGCTCGGTGAGTTAGCCGAGCAACGGACCGTGCCGCTACGTCGTGAGCTCGACTTGTGTCGGGCCCACCTCGACGTCATGGGGTTTCGTCAGAGCTGCACCTATCATCTGCAGGTCGAAGGCATCGACGAAGATCGACCTTGCCCACCTGGCATCATCCATACGATGGTGGAGAATGCGGTAACCCACGGTCCATCGCCCCAGGGTCGCGACATCGTCATCGAGCTTCGCCAAGAGGCAGAGGAGCACAGGTGGCTTTATGCGTTGTCGTCACCACTCGGTGATGAGCCGAGCGCCGCCACGAATCGAGCGATCGAACGCGAAGGCACCGGGATGCGCTACATCCGTACACGTCTCGCCGAGGCATTCGGCGATCGATTCGACCTTTCCCATCACGTCGACAGCGGTGTCTTCGTGGTGACGTGGAGCGTGCCGGCTTGAGAATTCTCATCGTCGAAGACGAGGCCATGGTGGCGGCGCGGCTCGAACGCTTGACCCGAGAGATTCTCGGTGACCGGCTCGCATCCCTTCACGTGCTCAGTACGTTTGGCAGTGCTCGCGCCTTCCTGGCGACGCACCCGATCGATGTCTTGCTGCTCGATCTGAACCTGGGTGGACGCGATGGTTTCGCACTGCTCGAAGAAGCGGTGGCGGGAGCCTTCGCCACCATCGTGGTGTCGGCACATCACGATGGCGCGCTTCGTGCCTTCGAGCTCGGCGTCACCGACTTCGTTCCCAAACCATTCGGTCGTGAACGCCTCGCCCGAGCGTTGGCTCGTATCGACGACCGTGAAGCCGCTCTGCGTCGTCGGTTGCGACGCTTGGCCGTGCGACGTGGCGGGGGCCGCCGGGTCGACCTGGTCGAGGTCGACGAGATTTGCTACGTACGTGGCGCCGGTGACTATTCCGCCCTCCATACCCAAAACGGTGACGTCTGGTTGCACGACAAGAGCTTGACCCTGCTCGAGCAGGTGCTTCCTCCTCGTTTCGCTAGGCTCCATCGCTCGTATGTGATCGACCTCGATCGGGTAAAGGCTTTGCGGAGCCAAAGCGGCGGAAAACACTGGGTGGTTCTGAGCGATGGCACCGAGCTACCGGTATCGCGCGCCAAGATCGATGATTTGCGTCATCAGCTCGCTACCGAATGAGGTCGAGCCCATCTCGCCTTGACAACGCATGCGAGAACACCCAAAATGGCGTAAACCGGGCGGTAAAATAGCCCAAATACTCTGCGCCGTCGACCTGAGAATCGAAACGAATCCGTGGGTCGATGACGCCCAACGATTCCACGAAAGGAGTCTGCGATGTCTCGTACCCGAGCCACGATGGCTGTCCTTTGCACGGTATGTGCTGTTTTGATGATCAGTGTTCCGGTCATGGCCCAGGGCGATATGAGCCCGGAAGAAGTGATGGCCACCGCGATGCAAATGGGCACACCAGGTGAGCAGCATGCCGACTTGGCCAAGCATGCCGGAGCATGGAAAGTCGCCGTCAAGATGTGGATGGACCCCACCGGACAGCCGATCGAGTCATCGGCGAGCGTGAACCGCGAGATGATCCTCGATGGTCGTGTTCAGAAGGAAGACTTCCAAGGCAACATGATGGGACAACCGTTCAGCGGTCTCGGTTTGACCGGGTACGACAATGTCACCAAGCGCTACTGGTCGATCTGGATGGATAGCACGAGCACCGGCACGACCTTGAGCTGGGGCACCTGGAATGAAGAAGCGCAGGCGATCGTCTACCACGGTGAGAGCCCGGACCCGATGACCGGCGAGATGGCGAAGACGAAGATTCTCATCCGCCAGGAAGAGGGCAAAGAACACATGGAAATGTACGGCATGATGGGCGATCAAGAGGTGAAGTGGCTGGAGATGGAGTACGTCCGCGAGTAACGGCCAGCGAGGCTCGGTCGGCACCGAGCCTCGTTCCGCGACGGCCCGCCACAACCTGGAACGTTCAGCCGCTGTCTTGATCCGCGGCTCGAGACTGGATCTTTATCATCGGTTTGCTCGAGCCGGAGATACTCAAACGATGGATTCGATCGGTTCGAAACGCTACTCGTCCCGCGTGTGGGGCGTTATCGTCATGCTCTGCCTCGTGGGCGGCTGCCAACCTCTACCCGAGACGACGACCGGCCGCAATGGGCGGATCGACGATGGGCGAGCCAACGGGACTCCTTTTGCTCTCGATGGCCGTTTCGACGATTGGGATCGTGACCAGGTCGCGGCTCATGACGCAGACTATTTCTATGTGCGCCTCCGATTCGAGCGCGCTCGGCTTCTACAAGAAACGCCACGGCGACTGATCATCCATGGCCGTGACGGTCGACACCGGGTCGCGTATGACTTTGGTCGTGGCAAGGGAGTCGTCTCACCGGCTCCTGGACAGATCACGGAGATCGGGCACGACGATTTGCGCTTGGTCAAGGCACCGACGGTTGCGGCGCGGGAATTCGAGCTCGCGATCGATCGCCACGCACCTTCCTTTCCACAAACGGATTGCGTCGATTGGCTGGTTGCACCGATCGACGACGCGGCCTCTCGACGCCAGGGCCGCGCCGAGCCCGCTCGACCAGCGGATCTTCCGGCTGGAGCTTCGCGCTATTGCTTCGACTCGTCGGCCACTCGCCCACAATCGACGAGCCGGTCACTTCCCCCCAAAACCCCGCAAGCCCTTCGGCTGGTGAGCTGGAATGTCGAGAAAGACAAGATCGTCGCTGATCCTTCGGTGGCGATCTATGAACGTCTTCTGGCGACTCTCGATGCTGATCTGTGGGTATTTCAGGAGCTCTACGAGAGCGATGCGAACGCGGTCCGTTCGGTAGTCGTCGCGGCGATGGGCGGGCGTTGGTATGCGGAAAAAACGGGTAGGGATTTGGTGGTGGTGAGTCGCTATCCGATCCGTGCGTCGCGTTGCGTCGCGTTTTGCGACGATTTTGGATCCGTCGGGGCGTATTGGCTCGACACCGAACCGGTATTCGGTACAGCAACGGTGGTGGTCAATGCACATCCGCCGTGCTGCACGGGACGGGATCCCGACCGCGACCGACTACGACAACAGGCCGTGGACGAAACGATCGCCTTTCTTCGCGAGGCACGGCAGGGGAGGATCGATGACTTCCCGATGAAGGCCAGCACCGCCTTGATCGTGGCGGGCGATATGAACTTCGTGGGCTCACCGGCTCAGCTGGCAACGCTGCGGAGCGGTGCGATTCACGACGTCGCCACGTATGGGCCGGCTTTTGCCCCGGACGGTGACGGCACGGCGCTCCTCGATAGCTGGCCGCAACACCTGAGCGGACCGTACTTCTATACCTGGCGTCATGATGCCAGCCGATTCGCCCCGGGACGGTTGGATTTCGTTCTTTATGGTGACGCGGTGCTCGACGCTGTCGAGGCGTTTGTCTTCGATACCAGCGCCTTGGCTCCGACCGATCTCGAGCCTTTCGATTTGCAGGCCACGGATACCGCAACGGCCTCGGATCACCATCCGGTCGTCGTGGATTTCCGCGCTCGCCAGTCGACCGCGCCATGAGAAAAGGCCGGCTGACGCCGGCCCCTTCCAGCCATACGGGCTGTCAAAACGATCAGTTGTCGCTGTCCGTGTCCTCGATGACCTTCTTGATCATGATGACCTTGTTCTCCGTCTCCACGCCGCCGAGCGCGTCGAGGATGCGCTGACGCTGCTCCTCGCTCAGCTCGTCGAGCGCACCGCTCTCGATGAGCGCGTCACGGGCCGCGCTCTGATCTCCAACGTGAAAAGCGAAACCGCTACCGTCGAGGTCGGTGACCCCGCCATCACTGTCGATCCACACCTGAGCACCATGCTCGCCGTGAATCTGGGTCCCCGAGGTGTCGATCCGGATGACTTTCGTCTTCACCTCGGTGCCCTCGTCATCGGCGGTCGCAATCACTTCGAGATTGGTGCCATCCGCACCGCCATCGGAGATGAAGAGGTTCTTGCCGTCGATCTCGACGTCATAGCCCTCATCGGTACGGGTGATGACGATCTCTTTGCCGCTATCCGTGAACTGCTGGTACGTCTGGCCGACCTCGAGGTCGAGGGCTTCGAGATCGATTTGCGTATCGGTGCCCGTCTCACTGTCGATCAACCGAAGCTCGCTGTGGCGATGTACTTCGTCGGCGGGAGCGTGGAAGGCGACCAAGGCGAGCGCGAGGCAAAAGAGTAGGGTGCGGACTTTCATGGTTGTGTCTCCGTCATCTGTTGTGTGCGCGTGAGGCAGTCCCATGACCACCGTGCTTGCTCACTCTTAGAGCAACCCCTGTGCCAAGCCGAGCCGAAGCCGAACATGGGGTGCAAAATCGTTACGCTCATCCTAACCCGCATGTCTCACCAGCCCGTCGGCTGCAGTGCGAAAGCGCACGCAATCTCTGGGCGTACTCGCTCTTCGCTCCCTCGACGTACCTATGGGTACGTCTACGGTCGCTCATCCCTGCGCTGCCCAGATCTCACGAACGCTTCCACGCTTCGCTACG
>JBCDBH010000085.1:0-18206 GCA_039184055.1 Acidobacteriota bacterium
AAGCAAAGCGGTGAGAACCCGTTCGCGGGGATCCGGGGCACTCTCTTCGGTGGCTTCTGTCTGCTCGCCGGCGCCGTGCTCGCCGCCGCCGAAGCGTTGCTCGCCCGACTCCCCGCGGCCGACGCCGTCGCCACGCCGCCCTTGTGGCCAGTTTGGGGACTACTCTTCGTGGTCGGTTTACTTGCCGCGCTCAACCCGCGGCGGCGGTAAGATCAACGCGATGACGAACGATGATGGGGTGGGAGCGAGATGAACGTCCTCCTGGTGGTTGACGACCGTCTCACCCGTCGTCAGCTTTCGGATTTTTTTGTTGCCCGTGGCCACCGCGCGCTCGTCTGTAGCTCGCCCACCGAAGCGGTCGCCGCGCTCGGCAGCGCACCCTGCCCCTACGCCTTTATCGACCTCGGAATGCAAAGCGCGGTCGAAGTTCTGCAGGCGACACGCGCCGTTCCGGGCGCGGCGGGCGAGCCGCCCATGCTCATCGCGCTCACCGACAGCGAGAGTCTCGACGTGCTGCGCGCGGCTTTCGAAGCCGGCGCCGACGACTATTTACGCAAACCGGTCGAGGTCGCCGCGCTCCAGCTCCGGCTGGCGATCGGTGATCGTCGTCTCCAGATCCGCACCCAGCGCCGACTCGCCGAAACCGCCGCCGAGCACAACGAACGACGCTACCGGACGCTGATCGAGACGATCAACGAAGGCTGGTTCCAGATCGACGCCGAAGGCCAGATCGAAGGCGCCAACAGCCGTCTCGCCGAAATCACCGGTTTCACCATCGGTGAGCTCACCGGTGAAAACGCCGACGAGCTCCTGGTCGAGCCGTCGATCCTGCGCCGTCTCCCCGGTCAGACCCTGCTCGGCTCCGGCACCGGCTCGGAGGAATACTCGCTGCCCTTGCGCCGCAAAGACGGGCGTCAACGCTGGGTCCAGCTCACCGGCGCGCCGCTCATCGACCGGATCGACGGTCACGTCGGCGCGATCGGTGTCGTCCAAGACATCTCCGCCGAGAAGAAAGCCGAAGAAGCGCTCCGGCATCGAGAAGAGTTCTTCCGTGTGCTGTGGGAGAACGTCACCGATCTGGTCTCGATCCTCGATATCGACGGCCGCATCCTCTACCAAAGCGTTTCGTGTCAGCAATTGCTCGGCTTCCGCCCGGAGAGCATGGTGGGTCGCGAGCTCGCCGAGCTGCTCCACGAGGACGATCGCGACGGCTTTACCGAAGTGCTCGAAAACGTCATCGGCACCGAGACCGACGACACCACCACCATGCGGATCTGCAATCGACACGGTCAGTGGAGCACCCTCGAAGCACGGGTCGAGAATATGACCGACAACCCGATCATCGGTGGAGTCGTGGTCACTGCCCAAGACGTCACCGAGCGACGCGCCGCCGAAGAGGCCCTGCGTCGCGAGCGGGCGTTCTTCCGCAAGCTCTTCTCACGCTCCCCCGCCGGCATCGCGATTCTCGACGCCGAAGGCCGGGTGGTCGACGTCAACCAGCCCTTCTTCGATCTCTTCCAATGGCGTGCCGACGAATTGGTGGGCAAGCGGCTGACCGAAATCATCGTCCCGGAAGATCTGCTCGACGAAGGCGATCAGCTGCTCGACATGGTGCTCGACGACACCGCCGTGCAGCGTGAAACCGAACGCGTCAGACGTGACGGCGAACGGATCGACGTCTCGGTGACCGCCTACGCCATCACCCTGGCCGGCAAACCGCTCGGCGCCTACGCCATCTACACCGACATCACCCAGCGCAAACAAGCCGAGCGGCGGCTCTTTCACGAGGCCTTTCACGACGCCCTCACCGGTCTGCCCAACCGCACCATGATGACCGAGCGGCTGCAGCGCGCCCTGCGTCGCACCCGACGAGGCGACTACCACTTCGCGCTCATCTTTCTCGATCTCGACCGCTTCAAAGTCATCAACGACAGTCTCGGTCACGCCGCCGGCGACCAGCTCCTGGTCGAAATGGCCCGTCGCCTCGAAGACTGCCTGCGGCCCGGCGACACCGTCGCGCGTCTCGGCGGCGACGAATTCACCCTCATCCTCGAAGACCTCGCCCAGCCCTCCGACGCCACCCTGGTGGCCGACCGCGTGCTCTCCGAGCTCAGCCGTCCGGTCGAAATCGAAGGCAAAGACGTCGTCACCTCCGGCTCGCTCGGGCTCGCCTTCTCCGCCACCGGCTACGAAAGCGCCGAAGACCTCATCCGCGACGCCGACATCGCCATGTACCGGGCCAAACAACGGGGCAAAGGGCGGTACGAAGTCTTCGATTCCGAAATGCACGACGCCGCCGTCGAACGACTCGAGCTCGAAAACGACCTGCGCGCCGCCATCGACGAACAAAGCCTCGTCCTCCACTACCAGCCCATCGTCTCCCTGGTGAACGGGCGCATCGCCGGTTTCGAAGCCCTCATCCGCTGGCCCCATCCCACCCGTGGCCTCATCGCCCCCGACCAGCTCATCCCGCTCGCCGAAGAAACCGGCCTCATCGTGCCCCTCGGACAGTGGGTGCTGCAGCAAGCCTGTCGCCAGGTCGTCGCATGGGAAAAGCACTGCCCCGACAGCGACTGCCTGCTCATCACCGTCAACCTCAGCGTCCGCGAGCTCTCCCACCCCGACTTCCTCGACCACATCGCCAGCGCCATCGCCGACAGCGGCGCCAAACCCGCCTCGATCGGGCTCGAAATCACCGAAAGCCTCATGATGAAAACCCGCGAGCCGATCACCGACATCCTCTGGCACCTGCGGCGAAAAGGCTTTCGCATCTACATCGACGACTTCGGCACCGGCTACTCCTCCCTGAGCATCCTCCACGGCCTGCCCATCGACACCCTCAAAATCGACCGCTCCTTCATCCAGGCCCTCGAACCGGGCGGCGGTAACTTCGAAATCGTCAGAGCCGTCGGTGCCCTCGGCGAATCCTTGGCCCTGAGAGTAGTCGCCGAAGGCATCGAAACTCCCGAACAACTCGACCACATCCGTCGACTCGAAATCCCCTACGCCCAGGGCTACTACTTCGGCAAACCCACCGACGCCGAAACGGCGACCAAGCTGATCGAGAAGAACCCTCGGTGGTGAGGGTGTAGTCAGATGGTTCGAAGCGTCGGATCCATCCAGCTCATCAGCGCACAAACCGCCGATGGACCCTCTTGCGTGTAGGACTGTCACCAGAAACGGTCACATGGCTCATTCTTCGCGTCAAAATGTACAAAGAACACCTCATTGTCCAATTCCATTTGCGAAATTGTACAATCAGCACTTCATTGTCTAATTTTTCGCGCGAAATTGTACAATTGAGCGCTCAGATCGATCTTTTTGGTTACAAATTGTACTCTTTGCAGTCCAGCGTCAAATCTGTATCGCGTCGGGCCCGGTAGGCCACCCAACCACTCATCGGGGTGGCGGCAAGCTGCGTGCGGACATTCAGAATCAAGATATGGACAGAAGCTCGGGAACCTCGGACACCAGCCGTGTCTCTCACCTTGCGATGCATGACGTATCGGAGGAACGCATGGGTGAAGACACTCGCACCAAGATCGTCAAGCTCGCCACAGTGTGCCTGATCTGCTTGAGCCTGGTGGCGATCATCGCCGTGGCGATCGACTGGCTCGCCTAGCAGCGCTTTACCTACAAGGAGGTTTGTCATGACCAAGAACATGGGAACGATCGATCGGATCTTGCGTTTTGTACTCGCCGCGGTGGTCGCCGGGCTTTATTTCACCGGCCAGATCTCGGGAGCCGTTGCGATCGGTCTCGGGGTGCTCGCCGGGATTTTCATCCTGACCAGCTTTATCGGCATGTGCCCGCTCTATTCGCTGGTTGGTTTGTCGACCTGTAAGACCGCTTAGCCCGGGCTAGCGCCGTCGGCGGGTCAGGCCGTAGCGAAGCTGGCCGAGGAAGGTCTTGGGGAAGGTTTCGTCGCCGGCGAAGCCGAGCTCGATGTCGCGACCGTCGGACGGGATGCACGCGGTGCCGAAGAGGTAGTCCCACACGCTGAGGGTGAGCCCGAAGTTCATGCCGTGGGGATGCGCTTCGGGCAGCGCTTTGGCGTGATGCCAGATGTGCATCTGGGGGTTGTTGAAGAGGTATTTCAACGGCCCGAGCGGCACGCGAATATTGGAGTGGTTGAAGTGGCCGACGGCGAGGGTGAAGATGTGGACGATGAAGAAGTCGTCGATCCCGAAGCCGATCATCGCCAGCGGGATGTACTCGAGGGTGCGATAGACCACGTTTTCCATCCAGTGGTAGCGCAAGTGGGCGGCGAAGCCCATCTGTTTCACCGAATGATGGACTTTGTGGAACTGCCATAGAAATGGCACGCTGTGAAGCAGCCGGTGGACGTTCCATTGCACGAAGTCGCGCACCAGGAAGAGCGTGAAGAGCTGCGCCCACACCGGCCAGCTTCCCACCTCGATCGCGACCAGGTTGTTGATGCCGACCGTCGCCAAGAGGTCGTTGAAAAGATTCACCACGACATCCGACGCGGCGTTGTAGATGATGAGTGAGAAGAGAAAGAAGTTGAAGAACATGTAGAAGAAGTCGAGCCAGAAGTCCTTGCGGAACTTCGGCTGATCTTCACGCCACGGTTTGACGAGCTCGAGCAGAAAGAAGAAGCCCGAAACCCCCACCAACCACAGCAGATAGTTGCGTGGATGAAGCTGGGTCAGCTCGCTCCATAGATACCGCCCGTAGTTGCGGTATCCATCGACAAAAATTTCGACGTACTGCTCGATCATCGCGGCTCCCAAGGGCGGAACCTCCTCGATCGGAGGCTCTGCTCTCGGTACCGTACCCTACTCGGATCGTGGGCGGCGCGCGGCGGGCGGTGCGAACTCAGGCGTCCGGACGTGGGCGAAGCACGGGTGGTGTCGAGTCGACGGACTCGCTGGTGGCGAGCCAATGGTCGACGCGTGCTTCCACCGCCGCACCGCTCGAGGCGGTGTCGAATCCCTTTTCGGTCATCCAGGTGTCGCCGACGTGCTCGTCGAAATAGCGCTCCATCCGATCCGCCAGGATGGTGACGATCCGGGCGCCGGGCGGCAGGGTTTTGGCCAGGGTGAGCGAGGCGAAGATGACGCTACCCGAGGAGCCACCGGCCATCATGCCTTCGTTGCACACCAGAGCACGAGCGGTGAGAAAGGCGTCGCAATCTTCCACTAGACGTACTTCGTCGACCACGCTCGCATCGAGGTTGCCGAGATCTTCGGCGCGCAGACCCGAGCCGAGGCCTTTTTGCAACCAGGGTGAGACCGAGCGGTCGAAGATCTGTGAGCCATAGGCGTCGCAGGCGACGATCTTGGTGTCGGGGAAGTTCTCTTTGACCCGACGCGCGCTGCCGGTGATCGTGCCACCCGTGCCGGTGGCGATCACCAGCGCGTCGAAACGACCACCGTATGCCTTCATGGTGTCGACGATTTCTTTGCCGGTGCTGTCGTAATGGGCGCCGCTGATACCGGGGTTGCGATATTGATCCGGGCACCAGGCGCCGTCGATAGTCTCGACGAGCTCTTTGCGAATCTCGAGACGGTGCTTCAGGTAGCTACCGGTGCTGGTTTTGCGGGTGGCGAAGACGAGCTCGGCACCTAGCGCGCGCAGCATCTGTTCGATGCCTTCGGTGAGCTTGGGATCGACGATACAGATCACCCGATAGCCACGCGCCGCGCCGGCCAGCGCCATGGCGACGGCGAAGTTGCCGCTGCTCGAGTCGACGATGGTCGACCCCGGGCCGAGCTCGCCGGTTTTCTCGGCTTCGAGGACCAGTTGGGAAAGCGGTCGATCTTTGGTGCTGCCACCCGGATTGAGGAAGTCGAGCTTGCAGAGAATTTCGACCTCGGTCGAGTTGAGCCGACCGAGGCGCACCACCGGCGTTTGGCCGACGATGTCGAGAACCGATGAGGCAATGGGATGTGTCATGACTCTCTTTTTGCTTCGTTTCTTTTCGCTTCGTTTCTTGTATTCATTCTTGCAATCATGCGCCGCCGATCGCCTCCTTGGAGAGGTTCTCGTAGAGCACCACCGCGTGATCGAGGGGTTCGCGAAAACGGACGGGAAATGCCTCGCGCGAGCGGATCGGCGCGTCTTCGGGCCGGACCCGGGTACTGGCCAAGACCTGTCGATACCAGGCGGCTTGCTCGGGAAGCGCGCCGACATCGATCGACGACGAGCTTCCCCAGTCGAGCATGCCGGGCTCGACCTCGAGCTCCCAGCGTTGGCAGAGCGGTTCGAGCACGCTACGCGGGTCGGCGCGAAAGGTCTCGGCACGCACGACCACGAAGTCGAGCTCCTGACGACACGAGGCGATCTGCTTGTCGAGATCGGCCCAGCCGGTGAAACGCTCGGGAAAGACCTCGGGGGTCAACACGTCGTCGAGGGTCGAGAAATCAGACGCTTCGATCGCCGTGTCGACCCGTGCTCGATCGTCGGCGTTCAGCCGGTCTTCACGCACGAGGTCGCGCAGCACGCGACGGATACGTGACTCGAGGGTGCGTCGAGGATCACGGATCAGCACCACGAAGGGCGGCCGGGCGGTCTCGAGGAGCACCCGTCCGACCGGCCCGTCACCGAGCTGGAAGGTCATTTCCTTGATCAGGATGCCCGTGCGATCGCGATGCTCGCCGAGACGCTCGAGAATCGACTCGACGCCGCCACCTTTGTGGGCGTAGCGATCCCACGGCTCGTGGATATACGGCCCGATCTCGGCATGACCGAGCAGGGCGCGCGCGAGCGCGGTCGAACCGCTACGCGGTGGCGCCAGGATCAGGTACGGGCGCTGCGACACGAGCAGGGCGCGCAGCTCGGCGAGCCGTGGATCGCTGCTCATATGCCGCTCACCCGAAGAGGGGGAGCGATTGTCCGTAGCCGGCTTCCCGCGCTCGGTTGTACACGCCCCACGCGGTGACGACGTCTTCGATCGACAGCCCCATCGGGCACACCACGATCCGTTCGTCGTCGCTCTCGCGTCCCGGACGGGTGCCGGAAATCAGCTCGTGAAGCTCAGCGTGGAGACCACTGCGATCGAGCTCACCGCTCTCGGTCATCCGATGCACGATCGTCATGCTGCGGTTGACCTGATCCCAATCGTCGACCACCAGCTTGTCGGTCTCCCTGACCACGCTCGGATTCGGATCGCGGAGCGACACGTTCAGGAAGAGGCTTCCAGGGGCGAACCACGAGCCCTCCATATAGCCTTCGGCGGCGGTCGTCGCGGTCACCACGACGTCGCTACCCCGGACCGCCGACTCGGCGTCGGCCGTGCTCTGCCACGAAACGTCGTGATCGGCGGCGAGGCCTTCACCGAAGGCCCGCGAGCGATCGGCGTCGTGATCGTAGAGACGCACGGTGTCGAGCTCGGGATGCAGCCGCAACAAACTGCGGCAGATCAGCTCACCGATCATGCCGTTGCCGATCACCGCGAGCGATCGAGCCCCCGGACGGATCAGTCGTTTCGAGGCCACCAGCGCCACCGCGGCGGTACGCGTGGCGCTGATCAGCGCACCCTCCATCATCGCCACGGGTCGTCCGGTTTCGAGGTCGTTGAGGATCACGAGAGCCGAAGCGCGCTCCATGCCACGCTCCAGGGAGTTGCGGGGCGCGCTGGCGATCCACTTCATGCCCCAGGTCTGAAACTCACCACCGAGATACGCGGGCATGGCGATAATGCGGCGGGCATCGGGATCGTTCGGAATACGCAAATAGGGTTTCAAGGGCTGACACGACTCGCCAGCGGCATGCGCCACCAACGCGCCTTCGATCAACGGCACGGCGAGCTGAGGATCACCCCCACCCGCACGTCGAACATCGTCACGGCTCAACCAGAGAATTCGATCTTGTTCAGTCATTTGACCCTATTGTAGGCGTATCCGCCCCCATGATGGAGAAAATTTGGCACTCATCAGACACATATAAACATCGACATGAAGCGAAACAACGAGCCCGCGCGCGGCGGCGAGATCGAAGATCACTAACTATCTTCGGGGGGACGCGATAAGCTTTGCGGATCGTGTCGACAACGTCGCCTTCCGCCTCGCAAGCGATACAAGTTCGCCTGGATAAATGGCTCCAGGTAGCACGTGTCTTCAAGACACGATCGCAGGCGACGCGCGCCTGCCAGCTCAACCGCGTTCGGGTCAACGACCAGCCGGCGAAAGCCCACCGCAACGTCGTGATCGGTGACCGGATCGAGGTCGAAATCGACCGTGATTGGACTCGGGTGGTGGTCGTCAAGGCTCTGGCCGACAAGCCGATTCGCAAAGATTTGGCGCGTGAGCTCTTCGACGACGAAAGCCCCGAACGCCCCAAGCTCGATCCCGTGCAGCGCTTGATGCGACGGACACCGGTCGAGCGCGCCAAAGGCCTGGGACGACCCTCGAAACGCGATCGGCGCCAGCTCGACCGGCTGCGTGGCGGTGACGAAAGCTGAGGAGCACCGATCCATGAGTCTGTCGACGCAACCGTTCGAAACCGACGACGCGGCCACCAAGCTTCCGGCGACGATTCCCAGCGATCTCCGACCGAGCTGGTGGCAACGTCTGCTCGTCGGTTTGGGTCTGGACAAGATGCCGCGCTTCTCGCTGCTGACACGCCTGGTCTTGGCGTTGGCGGCGGTGGGTGTCGTCCCCTTCGTGCTCAGCCTCTACCAGATCAACGCCAGTCGCGCGGCGATGGTCGAACAGGTGCAAAAGACCCATCTCGTCGCGGTGCTGGCGACCGCCGATCGCCTGACCGACCGCATCCGCGCGCTCGCCACCGACTCCGAAAGCGCCGCGCGACGGCTCGACGCGCTCGATGCCAGCGAGCTCGGTGGTGAGACCGGCGCGGCGATTCTCGCCGAGCTCCTGCGCGGTCGGGGCGACATGCTCGCCGCCGGTCTGTGGCGGGTCGACGGCGACACCCCGGTGATGGTGCAAACGGCGCGACGCGAAGCGCTCCCCGAAGGCTGGCCACGCATCGTCGAACGCGCAGACGACGCGCTGGTGGCGGCGTACGTCGGCCCCGATGCCGAGCCCTGGGTCGAGGCACGCATCCCGTTCGCCGACGATGCGCTCGCGGTGGTCGCGACCTCACGGCTCGGCAACCTCGATCAGCTCATCCGCCCCGAAGAGATCGGTGATCAGGTGTCGATGATGTTGATCGGTGACGCCGGCCAGATGCTTCATGGCGACACGAGCGCCTTCGCCGACCTGGGTGAGAACCTCGAGCTTCTCGTCACCTCGGAACACCTTCGCTCCGGGGTCGATCAACTCACGCTGCAAGACGGTGAACGGGTGGTCGCGGCGTTCGCCGAAGTGCCCGACACCGGCTTTCGCATCGTCTCGCGACAGCCTTCGGCGGTCGCCGAGATCGCGGCGCAGCGACAGGGTCGGGTGGCCTTGCAGGCGTTCGGCTTGAGCCTGTTGATGGTGGCGCTGATCGCTGGCGCGGCCTGGCGTACCGTGGTGCGGCCGCTGCGCGCGCTGATCGCTCGTCAACGCCGTCTCGCCGGTCTCGACCACAGCAGTGGCGCCGAGCTCGACGATCTCGAAAACGCGCTCGAACGGCTCGAAGGCAGTCTCGAAGATCGCGACGCCATGACCAAGGTCTTCCTCGGTCGCTATCAAGTGGTCGACACCCTCGGCGCGGGTGCGATGGGCACGGTCTTCCGCGGCTTCGATCCGCGGCTCGAGCGTTATGTCGCCCTCAAGACGATCAAGCTCGGTGAGCTGGCCGGGCTCCAGCGGCGGCGTTTGACCCAGCGGGTGATCAAGGAGGCGCGCACTCTGGCACGGCTGAGTCACCCTCATGTCGTCGGGGTGTACGACGTGCTCGCCGAAGGCGACGCCGCCTTTCTCGCCATGGAGCTGGTCGAAGGCGTCAGCCTGGAGCGCTATCTCAAGCTCCACGCGCCTCTTCCCATGGATCAGGTGCTCGCCCTGGCGCGCGCCCTCTTCCAGGCGATCGACGCCGCGCACCAGCAGCGGGTGGTGCATCACGACATCAAGCCGGCGAACATTCTGCTCGGGGTCGATGGCGCCATCAAGGTGACCGACTTCGGCATCGCCGAGCTGGTCGGTGAAGCGATGGAGAGTGACCTGATCTTCGGCACACCGGGGTACCTGCCACCGGAAGTCTACGAAGGTCACGGCTACCGCCCGACCGCCGATCTTTTCGCGGTTGGTGTCGTGCTCTACCAGGCCACGGTCGGGCATCATCCGTTCCCGGGTAAAACTGCCAACGAAGTGATGGTCGCGACGCTGGTACGTCCACTGGTCTCGCTACGCAAGCACCGCACAGACGTACCCGAAGCCTTCGACCGCCTGGTGCTTTCTTTGCTCGCACGCGACGAGTCGATGCGTCCAGCCGACGCCAAGAGCGTGCTCGAGACCCTGACTCCCATCATCCCCGCAGACATCACGTGGCAACCCCTGTCGTTCACATCCGCCGAGGAGACCATCGACGATGACCGCATCCATGCTTCTCTACTGCCTACTCGCCGTGTCGAGCCCCCCGACGGGCCTCGGCGCACCGCCGAGTCCTGAGCTCGCGGTCGCCCCCGGAGCGGTGATCCAGCTTCCGGACGACCAGCGTTACGAAGCGGCATGGGGAGGCGGCGTGCTCCGTGCGCTCGAGGGTGACCTCACCGCGCCGACCACCTCCGGAGTGCATTGGTTGACCGTCGTGGCGCGGGACGTGGGCTGCACCCCGTCCGATCCGCTATGGGTGCGGGTCCAGGTCGCGGCTGGCAACGCGAACCGCATCGCGCTCGACGATGCCCCGATCACCGGCGACATCGTGTGGGTCAAGCAGGGTCAGGCGCTCGAAGGCTATGGCACGGTGTGCGTCGACGGCAGCGCGCCCGAGATCGACCTGCGTTTCGGTGACCAGCGTGGCACCGCGCCGGACGGTGCACCGGTGCTCGGTCCCGGCGCCACCATCGAGGCGAACGTGCGGGACGTCGACAGTGGCGTCGCGAGCTGGCGACCGATGCTCAATGGCGAGGTGGTAGCGGGCAGTGCGTGGCAATCGCCGCCGACCGGACGGCACACCGTGAGCGCGGTGGCGCGGGACCATGCCGGCAACGAGCACACCAGCCCCGCACAAACGGTGATCGTCGACCGCGCGGGTCCCGAGGTCGAGCTGATGGTGCATTTCGCCGGGGTCGAGGGTGACAATGGCGAGCTTTGGTATCGCCCACCCGTCCAGGCCAGCCTCGCGGTCGACGAGCCCTACGCCGAGGTGGTGTCGAGCTCGATCAGCGTCGGCGGCACGCCGCTCGAACCCGGGCGCAACGGTACCTTCTTGCTCGACGTACCGCGTGTCGACCTCGCCGCCACCGACAGTTTTGGCAATCGCACCGAAAAGACCGTCAACCTCTATTTCGATCGTGTGCAGCCATGGCTCGTCGTCTTCGTCGGCGATCGGGTCGTCAACCCGGGTACGACGTTCAGCGTCTCACCCGGTGAGACGATCGTCGTCCGTGCCTGGGACGAAGATTCGGGCGTGGTGTCGGTGCGTACCAGCATCGATTCCGGCCCTTGGAAGGATCAACGAGAACTGGTGTTCGATACCGCCGGTAGGCATCGAATCGAAGCCGAAGCGATCGACTATGTCGGCCGCCGACGCAATGTCGGTTGGCGCGTCACGATAGGCGACTCGGCGCCGACGACCGCTGGAGAGTCCCTTTCCGCTGGAGAGTCCAAATGAGCATCGCGACCCTCGTCCTCGTCTTGCTCCTCGGTGCCGATCCCGCGGGCGGCGCGACCGACAAAATCGATTGGCACGTCGTCCAGCCGGGTGAAACGCTTCAGGGCATCACCGAGAGCTATCTCGGCACCTTCCGCTTGTGGCGTGAGAACTGGAAGCTCAATCCGGACATTCAGAACCCCAACCGGCTGTCTCCCGGTCAGCGGATCCGGGTCATCGTCGAGCGCACCCTGCCACCGGGTGGCGCCGAAATCGAGGAGGTCGCCAACTAGGTCGACAATAACCATGCTCGGAGTGGCTGGCTCGACGCCACGGTGGGTGATCGTCTGGCGCCCCGTGACGGTGTCCGCACCGGTGAACGTTCGTCGACCGTGCTCGCCTTCGACGATCAAAGCCGGCTCCAGCTGACCGAGCAATCCCAGGTCTTTCTCCGTGACTACGGCCGCAACCTGCTCGGCGTGCAAGAAGGCGAGATCGAAATCGAGCGTGGGCAAGCCGATCTGACCCTGGTCGCCGAACGGCCCAATGCAACGGATATCGAGATCATCGTCGGCGATACCGTCACCCGCCCCAAAGTCGGCCCGAGCGGCACCGCCGAAACCCGCACCCGACGTGACGACGGTGGCGCGGCGGTCATGGTCTACGGCGGCTCCTCGAATGTCGAGGCCGCTGGCGTCACCGTGCCGGTGCGACGCGGTATGGGCACCACCGTCGACAGCGGTGAGCCCCCGAAACCACCCGAGCGGCTGCTCCGCGCGCCGAGCCTCGAGGCACCGGACGCCGGGAGTGAATGGGGCTGGACCAATCCACGTCTGAGCTGGAAGGCGGTACCCAAAGCGGCGTCCTATGTAGTCGAAATCTGCGCCGACACGGCGTGCACCGCGCTCCTGGCGCGCGCCGAGAACATCGCCGAAACGAGCTGGATCGCCAACGTTCCGCTCCCGGCGGCCGAGCTCCACTGGCGGGTCACCGCGCGTTCGTCGAGCGGCCTCGATGGCTATCCGGCCACCACGCGGGCCTACACCGCCACCACCGCGCGTCACGACGCCAATGCGCCGACCGTATCGGTCGCCATTGCCGGTGCCGGACATGTCGATTCGGATGGTAGCCTCGTCGTGGCACCGGGAAGCGCACTCCGTGTATGGGTGCGTGACGACGCGTCGGGCACCGCGGCGGTACGGGCACGCTGGAATGAGGGAGAGTGGCAAAACGTTAGTGGAGACTTGGCGGTTCCCAGCGCCCAAAGTCAGCTCGAAGTGGTAAGCGAGGACATGCTCGGGAGACAAAGCGCGCCGCTCACGGTGACGGTGCGACCGAGCCTTTGATGGAGCCAGGATGTTCTTCAAGAAGAGTCGTGACGAGAAGCTTCTCGAAATCAACGCGCTGATCGCGCGTGGTCATGACGCGAAAGCGATTTCCCGTATCAGCGAGCTTCTCAAAGAGGAGCCGGAGAGCCGGCACCTGCGGCAGCTCTACGCCGATAGACTGGTGCGGGTCGGGGATATCGATCGCGCCGTCGAAACACTTCTCGGACTCGCCGACGACCTCGCCGAACGTGGGTTTTCCGCCAAAGCGGTCGCGCTGACCAAACGCATCCAGCGAATCAAACCCGAGGCTCAAATCGACCGCGTGCTCGAACGAATCGTCGAGAGTGGAACCTTCCAGGCACCGCCGCTTGCGTCCCAGCCGGAATCCGAGCCCGAAGAGCCACGGTCGCTCGCCGAGGTTCTCGAGCAAGACACCGGCGGGCTGCCGACGCAGCGCACCTCGGAGTACCTGCTCCCCGACTTGTGGGGCACGGGTGAGAGCCCGTCCACCGTCGATCGCGCGGCGCGCGCCTCGATCTTCAACGGGCTCAGCGTCAACGCCTTGACCGCACTGATCGCCAATCTCCATCTGCTCGCCAAACAACCCGGGGCGATCATTCAAACCGAAGGCGAGCGCGCCAACACCCTTTTTGTCCTCACGTCGGGCGTGGCGCGCGTCTATCGTTGCGACGAAAACGGTCGCAATCGCCAA
The DNA here is from genome assembly GCA_039184055.1 of Acidobacteriota bacterium. Taxonomy (GTDB): domain Bacteria; phylum Acidobacteriota; class Thermoanaerobaculia; order Multivoradales; family J023; genus JBCDBH01. Next base: position 13,705 of record JBCDBH010000085.1, read on the forward strand.
CTCCACCTGATCAGCGACGGCGATTTCTTCGGCGAGCAATCGGCTCTCGAACGGGGGGCGCGACACGCTCTCACCGTCGTCGCCGCCACCACCTGCGAGCTGCTCGAGCTCGACCGCGCGGCCTTCGAGTACATCGCCGCCGAGAATCCCGGCGTGCGCGAGCTGCTCCTCGAAGCGCACGAGAAACGCGTCGCGGGGATCTGGGACTAGCCCGACCCCTAGAAGTCAGATTTCTTGAATCGAGGCGAGATACGCCACCAGCGCCTCGATTCGCTCCCGCACCTCGACTTCGTCCGCGTCCTCGGTATTGGCGAACGCATCGCCCCACACCGGCATGTCGTCGTAACCATGGGCGCGCACCTCGCGACCATCGATCACCTCGCGCACGTCCGCGGTCGGATATACGCCTTCGTTGGTCGCCGCGAGGACGGTCAGGTCGGTGGGTTCCACGGTCAAATACTCGGCCACCGGACCACCACCTTTTGCCGCGTCACCGTGGCAGTTGCGACAGTACACCCGGTACAACACCTTGCCACGCGCCGCCAGCTCCGCCTGGTCGGAGGCGGGTTTCTCCTCCGCGGTCAAGCCCGTGGCCAAAGAAGCCAACAGGCTCACACCTATCAAAACAAACACCCAATGCTTCATCGCATCTTCCTCCGGTTGGTTGCTTGCCCATCGAAGCTTCAGACTGTCTTGATGGCAATCTAACCGGGAAAGAAAGGTATTGCGCCACCCACGGGGGCGGGTCATTGTCGATCAGGAGGACTGGCCGCAACCTGATATTCGATCGCTTGCTCGCCGGTCGCGGTGGCTTCTTCGAGCGTCTCGAGCGCCTCGAGCCGCGCCACGGCTTCTTGGGTCACCCGAGCCTCGTCACCCTTGGCGGTGCGTAGATGCGTCACACCGTACTCGAGATACCGTCTCGCCTCTTCGAGCTCACCGTTGGCGGCAAAACAGCCACCGAGCACGCTGCGAGCGTCGGCGAGGCGCCAATGATGGGCCGGCAGGACGTCGTGGAGCACGACGATCGACGCGCGGAGCAACGCCTTGCACTCCCGAGCATCGCCGACTCGGGCTCGCACCTCGCCGAGATTGCGGCGCACGATGGCGACATTGGGATGCTCTTCACCGTAGAGCTCGACATGTTCGGTGAGCGCCAGCCGATACAGACGTTCGGCCGAGTCGAGATCACCCGCCGCCGCTTCGACGCGCGCGAGGTTGTTGTAGCTGCTGGCGGCGGCCGCTTTGTCACCGAGCACCGAGCGGATCGCCAACGCGCGGTTCAGCAAGCGTGCCGCCTCGTCGAGCTGATCGCGCTGAAAGAGCAAGGTCCCGAGACTGTTGAGCGCCGTGGCGACCTCGGAGCTACGTTCTCCGTAGAGCTCGGACCGCAGCTCGAGACCCCGTCGATGCAGCGATTCGGCTTCCGCGAGCTCACCTCGCGCGGCGAGGATCGCGGCCAAATTGTTGATCGTGTGGAGGGTCTCGGAATCCCGCATGCCACCCGCCGCCATCCGGATCTCGAAGGCCTCACGAAAGAGCTCCTCGGCGACCTGGGTTTCACCGATATCGTTGAGGATCACCGCGAGAACATTGGCGCCGCGGGCGATTCGCAGATCGCCGGGTCGGTAGATCGAGCGCCGCAGCACGAGCGATTCTTCCGCCAGCGGACGCGCGACATCGAAATGCCCACGCTTCTGAAAGATCCGACCGGTCGCCAGGGTGAGGATCGCCTGGAGATCGGGCCGGTCCGGCGCACGAGCGCGGATCCGCCCGAGCACGCGACGCGCGGTGACCTCACCCTCGGGCTCGTCGAGGAGTTGTGAGGTGGTGAAGAGATCTTCGAAGAAATCCGCCACCGCTTTTTCTTGCTCGCGTTCCAAATCGGCCTGCCACCATCGACCGGCAAACACGGCCAGACCGAGACCGAGCAAGAGCATGAGTACGGCGACGACCGTCCCCACGCGATGCCGACCCATGAAGCGCCCGAGTTGATAGAGCGACGAGCCTTGTCGCGCCGCGACCGGCCGTCCCTCCCGATAGCGTCGTAAATCCTCGGCGAGCTGCCGCGCCGAGTCGTAACGTGCCTCCGGCTCGGGGGCCAGAGCACGACACACGATGGCGTCGAGGTCACCCCGCAACACCCGGCGTGGCACCGGTGCCTCGGACTCCGTGTCGGCTTGGCTCGGGCGTCCACTCACCAGCCCCTGATCGTCCCGGACCGGCACCTCGCCGGTCAGCAGACGCCACAACAGCACGCCGAGTGAATAGACGTCGCTCGCGGTGGTGGCGCGCTCGCCACGCAATTGCTCGGGGCTGGCATAAGCCGGCGTCAAGGCCGACGCACCGCCCGGTTCGACTTCGCCACGCACCAATTGGGCAATGCCGAAATCGAGCAGCTTGGGAACGCCTTCGTCGGTGACCAGGATATTCGCCGGTTTGAGATCGCGATGCACGATCTGCCGCTGATGCGCGAAGTGCACCGCCGCGCAGACCTGCTCGACCAGCGCCACCCGAGCCCGCGCGTCGAGCGCGTGCGTGGCGGCGTAGCGATCGATCGCCACGCCATCGACCCGCTCCATCACCAGATACGGCAGCCCGTCCGAGGTCGAGCCGCCATCGAGCAAGCGAGCGATCGACGGATGTTCGAGCTCCGCCAAGATCTGACGCTCACGTTCGAAACGACGCACCGAGGCGCGATCACCGTGACCCCGACGGATCACCTTGAGCGCCACGCGCTTCTCGAAATCGTCGGTACGCACGGCCTCGAAGACCGTACCCATGCCACCGCTGCCGAGCACCCCGTCGATCCGGTACGACCCGATCCGAGAATCGGCGGCGTCACGGGCGATCGGTTCGAGAAACCCGCCTTCACCGAGATGGTCGGCAAAGCCGATCAACGAAGCCACCTCGGCATGCAAGGCTGCATCGGAAGCTTCGAGCTCCAGGAGCCGGTCGCGGCGGTCGGTTTCGGACAACGCCAAGAGCTCACCGAGCACTGTCTTGACCTCGGTCCAACGCTCCGGTGGCGCCCCGCCCGTCTCTCTAGCGGTCACCGCGCCGCCTCGGGATCGAGCTCGCGTAGCAACCACAGACGGGCGATATTCCAATCCCGCTGCACCGTCTTCGCCGATACGTCGAGCACCTCGGCGATCTCCACTTCGGTCAAGCCGGCGAAGAACCGCAGCTCGACCACCCGCGCCTGTCGTTCATCGAAGCTCGCCAAAGCGGTAAGGGCATCGTCGACCCGCACCAAATCGAGCGGCTGTTCGATCGGTGTGTCGAGCGCTTCGTCGAGGAGCACGGTGGCCGCGCCACCCCCCCGCTTGGCGGCTCGCCGCACCCGCGCGTGATCGACCAAGAGACGCCGCATCATCACCGCCATCGAGTTGAGGAAATGGGCCCGGCCTTGCCAGCTCACCTTGCGTTGACCGATCAAGCGCAAATACGCCTCGTGCACCAAGGCGGTGGGCTGGAGCGTGTGATCGGCTCGCTCGTTGACGAATTGCGCACGCGCCACGGCACGCAGCTCGTCGTGAACCAGAGGCATCAACTGATCGAGGGCATCGTGGTCGCCGGCGCACCAACGATCGAGAATCGCCGTCACATCCGCGGCGACGATGCTCACCTCGAGAGGTGGACGAACGGTATGCGAGCTCATCGAGCGCTCCTCCTCTGATTCCCATTCAGCCTAGCGTGCTCGCCGGTTGCCCGATCCCGGCGTGGTGCCGGTCGATCCACGCCCCGGCTCGACTCGTCATCATGCTCCCAAAGGTAAGACGATTCGTGAACACCGACGTTCCACTTCGCGAGACGGCGATTTCTCCCCGTGTCCATTTCGCCACCTCGTTCGTCGCCTATCCAGTGACGGGGCCATCCGAGAGCCGAGGAAGCCGTTTCCTCGCGCGGGTGACTTCGCTCCTCGACACCCACTGGAGACCTACTCGCATGACTCGCAACACTTTGATGTTCTTGATGCTCGCTCTGTTGCTCGGCGGCGCGGCTTTCGCCGACGAACGTCGCGCGGCCGACACCATTGATGCCACGACCATCCATCGCGCCGTCGCCGACCCCAGCCTCTACCTCGAGCCTGCCCTCACCGTCGCCAACCCGTCTCTCGACCGGGGCATCGAGATTCGGATCGTCGTGTGGAGCTCGAGCGTCGAAACTCGGCGCGTGCACCAGGTCCAACTCGAAGCCGGTGGCACGCTCCAGGTGAGTCTCGATAGCGTGGCGCGCTTCGACCGTCTCGCGGTCCAGAGCGCGGACCGCTTCGACGCCCGCCTCGAAAGCCTGGTCGACGGCGACGCCGAGCAGTTGATACAGGTCAGGGTCCACATACCGTGGCACGGAAAGAGGAAGCGGCTCGCCACCTGGGGGCCACCTTCGAAGACCAGCTGCTCGGCGGCGCCGTCGACCAGGCTTTCGAGGCGGGCGTCGAAGCGGTCCGCGCTCTGGACCGCGAGACGGTCGAAGCGCGCCACGCTATCGAGACTCACCTG
>JBCDBH010000086.1:0-18154 GCA_039184055.1 Acidobacteriota bacterium
CCACCCCGGTCGCCGCCGCGAGCAGCGCGCCGACGAAGACGACCGCGAATGCCAGCCCGCCACGAAGCGGCCCGAAAAGCTTGCCGATGGTACGGAGCAGATCCTCGGCCAGCCGTGACTTCTCGAGCATCGTCCCCATGAAGATGAAGAAGGGCACGGCGAGCAGAACGTAATTCGACATGACGCCGAAGACGCGCTCGGGGAAGGCGAAGAGGAGCGCCAGATCGAATACTCCGACGACGCTACCGATGACCGCGAACAAAAGGGCCGTGCCACCGAGCGCGAAGGCCACCGGGTAGCCCGAGAAGATCAACGCGAAGACGACGAAGAACATCAACGGCCCGAGCCATTCGTTCACGGCGAGTCGTCCCCCTCGGTCATCCTGAGCACCGCATCGTCAGACTTCGTTTCGTCAGATTTCGTATCGTCAGACGTCATCGATGGTGGCGGATCGACCGGCGCGCGCAAGGTCTCGATGTGTTTGACGAGCTCGGCCAACCCTTGCAGTACGAGCAGCGCGAAAGCGACGAGAATCAACGTCTTGATCGGATAGCGCGCCAGGCCTCCCGGATCGGGCGACACCTCACGCACGGCCCACGAATTCCTGACCGTCGGCCACGACAAGAAGATGCCGGTAATGCAAAACGGCAAAAGAAAGAGGACCGTGCCGAGGATGTCGATCCACGCCCGCGCGCGTCGCGACAGCCGACCGTAAAGCACGTCGACTCGGACGTGCGCGCTACGCCGCAAGGCGTACGACGCGCCGAGCAGGAAGACGACGCTGAAGAGGTACCATTGCAGCTCGATGAAGAGGTTCGAGCTCAGATTGTGACCGATGAACCGACCGACATAGCGCGCGATGGCATTGAAGGCGCCGATCAGTACCATGCCGAGCGTCAACCAACCCACGAGCGCGCCGAGACGCTCACTCAATCGGTCGACCGCGGCCGCCCATCGCAACCACACCGGTTGCCGTGTGTCGGGTTTTGATCCACTCATGCTCGTTTTCGCCCTGCAGGCTAGCACAGCCGAAACCTCGATCCGGCGAATAAACTTCGATCGCCGTACGTACGAGGAAAAGAGTCGGTCCATTCGGCCCGACTAGGAAGGAAAGCTCAGATGGAAAACGACATTCTTCTCAGTGTCCTCGTCGGCTTGGGGCTCGCCGCGGCGTGCGGCTTTCGCGTCTTCGTGCCGCTGCTCGTGATGAGCTTGGCGTCACGAGGCGACTATCTCCAGCTCGCCGAAGGCTTCTCTTGGATCGCCTCGGATCCCGCGGTGATCACCTTCGGCGCGGCGACCGCGCTCGAGATCTTGGCGTACTACGTTCCATGGCTCGACAATTTGCTCGACGGCGCGGCCACCCCGAGCGCCATCGTCGCGGGTGTCGTCGCCAGCGCGTCTCAGATCCAAGGCATGGACCCGTGGCTCACCTGGTCGATCGCCGCCATCGGTGGCGGTGGCGTGGCGGGTAGCGTCCAAGGCTTGACCGTCCTGACGCGTCAGGTCTCACTTTTCGCCACCGGCGGTTTTGGCAATCCACTGGTCTCGACGGCCGAAGCGGCTTCATCGGTCGGTTTTGCTCTGCTCGCCATCGTCATGCCGCTGGTCGCGGTCGGCATTCTGCTCGTGGTGGTTTTTCTGCTGCTGACCAAAGTGCTCCGACATCGTTCGCGCGCCGCCCCAGGATCGGTGTAGCGCACTACGGCCGTCCGGCGCTCGTCTGGTAATCTTGCCTTTCTCGGATGGTTCCGAGAAAGGAATTCGGATGTCCGAAAACCGCCACATCAAAAAGCAGATCCTGCGCCAGACGGTCGCCGAAAACGTCGCGATCCGCGAGGGGCATCGCCCTCCTCGTCCGGCGCCGGTCGCCAAGCAACCGCCCAAGCGACGCCTTCTCCCTTGGCTCGCGCTGGCGCCGCTACCGGTGCTCGCTCTTCTTCTCTTGTGGTGGCTCCTCCCCAGCCGCCAGCCGAGCCCACCGTCCAGCGTGCCTGTCGCCGCGCCCGCGGTCGAGACCACGAGCGGTCCGGTCGACGAATCGACCGCGACGAGCTTTCCAGCTCCCGCGCCGATCGATGCCCGCGCGCTACCGCTCGAGGTGCGCCGAGTGGTGGTCGATCCGGGGCATGGCGGTCACGACAGCGGCACGGTAACCGTCGGTGGTCCCGAGCTCTTGGAGAAAGACCTGGCGCTCGACATCGGACTTCGCTTGCGCGATCGATTGGTGGAGGCCGAATTCGACGTCATCATGACGCGTGGTGTCGACCGCTTCATCTCGCTACGGGAGCGCGCCGCGATCGCCAACACGAGTCGCGCCGATCTGTTCATCTCGATTCACCTCAACTGGATCGTGACGCGCGAGGTGCGCGGGGTCGAGACCTACTACCTGGGCCCCACGGACGATCCACGTCTGGTCGCCCTGGCACGACGCGAAAATCAGGACTCCGGCTACTCCCTGGCCGATATGCGTAGTCTGCTCGACGGCATCTACGCCGATGTGCGCCAGGACGAATCGCGGCAGCTGGCGCAACGCGTGCAGCGCTCGCTCTTACGTGCCATGTTGCGACATGATCCGGATCTCGACGACCGCGGAGTGAAAACCGCTCCCTTCGTGGTCTTGACAGCCACTGAAATGCCAGCGATCCTGGCCGAGGTATCCTGTCTATCCAATCGCGAGGAGGCCGAGCGTCTGACCCGCCCGCAGTATCGCGACAGCATCGCGGACGCCCTCTTTCGTGGTATTCAAAGCTACGCTGACGCAGTCAATTCGATCGAGGAAAAAGGGAGCTGACTTCCATGGCAGACAAAAACAACGTGTTGTACGTCGGTATCGACCTCGGCACCTCGCGTAGCGCGGTGTCCACGGCGAACAACCAACGACACGTCATTGAGAGCTACGTCGGCTGGCCCACCGACATGGTGGCCCGCAAAGTCTTGAAAAAAGAGGTCGTGATCGGCAAAGAGGCGGTCGACAACCGCACCATGGTCGATCTTCACCGACCGCTCGAACGTGGGCTGATCAAGGAAGGCTCGGAGAAGGATCTCACCGCGGTGCGTGAAATCCTCCGCCACCTGCTGCATCTCTCCGGAGCCGACGGCGACCGTGAGGTTCGCGCCGTGGTCGGTGTTCCGGCGCGCGCCATGCAGATCAACAAACAGCAGCTCCGCAACACCCTGATCGGCGAGGTCGACGGCCTGATGATCGTGTCGGAGCCGTTCGCCGTCGCCTACGGTCTCGAAGCCTTGATGCACTCGTTGATCATCGACTCCGGCGCTGGTACGACCGACTTCTGCATCATGCTGGGTCGCATGCCCACCGAAGACGACCAGCGCACGCTGACCAACGCGGGCGATTCGATCGACGCCAACCTCTTCAGCCTGCTCGCCGAGCGTCATCCACAGGCGCAGATCACCGAGTTCATGGTGCGGCAGTGGAAAGAAGAGCACGGCTTTGTCGGCAACGAGCAGAAACCGGTGCGGGTGACCGTACCGATGCGTGGCCGCCCACAGGAAATCGACATCACCGCCGAGCTCAAATCCGCCTCGGAGTCGATCGTCGATCCGATCGTCGAGACCATGCGCGACCTTCTGCCCCACGTCGAGCCGGAATTCCAAGAGAAGGTGCGCAACAACGTCATCCTCTCGGGTGGCACGTCACAGCTTCCGGGTCTGCGCAAGAAAATCCAGGACGGTCTCGAAGAGCTGGGTGGTGGCAAGGTCCAAACGGTGAAAGATCCGATCTTCGCCGGGAGTGACGGCTGTCTGGCCATCGCGCTCGACGCCGCCGACGAGGATTGGGATCGCCTGTCGTCACAAGACACATGACCGACGAAACCCTGAACGACCGGCTCGACGAGCTGCGGGACGACATCGCCGAAGTCGACCGCTCGTTGCTCGAGCTGCTCCGTCGACGCATGGAGCTCGCCGCTGAAATCGGCCGGGTCAAGGCACGCGCCGGCCGACCGATCGTCGTTCCCGAAGTCTACGATCGGGTGCTCACCCGGGCACGTCAACACGCCGAAGCCTGTGGCGTGTCGGCCGAGGTGATGACGTCGATCTTCGATGCGGTGATCCGTGGATCGGTCGAACGCCAGCACCGGATCGGTGTCGCCTCGCAGGTCGATGTCGGTGAACGTCTGCTGATCCTCGGCGGGGCCGGCAATATGGGTGGCTGGTTCGCGAGCTTCGCTCGTCTCCTCGGCCATATCGTCGATTTGGTCGATCCGGCTTTGGGCTCGCTCCCGCCTCAGGCGGGACGCTTCGGCTCGCTCGAGGCGGTCGAGGATCTCGACCGCTATGCCGCGATCATCGTCTCGGTACCTCTCGCCGCCACCGGTGACGTCCTCGCCGAGATCATCGCTCGCAAGCCCCGTGGGCTGGTGATCGAGATCGCCTCGGTCAAGGACCAGCTCGAGCCCGTGCTCGCCACCGCCGAGCAAGCCGGCGTCCGAGTCGCCTGTCTGCATCCGATGTTCGGCCCAAGCAAGTCGCCTTACGAATCACTCACTTTCGTTCTCGCGTGTCGTGACGACCCTCAGGACGAAAAAGAGCGCATCGAGCAATGGCTGAGGCATCCGTACACCAATCTCGTTCCGGTGCCCTTTCCGCATCACGATCGTCTGATGGGTTGGTTGCTCGGCCTGGCGCATTTGATGGGCATGCTCTTCGGTACCGCTCTCGGTCGCTCGGGATTGTCCGGTGCCGAGCTCGCCGCCTGTGCCTCGACGACCTTCAACCGTCAGGCCGCGACGGCCCGTTCGGTCTTGTCGGAAGACCCGGATCTCTATTTCGAGATTCAGCGTCTCAATCCGCATCGCGGTCGGGTCTACGCGGCGGCGCGTGAAGCCCTCGATGCTCTGGTCGACGCGGTCGATGGGGACGATCGAGCTCGATTCCGCGAGCTGCTCGCCAGCACGCGCGACGTCTTCGGCCACAAGGGCTGAGCTCGTTGAACCGCCTCGTCGTCCTCTTGCTCGTCGTCGCGAGCACGGTCGGCTGTAGCGCTCCGTCCAGCGAGCCTACCGAACGGCAATTGGTGATCTTCGCCGCGGCCAGCTTGCGCGACGTCATGACCGATATCAGCGCGGCATGGGTCGCCACGGGGCACGTCGAACCAGCGTACAACTTCGCCGGTTCCAACGTGCTCGCCCAACAGCTGCTCGCCGCCCCGAGCGCCGACCTCTACCTATCGGCCCATGAAGACTGGATGGATCGCCTGGAAACGGCCGAGCGTGTACGTGCCGATACGCGTACGGTCGTCGCTGGCAATACGCTCGTCTTGGTGGCCCATCGCGACGCGCCGAGCTGGACCCTCGACGACCCGGCGACGCTCGGCGACCTGCCCTTTCGCCACCTGGTGATCGGTGACCCCGAAGCGGTTCCCGCAGGGATCTATGCGCGACACGTCCTGAGCGCGGTACCCACCGAGGACGGGTCCACGCTGTGGACCCGTCTCCAGGATCGTCTGATCCCCACCTCCGACGTCCGCGCCGCGCTCGCCCAGGTTGCGGCCGAGCCCGAGGCCCTGGGAATCGTCTACGGTACCGACGCACGGAGCGACCCACGAGCGCGCGTGCTCTACACCTTTCCGACCGAGCTCACACCACCGATCCACTATCCCGCGGCCGTGGTCAGCGAACGACCCGATGACCTCGCCGACACGTTTCTCGCCTTTCTACAAAGCGAAACCGTACGCGAGATCTTTGTCGAGCACGGCTTCTCGACGTTCTGATCCGCCGACACGTTCCCCTCCGCGAGGTGGATCGACGACGGCTGCATGCGAAGCCGCAACCGCGTATTGTCAGGGTTTTCACAACGCTTAATGATAATGGATTATGATAAATAAAAATCACCATAAATTCTTCTTGACGCCGACATAGCAGCCAGCGTATAAATTCTTACAGCGAATTTGTTCACACATCGAGTCGAGTCGCATCCGGTCGCGCCTCACTCGTCTTCGCCCTAAACCAAGTCTGAATTTCCGTAATCGAGAGCTTTCTCGATTTACGGTAATGACTCGCCGTCCGGTTTTCCTGTCCGGTCGCCTGACGGTCGAGGTGTGTCAACCGGAGATGGTTCTGCCGCGGGTGGCGACCGCTCCGACCTTACAACCTCTCTCGATGAGGTACTTTTCGATGCGTAGACGTTCCATTCTCACCGTTGCCGTCCTCGCTCTGCTGATCGGCGCTTCGTCGCTGGTCGCGCAGCGCGGGCCGGAAACCCTGGTCGCCGTTCCTTTCGCGCCGGGCGCCGAAGCGCTCACGCAGCTCGACCGCGAGCTCTACGACTACCACGTCTTCGAAGTCGATCTCGACGCCATCACCCGCTCGGTTCACGAGCACGGCGCTCTCGAGCTCCACCTCGGCAACCAGCAGCTCAGCGTTCAACTCGAAGCCAACGATCTTCGTGCTCCCGGTATGGAGACGGTGCTTTTCGACGAGCGTGGCAATCGACAGGTCGTACCCTTCGGCTTTGCCGGTACCTACCAAGGCACGGTGATCGGTGACGCCGCCAGCAGCGTCCGTCTGTCGGTGCTCGGCGACCTGTTCATGGGCTACGTCAAGACGACCGAAGAATGGCTGTTCGTCGATCCACTCCGTCAATTCGCCGATGGCGCGGCGATGAACCAGGTCGTCGTGTACCGCGACATCGACGTACGCGAAGACAAGAGCAAAACCTGTGGCGCCGATCACAGTCACACCATCGGTGGTTCCTTGACCGACTCTTACCATGGCGGTGTCGACGTGCTCACCCGTGCCGCCAACACCCTCCAGGTGGCCACCGAGCACGACGGCCAGCTCTTCAACCGCTACGGCAACCCGGGCATCTTCAACTTCAGCCAGGGCATCCTGAACGGGGTCGAGGGTATTTACGTCTCCGAGATCAACACCGACATCACGATCACCTTCCAGCAGGGCTGGTCGAGTGTGTCGGGCGATCCCTACACTTCGCTCAACGCCCAGACCACCCTCTTCCAATTCCGCGACTGGTGGAACGCCAACGTCTCGAACGGTCGTGACGCGGCGCACCAATTCTCGGGCAAAAACTTCAGCGGTGGCACCATCGGTATCGCCTGGGTCGGCGTCATCTGCAACGTGCCGAACCTGTCGTACGGTGTCTCGGAAGATCAGCGCAACTCGTTCCTCAACGTGCAGCTCACCGCTCACGAGATCGGCCACAACCTATCGGCCCGTCACGACAACGAGAGCCCGGTCTGCCCGGGTGTGAGCTGCACCGGTTTCGGACCGATCATGTGCTCGTTCATCCAGTCGAGCGGCACCAACCAATTCTCGGGCTGCTCGAAGAGCTCGATCAACAGCCACATCTCGAACTTCGGCTCCTGCCTGTAAGCCGAGCGCACACGACGTCTGATCGTGTCGTGAATCTGATCGCGTCGTGACATCAAAAGCCGGTGCTCCCGCACCGGCTTTTGCATGCTCAGGAGAGCTTGACTTTGGGCGGCGCGTGCCGACGAATCTCGCCGTAGACGAGGTAGATCACATCTTCGGCGATGGCGACGGCATGATCGGCCACCCGCTCGAGCGCACGCGCGATCGACAGGTAGTGAATCAAGCGCGCCGCTCGCGACGGATCCTCGCCGAGCAAGGCACCGACCGCGGCGTAGCTGTCGGCGTAGCGTCGATCGACCTCGTCGTCGGTGGCCCGGACCCGTTCAGCGCGATGCGCGTCGCGCTCCACCAAGGCATCCAGACTGTCCTTGACCATCCGATGCACGATCTCGAACATCTCGGTGAGGTCGAAGGGCACATGATCGAGCGGTGGCTCGGAGGCGAGAAACCGAGCTTGCTCGGCGAGATTGGCGGCCAGGTCGCCGATCCGCTCGAGATCGCTGTTCATTTTGAGCACGGCGACCAGGAAACGAAGATCCGAAGCCACCGGTTGCTCGAGCGCCAGGGTCGCCAGGCACTCCTCCTCGAGCTCGACCTCCATGATGTCGATCCGCTCGTCGCCCTCGATCACCCGATCGGCGAGCGCGGTGTCGCGATCCTGGATGGCGCGCACGGCATCGGCCAACGTCTCCTCGACGGTGCCCCCGAGCATCAGAACACGACGTTTGATCTTCTCCAGGCGGTGTTGCAAATGCAGAGACATGACAACGGATCCCTCTCCTCCCACCTACGGGTCACTCCGACGACGCGGTGAGAAAACACCGCCGGAGGCGTATGCGGGATCAGCCGAAACGGCCGGTAATGTAATCTTCGGTCGCGGAAAGATGCGGCGTGCTGAACAGCTCCTGCGTGCCACCGTACTCGACCAGACGACCGAGATACATGAAGGCGGTGAAGTCCGACACCCGGGCCGCCTGTTGCATGTTGTGGGTCACGATCAGGATGGTGTACTCACCCCGCAGCTCGTGGATCAAGTTCTCGATCTTGCCCGTGGCGATCGGATCGAGCGCCGAGCACGGCTCGTCCATCAACAACACCTCGGGCTCGGCGGCGATGGCACGCGCGATACATAGACGCTGCTGCTGACCGCCCGACAGCCCGAGCGCCAAATCGTCGAGACGATCTTTGACCTCGTCCCAGAGCGCGGCGCCACGCAGCGACCGTTCACACACTTCCTCGAGCACGCTCTTGCGATTCTCACCGTCGATCCGCAGCGCGTAGACGACGTTCTCGAAAATGCTCATCGGGAACGGATTCGACTTTTGGAAGACCATACCCATGCGCTTGCGCAGCTCGATGACGTCGACCGCCGGACCGTAGATCGAGTCGCCGTTGAGACGCATGTCGCCGTCGATCTCGACGATGTCGATCAAGTCGTTGAGTCGATTGACCGAACGCAGCAGAGTCGACTTGCCACAGCCCGACGGGCCGATGAGCGCGGTCACCTGACCACGCGGCACGTCCATCGAGATGTCATGGAGCGCTTGTTTGGCGCCGTACCACAGCTTGAAGGTATCGACCTCGAGAACGGCCTCGTGATCGGCGACGCTGTCGTGGATTTCGGTGGGAGCGGTTTCGCCCCGCGCAATCGCCTCGAGCGGGTCGTTCACGTGTTCCGCGGTAGCCGTATTTGCCATGAGTTCCTCGCTTCGCTCAGAAAGCACCGCCGGCGAACTTCTTACGCAAACGGGTGCGCAGGAAGATGGCGGCCAAGTTCAAGACGGCGACAATGACGATGAGCAGCAACGTGGTGGTGAACACCATCGGTTTCGCCGCCTCGGAGTTTTGACTCTGAAAGCCGACGTCGAAGATGTGAAAACCGAGATGCATGAAGCTGCGCTCGGGATGGATGAACGGGGCGACCCCATCGACCGGTAGCTCGGGCGCCAGCTTGACCGCGCCGACCAGCATGAGCGGCGCGACCTCACCGGCGCCACGGGCGATCGCCAAGATGCCACCGGTAATGATGCCGGGTAGCGCACGTGGCAGCACGATCCTCTGGATGGTCTGCCATTTACTCGCGCCACAGGCATAGGAGCCTTCACGCATCGAGTTCGGAACCGCCGACACGGCCTCCTCGGTGGCGACGATGACCACCGGCAGGGTGAGCAGGGCGAGCGTGAACGACGCCCACAGCAGACCGCCCTTGCCATAGGTCGGATTGGGCAACCGCGCCTCGAAGAGCAATTCGTCGAGCGATGCACCGACCACATAGCAAAAGAAGCCGAGACCGAAGACACCGAAAACGATCGACGGCACACCGGCGAGGTTGTTGACCGCGATACGCACCGCCGAGACCAGCGGGCCAGCCTTGGCGTACTCGCGCAGGTAGAGCGCTGCGAGCACACCGAACGGCACCACCGCGAGCGCCATGATCAAGGTCATGGCGACGGTACCGAAGATGGCCGGGAACACACCGCCCTCGCTATTCGCTTCGCGTGGCTCGGCGGTCAGAAACTCCGCCCATCGCGATACGAAGACACCGATCTTGTCGAAGAGACCGATCCGGTTCGGTGCCACCGCGCGCACGATGTCGTCGAGCCGTTGCAAGGTCTCCTGACCCTCGATCGTGCCCTCGCCCGCCGTCTTCATCAACAGAAGATAACGGCCGTTCTCGTCGTTGATGGCGTTGATCTCACCACGGATCCGGGCGAACTCCTCGTCGGCCCAGGCGCGTGTCTCCTCGAATGTCGCTTCGGCCGTCGCCAGCTCGTCTTCGAGCTTGCGATAGGCGTCGGAATCGATCCCTTGCGCCTCCGCGGCTTTGGTCAGATCGAGCTCGATCTGACGCACCGCCAAACGTTGCTTCTCCTGGCGATGATTGATGTGGCCGGTATCGACTTTCTCCAATTTGCGACGCTCGTGCCAGCGCTCGCGTACCGGGCCGTGGTTCTCACGAAATTTGCCATACGCCACCTCGGCGCCTTCCCACACCTTGGCGACACCGGTGAGATTCGACACTGCGTCGAGCTGATCGACCGGCACCAGCTCACCACGGTCGCCCCCGACCAGAAGCATCAGCTCGACGTCACCGTTCTCTGGGGTTTGCGCGATCAGGCTACGTGCCTGGTCGATCGACTCGACCTCGTCGACCTCGACATACGCGAGCGGCTCACCGTAGAACACACCCCACTCGAGACGCTCGAGCTTCATCGCCCATTCGGGTCTGGACGAGCTCTCAACCTCGTAGCTCGACACCCATTCGAAGTGGCTCTGGGTGAGACGAAAATTACCCGTGCGCACCAGCTCACGACTCGCCCAACCGTCGTTCGCCTCGACCTCGGCCCGAGCCTCGGCTTGAAGCGCCGCCGGGATGGCGCCGAGCACGTTCTCCTGCGGCTGGTAGCGATCGAAGCGGGTGACATGCCCCATGTAGGTACGACCATCGGGCGTCTCGAACTTGACTATTTCCTTGGGCCAGAAGGTCGACAGACCTTGATAGAGGATCAGCGTCAACAGACCCACGATCATCAAGCCACAGATCACCAGCGCGCCACCGGTGAGCCACAACATGGGCTCGCCCTGGGCGAAGAGCGACGAACGCGAGCGCTTGTGCCGGCGATGACCGAGACCCTCGACATTCTGCTGGTGATGCGCGGCCTTGCGCGCCGCTGCCTCGCTGTCGACGGTCGGGATGTCACGATCCGCGGCATCGGCCGGCGCAGTCGGCATGGCATCTCCCCCGGTGTTTTCGGCTCCGTCGACGGCGGTGGCGGAGCCGCTAGCGGCGCGGCCGGCGGCGGCGCGGCCGGCGGCGGCGGCGCGGCCGGCACCGGCCGACGTCTCGATCGCTTGCTTATCGACTTCGGAGCTCATAGCTGGTAAGCCCTCTTACGGAATCGGAGCCGCACCCGCTCGGCGATCGTGTTGACGACGAACGTCATCACGAAGAGGGTGAGCGCGGCCAGGAACAAGGTCCGGTAGTGCGTACTATCGCGAACGGCTTCCGGCAGCTCGACGGCGATATTCGCCGACAGCGTACGGAAGCCCTCGAAGATGTTCAGATCGAGAACGGGCGTGTTGCCGGTCGCCATGAGCACGATCATCGTCTCGCCCACCGCGCGACCGAGACCGACCATCAACGCCGAGAACAAACCGCTCATCGCGGTCGGAATGACGATCCGGGTCGCCGTCTGCCAGGGCGTGGCGCCCGCGCCCAGTGAGGCCGAGCGCAGATGACTCGGCACCGTCGACAACGCGTCCTCCGAGATCGTGTAGATGATCGGAATGATCGCGAAGCCCATCACGAAGCCGACGATCAACGAGTTGCGCTGCACGTAGGTGTCGATGTAGCTACCCCGTGGATCGAACCCGAGCATCGAGAGAGCCGCGGAGACGGCCCAAGCCAGTCCGATCATGGCCACCACCGCGACCAGGAACTTGCCGGCGTCGACCAGGGCGAACGTACCGCGATCCCAGTCCGAGCTCTTGGTGCGCATGATCGGATCGACCACGCGACCGAGGACAAGACCGACGATCAACGCCGAAAGTGGCAGCCACAACATCATCCAGCCGCCCGTTGCATCGGCAAAAGGTGACTCGACCCCCGGCTCACCGTTGTAGGCCAACCACTGCTTGATGTCACCGGCAAAGAAGATCTCCTCGGCGATCGGGCCGAAGACCGACGCCAAGAAAACACCCAAGGGCACGGTCAAAAGAACGAAGAAGATGCGCCAGTGACTGTAGAGAATGGTCAAGCGCGGTGGCACCATCTGCCAGATGTAGGCACCGACCAAGAAAGCCACCGGTACCGTGATGAAACCCGCCAGCACCGCTGGCACGATCTTCTCGACAAACGGCGCGAACACCAGCGCGGCGAGAAAACCGAGCACGACGCTGGGGAGGCTGGCCATCAGCTCGATTCCGGGCTTGATCACCGCCTTGACCTTCGGCTCCAGAAACTCACTGGTATAGAGCGCCGCGAGCAGAGCCAGAGGCGCGCCGAAGATCATCGAGTAAAAGGTGGCCTTGAGGGTGCCGAAGACCAGCGGAATCAAGCCGAGCTTCATCTCGAAATCGTCGGTCGCGCTCGACGACTGCCAAATATGCTGGGGCTCGGCACGCGCCTCGTACCACACCGGTAGGAAGAGAGCCTTGAAGCTCGCCTCGGGAAAACGCGGATCGAGCGACGTGTTGTAGAGCTGCCCACCGGTCAGAGCCGCCATGCCGTCTTCCTTCGGCGCCATGACGATGTGATGAATCGTCTCGGCCACGGGTAGCGAGCCACGGCTCAGCTCGCTGGCGTTGGTGATGTTGTACATCCGCACGCCACCGTCGTCGAAGCCGGCCAGAATCATCCGACTCCGCTCGGACGACGACAACGCGCTCGCCGCGGCGCCACCGGGTCCCTTGAGTTGCTTGGTGCGCAAGAAGGTCGAGGTGGCGCGTGGATCACGCTCGACGTCGAACAACACCGGCGCGGCGTCGGGGTCTTCGATATCGGTGCTCCGCACCGGAAAACCGGCACTGACCGTGCCCGCCGAATCACCCCACACCAGAGTGTTGTTACCGAGCACGAAGTCGAACACCGTCAGCGTGTTCCCCTCGGGGATCAAGCGCCCGCGCTCGGCGACGTAGGCGACGTCGAAACCTTCGGTGGTGTCGATCCGCATCAGCTCGCCGTCGTCCCAGGCGACGTACATGCCGTTGCCGGTACCGGCCACCGCGATATGTGCCGGTCGACGATCGGCCGGGAACGGCTCGATCGGTAGCGTGATCGGGTCCAAGAACTCGATCGTCGTGCGACCGGTAAGGAAATTCGAATCCTCACGGCCCTCGATGAAGTAGAGCTGCGTCTCGCCGACCTGGGCGAGCACCGATTCGATATCGATGGCGGGTGCTGCATCGGCGTCCTCGGCCGCGACCACGGCATCGGCAATCTCGGCGTCGCTGGCTGCGGCGCCTGCTGCCGCATCGTCAACGACCGCGACGTCGACCACGGGCTCGCCGCTAGCGCCCGCATCGACCGTGTCGCCACCGACCCTGTCGCCACCGACCGTGTCGCCACCCGCCAACGCCACCACCAGCGGACCGTCCGGACCGATGACGTGCTCGATCGCCACCACGGGTCCGGTCGCCACCTGCCGTTTCTTCACCAGCTCGATACCGAGCTGCTGTACGCGGTACTGGCCCTGAGGCGTCTTCTCGACGATGCCGTTCTCGTAGTTGGACAAGAAACCTGGATCGTGATCGTCGAGCTCGGCGACGATCTCCTCCGGTAGCGAGTCGGCGTTGAGGATCTCGGTATCGAAGCCGATCTCATTGAGCTGCACCGATCCATCGGCGAGACCGAAGGCAGCCAGCTCACCGCTGATCAAAAAGGAGCTCGCGGTGACGTTCTCGACCACCTGTTCACGGTAACGAAGCTCACCGTTGTCGAGACGGTACACCTCGACACTGCCGTCACCACGCAGCATCCAACCGAGCGTGCGGTACTCGTCGACATCGACATACAAAGCACCACCAGCGGCGTCTGGATCGAAAGCTCGAAAGCCATCGACCTTGGCCGGTAGAAAGAGCGGCGCCACGACATAAATCAGAAAGACCGCGACCCCGAGTACCGCCAGGATCGTGCCGATCCCACCGACGGTAATGATGCCGCGTGCCACACGGTCGGCCACCAAGACACTCTTCTTGGTGGTGCGCTCGCGATGACGGCCAGTAAAGGACTGGGCTGACTGCTCTGACATGAGGTCCTCTCGGGTGAAAACAAAAAACCACACCGCGCCCACGGGCGCGCGAGGCCGGCGATCGACTCCAGGCTTCTTCCCTTGCACATGATCGCCGCGGCGCTCGGGCCAGACGCGACGGTCATGTGCAAGGGGCGCGACGGCCAGCCGCCGCGCAACCCAAAAGCGCGGCCGAAGGCCGCGCTCACGTACGAGAGATCACATCGAGAGACCGACGTCTGCGAGGGTCTGCTTGGCGACCTCGCAGGGCACCGGCAGGTAGCCGTCCTTGACAACGACCTCTTGACCTTCCTTCGAGAAGATCAGCTTGACGAACTCGGCGCGTAGCGGATCGAAAGCCTCACCCGGCTTCTTGTTCACGTAGACCAGGAGGAAGCGAGCCAGAGCGTAGTCACCGGCGTTCTCGGCGGTCGGTTTGACGTACGACTCACCGGCGGCCTTGGCGAGCGGTACGGTCTCGACGTCGGCGGTCTTGTAGCCGATGCCGCTGTAGCCGATGCCACCCTTGTCGCTGGCGATGCCCTGGACAACGGCGGACGAACCCGGCTGCTCCTTGACGGAGTTGCGGTAGTCACCCTTGTAGAGAGCGTGCTTCTTGAAGAAACCATAGGTGCCCGAAGCCGAGTTACGGCCGTAGGAGCTGATCGGCACATTGGCCCAGTCGCCCGAAAGACCGGCCTCGCCCCAGGTGTTGATCTCCGACTCGAAGCCACCTTTGCGGGTCGAGGAGAAGATGGCGTCGACCTGCGGCAGGGTCAGGCCCTTCT
Source organism: Acidobacteriota bacterium (assembly GCA_039184055.1). GTDB lineage: Bacteria > Acidobacteriota > Thermoanaerobaculia > Multivoradales > J023 > JBCDBH01. The sequence continues at coordinate 14,869 of JBCDBH010000086.1, forward strand.
CGGCGATCGGGTTGTCCTTGTTGACGAAGACGGCGACCATGTCGATCGAGGTCTTGACGGCAACCGGCTTGTAGCCGAAGTTCTTCTCGAACGCGTCGATTTCCTTGTCCTTCATCGGGCGGCTCATCGGACCGAAATTCGAAGCACCTTCGATGAGAGCCGGCGGAGCGGTCGAAGAGCCTTTGCCCTCGATCTCAACCTGGACGTTCGGGTAGTAGCTCTGGAACTTCTCGGCCCAGAGAGTCATCAGGTTGTTGAGGGTGTCGGAACCCACACTCTTGACGGTACCGGACACACCTTGCGCCGGTTGATAAGCCTCAAAGCAACCCGGAACCGAGACTTCCTGAGCAACGACGGGACCCGTGAAGACCACGGCCAGAGCGAGCGCGCTCAGGCAGGCAGTGGCTTTCTTGCTCATACGTTCTTCCTCCATGTTTGCGATGGGAAACGCTCCTCGAATCAGGAACTGCATGCAAAGTAGCGAGGATCTGTTAGGGCGTCGTTAAGAACGTTCGAAGATCCCGCCGATCCGTTCCGGCGCATTCTTTACACAAACGCTGCAGGCAAACACACTTGCGCCAGCCGTCTCGATTTCGAGCGGAGTCGCTGTGAAGGCTCTCTAGGAGTCAGATTTGGGTGCTGAAAAGCACAGTGGTTTGATCGGCAGCATACACGATGTAGTACCCGAGGACCAGGAGTAGCGGACGAGTTCGTATGCGAATCACGTGGGCATTCCGTCCTCGCGAGAGGACGTCCCACCCTCTGCGCGCCCTGGGAACGTGAACCTGGTGCTTGGCACTGATCGTGCTCTAGCCAATCGCGCCATGTCTACGACAACTCGATCCAGTTCAACTCGGCTCACTCTCTTCCCGCTGCTCCTCGCGGGTTGCACGGCTCTCGCTCTCGTCGTCTCGACACCTGTGCTCGGTCAAGGCTCCACACCGCTCGACAATGACGCCCTCATCGAGAGCACGACCACGATCGACGAGACCTTCTCCGGCGAAGCGTCCGTGACCCTGATCGAGATCCCCGTGCGAGTCGTCACCAGAAAAGGGTCGGTGGCGGGTTTGACCGCCGAAGACTTCGCGATTTACGACCGTGGTGAACGAAAAGAGATCGCCTTCTTTCGCGAGCTCGACGCTGGCGAACCCTTGGCCGACATTCGGACCTCGATCGAGAACCCCGAGATTCGCGAGCCCGAGAGCCCATCGCGGGATGCCGACGCTTCCCGCACCTTCATCCTGCTCTTCGACTTCGTCTACTCATCCAATCGCCAAGTGCTCCAATCCCTCTTGACCAGCCGTTCACTGGTGGCGGCGATGCATCCGGGCGACCATGCCGCGGTGGTGTTTCACACCGCCCTACGCGGTCTCAAGGTGATCACCGACTTCACCGACGACAAAACCGTGCTCGACCACGCCCTCTTCGTCGTCGCCACCCTGGTCATGCGTGAGCCCGAGCTCACCAAAGAATTCGGCGCCCCTCTGCTCGCCCACTTCGACCATGGCCAGAGCATCTCGGCCGACATTCCCTTTGCCGAGCTCGAAGAAATCGTCGCCGAAGCGGGCATCCACATCCGCAACGACCGCGACTGGCCCCACGGCAGCCTGTCACGCAAACTCACCAAAAACATCGCCAGGCTCTGTCGCTGGTCGCCCCCCACGAGTGGTCAAAACCACCTGCTCTACTTTGCGCGTGATTACCCCATCGACTCCCTCAACCTCGCCGAACGGCTCTTCGAAGCCTGTCGCGACGGCAATTGGTCGATCTACGGCATGCCCGTCGTCGGTGGCCAGTGGACCGACGGCTTCTTCCTGCTGGCACATGAAACCGGTGGTGAAGCCTACGAAAACTTCCGACTCGCCGATGCCGTCGAACGCATGCTCGACCGCACCCGCATCACCTACCTGATCGCCTTCTACGCCGAAGACATCAAAAACGACCGAAGACTGCACAGAGTCGATGTCGAGCTGACCAAGAAGATCCGGCGAGCCCGAGTTCTCCATCGACCCGGGTACTACTCACCCATGTCGAAGTAGGGGAAGCTGAGCTACAAACCGAGATCGGCGAGCGAGCGGGCGTCGAGGAGAGCGTCGGTGAGGCGGTCGAGCTCGGTGGGGTCGGTCGTCGCGATGCGCTCTCGACTGACGTTTGGCAGCTCGCCGAATCGTCTTTCGAGCAAACGGACCAGCATCTCGCGTTTACCCGAGGCTTGTCCCTGAACATGTCCTTCGCGCCGACCTTCTTCTAGGATTTCCTCGAACCAGCGAGTCTGCATGGTACCTACCTCCCGAACATCTTTCCGTAGTCTTTCATACTCATCCTGCTCGGCATCCTCGAGCTGGAGATAAGTCTCGACACACTCGATCAGCAAGAAGCCTTGTCGCGGAGTCAACGACTCCCACCGAGCCATCCGAGTCAGACATGCGAGCTTGTGTTCGGCCCGACTCATCCCTGGTGGCGTTTGCATGAGCGCCGCCAGGGCCCACGCAAGCGGGATGTCGAGCGCGAGCCAGCGATCGGCACGACCCTTTTCGAGACCGATGGACCGGTACGCGACCTGACCGCTGGTGTAACCGAGCAGAGTCCGCCGATAGATCTGATCGGTGATCCCTACCGGCCCCCCGAACACGAAGAGCACGGTGCTCAGCACCGGCAGGTCGTAGCGAAGCTCGAGCAGCTGATTGTAGGTGGCGATACGTGCCGCCATGTTCCGGCTATATCGACGTTCGATCTCGATGTGCTGGATCCCGACGTCGTCCTCGTTTCGGCGCAGTTCCCCGACCAAATCGGGGCGACGTGGCCGCCCCTTGCCCCGTCGATGGTCGAGGTAGTCCTCGGTGCGCCGAAGCGCGCCGACCGTGAGTCGAGCCGCGAGCTCGGGATGCGTGAGACGGAAGAAATCTCCAGGAAAGGTCTCGAGAAGGTCTTTGAAGAGCTGATCGTGGCCGTTGGACATACGTGCTCCCACATTGGGTTTCCATGTGAGTGAACGTCCACGAGCGATGGAATCGGACAGTCGAAACCAAAAAAGATGTCAGGCAACACAACGCGGGTGTGAACGAGTCGGCACCAGAACGCGATTAAACGATCAAACCAAGACCACAGCCAGCTCAAATCGAGGCGCCATGTCGACCTCTGCTCTTTTTACAAAAAACAATACTTCATCTGAAGCGCTCGGAATGGTCTTTTCATGTTGCAAACACGTTCCAGAGCAGCCCGGAACGCCTCTTACAAGTTGTAAAACCCTGCCAAAGCGCCTTGGAACGATCTTTCCGGATCGCGA
>JBCDBH010000087.1:0-17939 GCA_039184055.1 Acidobacteriota bacterium
CCTTGCCACAGTGAAGCGGCACGGCGTCGAGGCCAGGTCCAGGTGTTCGGTGTGGCCCGGGCGACGATCGCCGGATGGGGCCAGAGACGACGCCACACGCTCCGCCAGCCGGCACGGCTGTCGCGACCGGCGAGCAGACGCGCGAGGACGATCGAGCCCAGGGGCGTGCGCTCGATACCGGAGCGATCAGCATGAGCGAGCACGCGTCGCTCGCTCCAGGCATAGCTCTCTTCGAGTCGACTCGCGAGGGTGATCAGCGTCTCGTTCCGTGGCCATAGCGTGGCGCTGACCCGACACGCCAGACCCACTGGAAAGCTCAGATCGAAACGTTCACAGAGCTCGAGTACGGGGGTGACGAGGTCATGCTCCGTCTTCTCGCCGTGAGCGCAGAGCCGTTCGAGCTCCCACCACCGCAACATCGGTCGTGGTGGAGGCTCGAGCCAGGTGTGCACCGCCGCGAGCACGAAGGCGCCCGCCAGCGTCAGACGACGCGCGGTCGATGCGATGTCGGGAGCGTCACTCGCCTCGTTTAGCAGGCTCGCGCCGAGCGCTTCCGGCACCATGCCCCAGAGTCGTACATGAAGCTCGAGCAAGACGTCGTCTCGACCGGTGGCCTGCCAGGCGTAGCCTTCGTCGCGCAAATAGCGCTCGGTGAGCGGATCGTCGGTCACCGCGCGCCAACCGGCGTCGAGCAGACCTTGCCGCGCCGCTTCGAAGCCCGCCGCGTCGATCAGCAGGTCGACGTCGCCACTCGGTCGCTCGTCGGGTGAGGCGTAGATGCGATGGGCCAAATCGCTGCCTTTGATCGGTGCGAAGCTCACGCCGGCTCGCTCCAGCTCGCGGGCGGCACCGGAAAGCGCGGCGTCGAGCAGAAGGTGATGCGCCGCGGCTCGATAACGCGTTTGCTGCCAGGCGGCTGGGAGCTCGACGCCAACGGCGCGGGCACGGGCGGCGAGCGCCGACGCGATGCGATGGCCTTTGATTCGCTCGGGTGCGTGGGCGAGCGTACCGAGCGCGTCGGCGTCACCGTCGAGAGCTCGTGCCAGGGTCGCGAGCGTCGGATCACCTAGCCTCACGCGCGTCTCCGGCCGAGCACGGCGAGAAGGTGCGTGCGGAGCGGTGGCACGAGGGCGAGCATCGAGGCCAGCGTATGGCTCTTGCCGGCCAGGAGTCGGGCGAGCGGAGGCGCCAGGGTGAGCGTGCGGATCGGCCCGTCGAGCTCGGGCGTGTAGGCGCGGAGCTCGACGGCGGTGAGTCGACGCACGTCGGGATTGCGTGGGTTGTCGCGGCGGAAGTCGTAGATCATCAAGACGCCGTCGGGCGCCAAGACGCGACTGGCGGCATCGAGCAGCTGACGCCGCGTCTGCTCGTCGAGCACCGAGGTCAAAACGGTCGACAGGATGACGAGCTGAAATCGCTTCTCCGGCCACGGCAGGTTGCGGGCATCGCCATGATGGACCTCGGCACAGGGTAGCCCGCGAGCCAGGTCGTCGGCACGTCCGGCATCGAGCTCGACGGCGTGCAGATCGGTGCAATCGAGGCCCCAATCCAACAAGACGCCGAGCCAACCGCGACGTCCCGCGCCGATCTCGAGCACCGGTCGACCTCGGGTCGGAAAAACACCTCGCCGATGGAGCAGCGTCGCGGCGACGCGATTGCGCTCGTCGAGCATCAGCCGCTGCGCCGGCTGCCACGGTGCGTAGCGATCGTCGACCACCGCGTCACGACGGGCGTAGGCGTCGCGGATCCGCTGGCTTTCGCGATCTTCGCTCATCGGTTGCTCGTCGGTTTGCTCGAGCTCGTCAGTTTGTTCGAGTTCGACACGTCGAAACGGGGCACGCGACCCTGTCGATCTTTCCACCGTCCGACAAAGCGCAACAGTCCCTGGAGAAAGCCGACACCGTAGCCGAGATGCATGGCGGCGAAGGCGGCGGGAAGCCGCGCCTTCTCGTTTATGGGCGCCTCGCGACCCGCGAGCACGGTGGCGGCGCCGTTGGCCATCACATAGCTGCCGATGGTGAGCTGGGACAGCCGCCGCATCGTCGGGCTCCATCGTCCCGCGATCGTCGTTCCCGCTAGGGCCGCGACAAAAAGCGCCGGGACGAATTGGCGAGGCCGCATCTGTCGAGGGTGTTTTTGCAGAACGCGCACTTTCCACAAGCCGTATTGGCGGTATTGACGCCACAGTTTGGCAAGGCTCGCGCGGTTGACATAGCGGGAGCGAATCGTCGGCACGAGCAGGATCCGCCCACCGTGTGCGCGCAGACGATAGTTGAGCTCGTCGTCCTGGTCGCGCACCAGCTCCTCGTCGAAGCCACCGATGCGGTCGAATACCTCGCGTCGCCATGCGCCGAGATAGACCGTATCGACTTCGGTTTCGCGGTCGAGATAGTGAAACGCCGCGCCCCCGACCCCGAATCGTGACGACGTGGCTCGCGCCACCGCGCGTGCGGTGACGGTGAAGCCCATTGCATCCATGCGGCCACCGACATTGTCGGCTCCGGTGCGGTCGAGCGCCTCGACACAGGTGCGGACATAGTCGCGCGCGATCACCGTATGACCGTCGACCCGGACGATGATCTCGCCGCGCGCCCGGGCGATGGCACGGTTGAGGCCGGTGGGGACGATTCGTCGTGGGTTGTCGAGAATGTGAAGTCGGGAATCACGTGCCGCGACCTCTTCGAGATACTCGCGGGTGCCATCGTCGGAAGCGCCGTCGGTCACCCAAATCTCGAGATGGGGATAGTCCTGGGCCAACACCGCCCCGAGGCTTCGCCGGATGAACCGTGCCTCGTTGCGGACCGGCATCATCACCGACACCAGCGGCATGGCGTCGGCGCTCATCGCGCAGTCTCCGCGCGCATCAGTCGCCGGTAGATCTCGAGTTGCTTGTGCGCCAGGTGGTTTTCGTCGAGTGCGCTCAGAGCGTCGCGGGCGTCGATCCGCTTCGGCGTGCGGAGGATCTCGACGAGACCGCTACCGAGCGCCGCGGCCGTGGCGTCACAGATGCGACAGCCTTCGATACCGCTCAGCCTCTCGGCAACGTCGCCGATATCCACCGACACCACGGGGAGCCCACACGCAAGGGCTTCCTTGACCACGTTGGGTGAGCCTTCGTGGCGTGAGGTCATGAGCAGGGCGTCACAGGCGCTCATATAGATCGGCATCTCCTCAGGGGGCACGGTCTCGGTGACCACGAGCTCGGTCGGCTGATCGGGACCGAGCGTCTCGGCCGCGACGTCGACCGCGGCTCGAGCCAGAGGATAGCGTTTGATCGGGTTGTCCCGCGCGGCCGCGAAGAGCACGAGACGTGTGTCGGGGTCGAGACCGAGCTGTCGACGCGCCGTCTGGTGCTCGATCGATTGAAAACGGGTGAGATCGAGCCCGCTCGGCAAGACCGTGGCGTCGAGTCCCGGCAGCATTCTCGCCAGTCGTTCCGAGACGGTCACCACGGTGTCGGCGCGGTAGGCCATCCGTTTCGACAGCGCGCGCAACAACCGTCCACGCCAGGTTTCGCGACCGTCAATGTCGGGCAGACCTTCGAGATCGCTGCCTCGAAACGTCACCACCAAGGGCAGACGACACGGCAGCGTCGGCAAAGCGCTCTGCCCCCATTGGGCGTGCACCACGTCGTAGCGTCGACGGTCGATACGTGGTCGAAGCTGCCACCAGGCGTCGAGATAGTTGTCGGGTCGTCCGCCACCTCGAAAGACGAAGACATCGAGATGAACACCGGCGCGACGGAGCGAACGTACCTGCCGCACCAGGAAAGGCACCCGATGGGGATGAGTCGCATCGGGCCATTCACAGGTCACCATCAAAACACGAGGCTGGGCGAGATCGGCCGACGCGGGAGCCTGGCGTGGGTCGTCGAGTGGCGGTGGACGATGCGAATCAGCCGTTGTGAGCGCGTCGGGCCGTCGCACCACGGCGCGGAATTTGCCTCCGCGGCCACGTGGGATCTGGGGCGTGATGTCGAGACTGACCCGCATGGACGGCCCGAGCCGCGCGCGGGCGCGTGCCTGGAGTCGTTCGCCATCACGTACCGTGAAGTCCCTGGCCGGTACCGCGCGGATCCGCACGTGATCGACGGCATCTTGCACGATCTGAGCTTCGAGAATCGGCAAATCGGTCTTGAATACCGGATCGAGTCGACCGATCCGGCGACCGTCCGGGGTCACCACCAGATCGTCATTCCGTCCCTCGACGCGGGCCAGCGCCGGGAGCTCACGGCCACATTCGCAAGACGAATCCGTTGCCAGGACCGCCCGGTTTTCGGTGTCGTAGCGGATCAAGGGCATGGCGCGGTTGAGCAGACCGGTGGCGATCAGCCGTCCGCTGGTACCGGTGGGACATGGCTGGTCGTCGGCATCGAGAATTTCTGGCCAGCCGACCTCGGGCCACAGGTGGAGCGTGCCGTAGCGACATTCACTCGCTGCGCACACCAGCTCGGCCATACCGAACGTGTCGATCACCGGGCCGCCAAAGGCCTGCTGGATCACCGCGCGTTGATCATCGTAGAGCGGCTCACCGTTGCTGATCGCGCATTCGAGACGTGGAGTTTCGATACCGGCTTCGATCGCCAGGGTGGCGAGGCTGGTGAGCGACGAAGCGTAGCCGAGCAGGTAGCGCACCTGGTGACGGGCGAGCGCGCCGACACAGGCTTCGATCGTGCTCGGGGCGAGGTGATACGACGACATGTAGAGCTGGCGCATCGGTGCGTTCCACACCCAATACGGTGGTCGTCGTCGTTCGGGTGGGACCACGAGCTGGCCACCGAGCATGGCCCAGCGATCGTGACGGGACAGGCCGTGCCAGCCTCGTATCCGAGCTTCGAAGAGGGCGTACCACTGGCGGATGGCCTCGTGATCCCACCACACCTGGAGAGGCGTGCCGGTGGTGCCGCTGGTGTGCTCGGGGAAGCGCGGGCCGGCGTCGTCGGCCACCAGGGCTTCGGCATGCGCCCGTACTTCGGCCTTGCGCAGCACGGGCCAATGGGCCAGCACCTGCCAGGACGACCGATCGCCGCGTCGTCGACGTTCTTGCCACGCGGCGCGATAGTAGGGCACCCGACGCGCGGCGTGATCGAGGGCCGTGGCGAGTCGGGCTTCGCTATAGCTTCGCCAGCGGTCGGCCGACCAGCTTTCCCGCTCACGCGCCGCCGCCACCAAGGATTCGGTGTCGGCACCGTAACGTCGGCGGCGCAGGCGGGCGCCGTGAACGCTGGCGGCAAAACCACGTAGAGGGGCCGGTAGGCCGTGGTAGAGACGAAGCAAGGCTTCGTTCATCGTCGATCTCGTTGGCGGGTGGCGCTCACAAACGCGGTGAGGGGACCCGAGGCGGTGGTGGTTGCACCGGTCGTGAGACTCTTTGATCGATCACGAAGGTGGCGGCGGCCATTCCGAAGAGCAACATGGGCGCCGCCATGCGAGTCGCGGCGTGCATCATGTACAGCAGCGCAAACGTGGTCAAACTCGCGATCACCGCCTTCGAGCTCGCCGGGGCACGCTTCAACGCTCTCGCTATCGAGATTCCGAGCAGGATCAGGAGCGCACCGAGTCCGAACAAGCCGTGCTCGGCGAGCATGCGGGTGTATTCGGTATGGGCGATCGATAGCCGGAAGGTGAAGAGGCGGTACCGCCACGCCTGCCCCGGTCCGGTGCCGAAGACCGGGTTGTCTTGCCAGGCGAGCAAATCGCCCGCGATGATCTGGTCTCGCCCGGTGGTTTCGAAGTCTTGAAAGCGCTCGCCGAGCGCGCCACCGGTGATCGAGTTGACCACCGGGAAGAGCAGGTAGAGTGCCACGCCCGCGATCACCAGAATCTGCGCGGTCTTCGCGGCGCGGCCCGTTTTCGCGGCGGCGAGGAAGAAGACCGCCGCGAACACCGCCCCGATAGCGTTCCAAAAGCCACCTCTCGACATGGTGAGCGCGGTTTGAATCAAAAGCGCGATCAAGACCAGCGCGGTGGTCAGCCGGAGCGCGCGGCGTTTGCTTTCGAAATTGGTGAAGAGAAACGCGGCGATGGCGCCGAGTCCGAGGATCGAGGACGCCTGGTTCGGTCCCAAACCCGCCGAGCCGGTTTTGCCGTGCGCGGTCAGATAGCCCTCGGCTTGATAGATCCCCAACCCGGCCAGGAACGCGAGACCGATGATCGGTCCGATCAACATGATCAGGATGCGCTTGAGCTGGACGACATCGATTCGCTGGGTGGAAAAGAACATCAACGACACGGCGAGCAAGCACGGACCGGCGAGGTTGAACGAGATCGCTTGACGGTCGAAGGACGGCATGACGAAGATCGACGGCAACAGCAGGGCGAAATACATCAGGCCCAATTTGTTGGCGCGTTCGAGAACCCGATAACGCAGGAGCGCCGTGCCGAGAAGGAGAATCAGCGCGAACTTCACATAGCCATAGGGCAAGGCGGCGTGAAAGCCTCGCCACAGAAGCTCCATAGCCGCCATATAGGTCACCACCAGGATCAGACGATCCGGGCGACGGCGTTGCAGACAGAGGAAGCCGAACGCCAACACGGCCAAAGCGTGCAGGGTACCGACCACCGTCGGCGCGGCGCGAATCACCAACGCCAGGGGAACGTGAGAGGCGAGAAAGAGAAGCACGACGCTCGACGGCCAATCGACCCGCGTGGGTTGCATCGGCATCGGCCACATCGCGGCCTGATGAGAGGGCCGTGGATACGGCGCCGAGCTCGTCGTCATAAGCGGAAGCGTATACGTATGTTGGCGTCACGTCGACTCGGCGCGCGTCGGGTTAACATCAGAGTTCTCCATGGCCGAGATTCGAACCCTAGTCCAGCGTCACCGTCACGAGATCGACAAGATCAAAGGCTCGCGCTTTTTCGCCACCGTCGCGCCCACGCCCGACGTCGCGGCGGCGCTCGCCTTGGTCGACGCCTTGCGTGCCGAGTTTCGCGACGCCACGCATCATTGCTGGGCCTATCGTCTCTTCGGTGCCGACGACTTTCGCTATTCCGACGACGGTGAGCCCTCTGGATCCGCCGGTCGGCCCATTCTGGTCGAGATCGATGCGCGTGAGCTGAGTGGCGTCGCCGTTGTCGTCACCCGTTACTACGGTGGCACCAAGCTCGGCACCGGTGGTCTGGTACGCGCCTACAGCGCCGCCGCCGCGGCGGCTCTCGACCACGCCGAGATCGTCACCCGACGCATCACCCGTCGTCTCGACCTGACCCACGGCTACGACCTCACCGCTGACGTTCAGCGTGTGCTCTCGGCGGCCGGGCTCGAGCCGACGCATGCCGATTACAGTCAACACGTCCACCTCACACTCGACGTTCCCGTCGAGGATGTCGATACCGTCCGCCAACAGCTCATCGACGCCACCGCCGGCCGCATCAACGTCCAGGCCGCGTCGTGATGAGCAAGGAGATCCCCTTCATGCGAACTCTCGTCGTCACCGTTTTACTCAGCTTGCTCGCCAGTACCGTCCTCGCCAGCGTCGTGCCCGACGACCTCGAAGAGATCGTCAGCCGTGACTATCAGGAGCATCTGGGCGATCTTTTCGTGCACTTTCACGAGAATCCCGAGCTCTCTTTTCTCGAGCACGAAACCGCCAAGCGACTTGCCGCCGAGCTTCGTGAGGCCGGGGTCGAAGAGGTCGTCGAAGGGGTCGGGGGTACCGGTGTCGTCGGCATGATGCGCAACGGCGATGGCCCGCTCGTCCTGGTGCGCGCCGATATGGACGGTCTGCCGGTCAAAGAAGAGAGCGGCTTGCCCTACTCGTCCACCGTGACCCAGGTCGACATCACCGGTGAAGAAGTCCCCGTCATGCACGCCTGTGGTCACGACGTCCACATCACGTCCTTGGTGGGTACCGCGCGTCGTCTCGCCGCGATGAAAGATCGCTGGTCCGGCACCGTCATGTTCATCGGTCAGCCGGCCGAAGAGCGTATCGGTGGCGCCAAGGCCATGCTCGAAGACGGTCTTTACGAGCGTTTCGGGGTGCCCGACTACGCCCTTGCCTTTCACGTCAGCGCCGATACGCCGACCGGCAAAGTCCTGTTGCGGCCGGGTCTCACCTACTCGAGCTCGGACAGCGTCGACCTCATCGTCAAAGGCATCGGTGCTCACGGCGCGTCGCCCCATCGCGGCAAAGATCCCATCTACATCGCTTCGAAAATCGTCATTGCTCTCCAGGGTCTGGTCAGTCGCGAGCTCGCCCCACTCGAGCCCGGCGTCGTCACCGTCGGATCCTTCCACTCCGGTTTCAAACACAACATCATCAGCGACGAAGCCAAGCTCGAGCTCACCGTGCGGAGTGACAGCGAAGAGACCCGCAAGAAACTGCTCGACGGCATCGAGCGCGTCGCCAACGGCATCGCCGCCACCGCCGGTCTTCCCGAAGACCTCTGGCCCGAAATCCGTGTCGGCTTCGAATCCACCCCCACGACCGTCAACAACCCCGAGCTCACCGAGCGCGTCCTCCAGGCTTTCACCCGCGAGCTCGGCGAAGATCGTATCCACCACCAAGAACGCACCGGTATGGGTGCCGAAGACTTCGCCTACTTCGTGCAAACCGAGCACAAAGTACCCGGTGCCTACTTCGCCGTCGGCGGCACCCCTCAAGCCGATATCGACGCCGCCAAGAATGGCGGCCCACCGGTGCCGTCACACCATTCGCCGTTCTTCAAGATCACTCCCGAACCAGCCGTGATCACGGGCGTGACCGCGACGGTCGTGGCGGTCTTGGAGTTGATAGGGAAGTAGTTCGGTCGAGTGGGTGTCGAAGCTATTCACTCGAGGAGTAGGGTGACTGTTCGGGAAAATTGCTCCAGGTCGTCCAACTCGTCATGGATCGCGTCCCAGGCGCGTCCATGGTCGATCGCCAAATAAAGGTGCACGAGAATGTTGCGGAGGTCCATCCAGCCGGCGAGACGCTCGGCCAGCTCGCTCTCAATAATGTTCTCTTCCGCGAGTACCGCCATCGTTTCGCGATACGTGTTCGCTTGGCGTAGTCCTTGATCGGAGATCAGATGTTGCGCGAGGTCGAGGATCGCTTCACAGGCGAGGTGGAGGTACCGCTCGGCGAGGTGGTGGATCGCCGGCTCGGCAATGAACTGCTCACGATCGATGTTCTGAAAGCTCTTTAGCTCGCTCAAGTATGCCTCGAGAGCGTTCAAGTGAGCGGAGAGCACGTCCCTGTCGACCACTCGGTCTCCCTTCTTTGGCGCGGCGGATCTGTTCTTCGCGGTAGAGTCGGTAGACCCACTCGCGGTCGCCATGTTCGCGCATGGTCTTGACTCGCCAGTCTTTCCACGTCCGATCGTTGCGGTTCAAAAGGAGCTGGCAGCTGACGAGGATGTTGTGTCTCAGGAGGGGCGGAGCTTCGTCGAAAAAGACGAGGTCGACACGGCCCTCGGAGGCGAGGTCGGCGAGTGCGACGGGGATCTCGCGTAGGAGATCGAGGCGGTCGGCCTCGGACGTGGGAAGGACGGCGACGTCGAGATCACTGCCGGGCCGGGCGCGATCCGTGGCGCGGGAACCGAATAGAACGGCGAAGATGAGATCGTCCCGTGCTGAAAGTCTGCGACGGATCTCTTGGCCGAGGGGCGTGATCTCTTTCATGGAGAAGTAAGGCTACTCGATCGGTTGGGGACTGGCCAGGAAGAAGTGTCCATTTGGTTGAGTTGATGAGTTTGTCTCACGGCGGTGGCGGTCTTGGAGTTGATAGGGAAGTTGAGTCGAGTGGACAGGCGGAGGCACGCGTCGTAAGATTGAAAAGTGTCTGACGTGTGTCTGACGAAATTCGAATGGGAATCTAGGAGAGCGAAATGCGAATTAGCGCTAGGTTGGATGCAGATCGTTCTCGGAAGCTCGAAGCGCTGCAGGAGGCGACCAACCTCGCGACCAGCGAGATTCTCAAGCGAGCTCTCGACATGTACTTTGAGAAGCTCAGTCGCAAGAGCGCACCGAAAATCTTCGACCGGCATGGATTCGTCGGGAGTGGGACTGCTGATCCAGAGCTTTCTGAACGGTACAAAGAAGAGTTGGCCGCTTCGCTAGCTGAGAAGCATGATTATCGTTGATACAGGCTATTGGCTAGCGCTGGCGAACGAGAAAGATCGCCACCACCAAAGAGCCCTAGCTTGGCTTCATGCGCTCCCGGAGCCTTTGATCACGACCTGGCCCGTGGTCACGGAGACGAGTCATCTTCTTTCGCGGCGCATTGGAATCAGAAGCCAGACGACGTTCCTACTCAGCCTAGCTGACGGTGCGTCGGAAGTGTTCGATGTGCACCTTGTCCATATGCCGAGGCTGGTCGAGCTTATGGAAAAGTACCGAGATCTACCCATGGACCTTGCTGATGCTTCGCTCGTTCTTCTCGCGGAACAGCTCGAACATGGTCGTATCCTGTCCACGGACCAACGGGATTTCCGTACGTATCGATGGAAGCAGCGCGAGCCGTTCCACAATCTCATGTTGGATGAGCCACACGATTACCGGCTCAAATAGGCACTAGTCGTTTCGGTTCCATCTCGGATCGAGCACCTTCTCGACGATCGCGCACGCCTCGACGATGGTTTCGGGCGTCAGGTGGGCGTAGCCGAAGGTGACGCCGTGGGTGGGTTGTGAGCCGAGGAAGTAGCGGGACAGGGGCGCGAGGTCGATGCCGTGGGTGGCGGCGGCTCGGGCGAGTTCTTGGTCGTCGCCGTCGTGGAGACGGGCGGTGATGTGCATGCCGGCTTCGGCGCCGCTGACGAAGGTGAGGCGGTCGTGGAAGCGTCGCTGTCCTTCTTCGAGCAGGACGTCGCGGCGTCGGTGGTAGAGCTTGCGCATACGCCTGATGTGGCTCACCAGGTGGCCGGCTTCGATGAAGTCGGCGAGGGCTTCTTGGGAGGCTGGCACGACGTGGCCGTCGGTGAGAAAGCGTGCGGCGACGAAGGGCTCGACGAGGTCGTCGGGGAGGACGAGGTAGGCGAGCCGGAGCGCGGGGAAGAGGACTTTCGAGAAGGTGCCGAGGTACAGGACACGGGCGGCACGGTCGAGACCCTGGAGGGCCTGGTCGGCGGTGCCGGTGTAGCGGTATTCGCTGTCGTAGTCGTCTTCGAGGATCCAGGCGTCGGTGTTCTCGGCCCAGGCGAGGAGTTTCAGGCGCCGACGCAGGCTCATCGAGACGCCGGATGGAAATTGGTGCGACGGGGTGACGTAGGCCAGCCTGGCATTGGGGGCTCGACTCTCGCCTTCGTCGATTTGGAGACCTTCGTGGTCGACCGGTACGGGAACGAGATGGGCGCCGGCGGTTCGGAGAGCGCCACGGGCCCCGAGGTAACCCGGGTCTTCGATCCACACGGTGTCACCCGGATCGAGGAGGACGCGGCTCGCCAGGTCGAGACCCATTTGCGCGCTCGGCAGGATCACGACCTGGGAGGCTTCGCAGTGCACGCCTCGGGCAGTGATCAGATGCCGCGCGATCAGGGTACGGAGCCGTGGATCGCCTTGAGGGTCACCGTGTCTGAGGCCTTGCACGGTGGATTGGCGCGCGCGGCGCGCCACGATCCGACGCCAGGTAGTGAGCGGAAAGGCGTCGAGAGCGGGGAGACCCACCGAGAAGGCCGATGGGTGGTCGGGGTCGCGTGCCTGGGCGTCGGTGATCAGCTGCGCGGCGCGCTGCGAGATTTCACGCTTCGGGGTGGGTCGTTCGGTCGCGCGTGAACCGTCTGACTGGGCCGCCGTTGTTCGCGTCCAGGCGAGATTGGGTGACGCGTAGCTTCCCGCGCCGACCCGTGATTCGATCAGCTCGTGCTCGACCAGCATGTCGAAAGCGGCGGTCACCGTATTGCGTGACACACCGAGATCGTCGGCGAGCGTTCGGGTGGACGGTAGTCGGCTGCCAGGTGGAATGGTGCCATCGAGCAGGGCTCGGCGGAGCAACTCGTAGAGTCGTCGATAACGGGGCACGGAGCTCGAATCGTCGAGCATCCGTGCCCGAAACACCGGGCCCATGGCGGCCTTCATCGCCTACTTTTTCCCTGTCGAGGGTGTCGCCTCGTCGGTCGTCACGGCACCTTTACCGGTCTCGTGGTGCACCCAGGCTGGACAGGTCGGCAGATCGTCGAAGGTTCGCGGCGTGCCGTCGTCGCTGATCATGATCATGTAGCCGTGAGGTCCCTGATAGCCGATGAACGGCAGACTCTGATTCTCGTGCCAGGCGGCCATCGAGAAGCCGATGTCGTCACCGACGAGATCGGGGGCGTAGAACATGACGTGTGGCGGAAACCAGCCGAGCTCGTCGGTGGCCGGATTGAAGGGGCGGTTGTAGCGCGACAGCATGTAGGCCACACCCGAGCGCTGGGGTGAGACGAAGGTGCCGTCTTCGAAGCCGCGATTGACCGTTTCTCGGATCGTCTCGACCGACTCTCCAGCCATCAGCTTTTGTCCGAAGTAGAGAATCTTGGGCACGATGGTCGTATCGCCTTCACGGTCGAAGCAGGTCGGCTTGAGCACCCGTGGATGATCGCGATTGACGATACACGTGAAGCCGTTGCTGCCTTCGCGGACCACGCGATAGCCCTCGCGTTCGAGAGCGTACACCGTGGCGTCGGCGCGTAGATGAGCGGGCGCGGCGCTGGTTGCGAGCGCGACCTCACACGATTCCGGGAGAAGCGGCACGGGCGTATCCATCGCCCAGAGAGCACCGGCGAAGACGAAGCACGCGAGAGCGATGAACGGGCGGATCGGCGAACGTCGTGGTGTCCAGCTCATAGTCCGTACCGCTCCACGAGCACCTTGCGGTGATGGATTTCGTGCCCGGCGAGAATGTACGGCATGCTGCGCACGCTGAAGGACACCTCGTTGGCGACGCCCGAACGGGCCCAGATCTCGTCGTCGAAGCTGCCGAAGATCGCCACGCTACTCCGACGCGTGGCCGTGAAGACGTTCAGCAGGTGTGCGAGCGGCACATGGTCGGCATTGGATACTCGTGCCCAGTGGTCCTGATCGAAACCAGGAAGCGAGGCTGGATCCCGGCGAGCGAAGCACAAGCAGCGGTAGGTGAAGGTCCATTCGGTGTCGATCAGGTGCCCGATTACCTCGCGAATGCTCCACTTGTCGTCGGCGTAGCGATAGCCGGCGCGCTCCTCCGGGAGATCGCCGAGGAGGTTCAAGGTGGTTTCGAGCTCGTTTTCGAGAATCGTCAGAATGTCGCCTTCGGGCGCCTGATCGATATAGAGGCCGTAGTAAGGATCGTGTTCGGTGGGTTGGGGGCGCTGCAACATGGGCCATCCTCCAGCATGGTGGTCGCTCGTGCCGGCTCGACCGCCGGCGCATGCCGAGAGGATATGACTCCGATTGGATTGGGCCAAGATCCACTCTTGGGCAAAGAGAAGGGGCCAATACGTGGCGGCTCGGCCGACCGCCAAGTCTGGTCGGCAACCTCATCAATCGACGGTCGAGCTCCACGCGGACGTGTCGCCCGACTCGAAACCGTCCGTGAAAATGGGACCGTTGTCGAACGCATCACCACAATCGAGCCGAGGAAAGCTGAGACCGTTGGTGGTGTCGGTGACGAGAGTCGGCGAGTCTTCGAGCGCATTCTCGATATCCGTGGGAGTCATCCCGGGAAAGGCATCGAGAAGAAGCGCCGCGCATGCCGCGCTGAGCGGGCTGGCCTGAGAGGTACCGAAAAAGGTCGACGTGCCGCCGCCGAGACCCGACGAGGTCATGGGCGCGCCCGGGGAGAAGAGATCCGTGGTGTCGTTGCTATTCGAAAAGCAGGTGACCTGATCGGGGGCGGTCGTGGCGTCGCTACAGGTACCGAAATTGATGCCACCGATATCGGAGTCGTAGACGGCGCCCACCGAGACCGCGTTGGCGACACAGGCCGGAGCGGACATGTCCGTGCCCGAGGCGCCGTTGCCGGTCGCGACGAAGGAGACGACGCCGTTTTGCCACAGGGTGTCGATGGCGGCGGCGAGGGCCATGGTGAACGACGTGGCGGTATCGCAGTTACCGGGGAAGGTCGCGAACGTACCCAAGCTCATGTTCACCAGGTCGACCTCCGGGCGATCGGTGAGGATGTAGTCGAGCCCGGCGACGACATCCGACGTGCAACAAAAGCTGTTGTTCTCGTCGAGCACCTTGATCGAGACGATGTCGGCGTCGGGTGCGCCACCGGAGGGTGCGACGATGCCGTCCGAGGTGATGACGCCGATGACGTTGGTGCCGTGACCGTGGTCGTCTTCACCCGAGCCCGTGCCCATTTGCGTCGTCGCGCCATTCGGGCAGCAGCCGGCGCCGTTGTCGAAGCAAAAACACGCCTCACCGCTCAGGGAGCTGCTGAGATCGGGATGGTCGCTATCGATACCGGAATCGAGTACTGCGACGGTGACCCCAGCGCCGGTGAAACCCGCGTTCCACACTGGAATAAACCCCGCCAACACCACGGCTTCTCCGAGCTGTCCTTGACCGCCGACATCGAGATCGACCCGTCGGACCAGCGGCTCTTCGAGCAGCTGGTCGAGACCTTCTCGGGTGATCGTGCCGGCGAGAGCGTTGATCGCCTTGTAGCGATGCCGGAGGGTGAACGACGCGTCGGAAAGGCGATCGAGGATCCGTCCGGAGTGCTCACGGATCGCGGCGCGACCGAGAGGCGAAGCGAGATTCTCCACCGGAGCCTCGAGATCGTAGACGATGACCACGAGTGCTTCACCTTGTTGATCGAGTGCTTCGAGCACGGGGGCACCGACTTTCTCGGCTAGCGCGTGGATCGGCGCCAAGACGAGAAACACGACAAACACAGCAAGAGTACGCATGGGTGTCTCCTGAAGAATGAGTGAGGCGAGGGTAGCAGAGGCCGCGTGGAGGAGGCCGTGCGGCGCCGCGAATCAGGAGCGTTGTGGTCTGAGGCGTCAAAACTCGGGGATCTAGTCCCCTGTCGAACCCGGTGGGCAGCTACGGCAGCCGGTAGATCGTCGCCACGGATGGGCCCGGATCGATCACGGCAACCTCGCTGACGGGGCCATCCAGATGCTCGCGTAGCGACTCGGTGAGCGCGTCGAGATCGCCGGCTGGCACCAAGCAGTCACTTGGCAGGAGATCGCTCGTGCCACCGACATCGGTGGCGACGACGGGCACGCCACGCACCAGGGCCTCGAGAATGACGTTGGGGCTGCCCTCGTTGTCGGAGGGATTGACGAGCAGTCTGAGACGTCGCAGCAGCGGGCCGACATCGTTGCGAAAGCCGAGGAGGTGGGCACGATCGTGGAGACCGTGCTGACGGATGGTGGCCTCGAGCATCGGGCGGACGTCGGGCTCCTCGGCGACCTCGCCACCCGCGATGACGAGATGGAGGTCGGGGTGAGCCTTGACGACTCGGGCAAAAGCGTCGACGAGCAGCAGGTGGTTCTTCACGCGACGCAGGTTGCCGATCGCACCGATGACGGGGGCGTCTCGGGGGATCTCGAGCGAGGTGAGATCGGCGGTCGGCTCATCGGCGGGTGGAGGCTCGATGGTGTTGGGGATGTGGTGGATGGTCGCATCGCGCACGCCGGCTTCACGGAGCTCGTCGACACCGGCTCGGCTATTGGTGACCATCTCCTGAGGACCGTGGACGGCGAGCCACCGTAGCCACCACGGTTGTTCGGCGAAGGTCGTGGCGTGCTGCGAGCCTCGTTGCGAGCCGACACGACGGGGGACGCCGGCGAGCAAACCGGCCACGACGGCATAAGGGTTGGCCCACAGACTCCACGCATGGACGATGTCGAAACCACGCAGATTCTCGGCCAAGGTGCGGATTCGTCCGAGCTTGCTGGCAGGGAGCCACTGGATAGGCACCTCGAGCGCCTGGATCTCGGCTTCAAGCGCACGTTGGCTGGCATCGAGGGCGAAGACGACGGGTTGGATGGCGACTGGATCGCTTCCCTCGGTCCAGCGACTCTGGCGAAGGGTGAGCAGAAGTTGTTTTTCGGTGCCGCCACGACCGAGCCCGGCGACGATCATCGCCACCTTGATGCCTTCGAGGGTGCGTCCCCAGGCTGTCTCGAGACGCGAAGCGATCGCTCTGCCCCACGCCTGCAGGGTGTACTGACGAGCACGCTGCCGCGCGCGGGTGCTCATGGTGGCGAGACGGGCTGGATCCGAGGTGAGCCAGTTGACCGCGTCGGTGACGTCGCTCGCTTCGGTACTGTCGAGCACGACGCCACAATCTTCGATCAGACCGGGAATCGCGCTCACCGCCGGCGCGATCACCGGTGTGCCACAGGCGAGCGCTTCGAGCACGGCTTTGGGAAAGCCCTCGGCGGTGCGGGTGGGGAAGAGCAGGAGATGAGCATCGTCGAGGACGTCGAGCACCTCGTCGTGTGGACGACGACCACGAAAGTCGACCGCCTCGGTCAAGCCGAGCGCCTCGGCACGGGCTTCCAGCCGCGGGCGCTCGGGGCCATCGCCGAGCACGGTGAGGGTGGCGTCGGGATGCGCCATCCGGATCGCGAGCAGGGCGTCGATCGTGGTCATGACGTTCTTGCCGGCGCTCAGACGTCCGACCGACACCAGACGCAGCGGCTCACCCGCTCGCCACGCCGGTCGGGCCGGGCGATCGAGCGCGGTTTGATCGAGCGCGGTGGAGAAGATCCAGCCGATAGCCGGATTCTTGCGGCTCGGAGATGGCTCGCCGGCACCGGTGGCGAGGACGACGTTCTTGCCCCCGGCGACTTGTTCGAGCAGCGCGAACAGCAGACGATCAGCGATCGAACGTACATCACCCCAAGTGCCGCAATGCCGGACGTAGATCGGTTTGCGACGCAGCAAGGCGAGGATCAGGCCGAGGCTGCCGACGTCACCGGGAACGAGCGCGTGGACGCCGCCAGCGCGGCCGATTTCACGCCACAGTCGAGGCAGGTTGCGTGGCAGCCAGACGAGCACACCGAGCTTGCGTCGCAGCCCGGTCCCCGTCAGCGGACGCAGGGGCGCGAGATCGACGTTGTCGGCCTGGATCGCGGTGGTGCCGTCGGCGGGCGCTCCTGGGGCGATCGGTACGACGAGGGTCAGACGATCGACGATCGCCGCCAAGCCATCGATTTGACGAGGGAAACCACCGTCGCTGACGATCCGGCCGTGGTCGTGCCAGCAGCGTTTGTGCGAGACGACGACCAGACGCATGCTCAGGGCTCGAGCGTTTCGAGCCAGGGGGTCAGGAGATCGCCGAGCAGTTGGGCGGTGGCGCGATTGCCTTCGACCGTGAAATGGCCGTCATAGCGGTGGTAGAGATCGGTGCCGGTCTCGACATAGCGCTCGGCGAGCCGGTCCGCCAGGGGAACCCAAGGCATGTCGAGTCGCTCGGTCATGGTCGCGTCGATGTGCCCGGGATCGATGCCGTCGCTCGGTCCGTCGGCGAGACTGAGCACCTGGTAGAGCTGCGGCAGGGAGATGACGGCGAGCGAGATGTTCTGGTCGCCAGCGGTGCTCGCCATATGGTCGAAAAGCTCGGTGGTGACCTCCAGTGAGCGTTCGACCGACGGTTCGAGAGGCACCGTGAAGTAACGTGCGCGACCGGTGCGTTCGTAGACGGTGCGGTAGACCGAATCGCTTTGAATCGCCAACCGCTGCAACCAGCGCACGACGTGAAGATTGCGTTGTCGCTTGCGTTCGTGCTCGACCGTGATCACGTCGGCGGCGACGGCCTCGCCTTCTGTGGCGTTCTCCGGTTCAGCCGGGGTCGTCTCCGTGGGCGGTGACACGGGCGCCGGCTCGCGAACGAGCGGTTTGTTGGTGAACAAATCGTTGGCGACAAAGGCGACCAGCACGCCATGAGGTCGATAACGCGGCATGAGCCGTTCGAGGAGCTTGGCCTCTTTGCGGGTGTCGAAACCCGGTACTCCGGCCTTGATGATCTCGACGTCGTGGCCCTGGTCACGCCAGTGCTTCTCGAGCCGTACGGGCCAGATCTCTTCGTAGTTCGTGGCTTC
>JBCDBH010000088.1:0-17880 GCA_039184055.1 Acidobacteriota bacterium
CCCAGGAGCCCGCTCCATTTCGTCGTGGTGAAGCGATCGCTCCGCGCGGTGAGGGCGATGGTGCCGCCGTCGGTGAGGATGATGCCGTAGCTCTGCATCGCTCTGGCGACCGTGCGTGCTGCCTCGTTGGGTAGCTGGTCCAAAGGAAAATCCGCGCGTAAACGCAAACGGGCACCGTAAGGGGGCGCATCGGGGCCACCGCTGGTCGCGCCCGTGGAGTGCGTGGCGGGGGCGACGTAGACGTCTTCACGAATCCGGCTGTTGGGCAGGATGAAGCGGAGCGCGTGGTCGATCGAGCCGGCGGCGACCTCGTCGGCCGAAAAGAGCAGCGCGGCGATCGGCAGTCCACCGGCGTCGGCGCTGGTGCAATCGATGCCCCGTCCCCACGTCGGATAGGGGATGGTGAGGTCCCATACCGCCAAACAACCCCCGAAGAAATCGTCGCCGACGATGTTGGCGCGCCACATCTCGTAGAGCCGGTCGTTCACCGTGTCGTGGACGATCAGATGGCAATCACCGTCGCTCAGGCATTCGTAGCCGTCTTCGCCTTCGAGCGCGCCGCCGGGTGGCACCGGCACCGGGTCGAGATCACAGTCGGGAAGGAAGTGATCGACGGTGGGGATGAACGGCAGCACCGGCGTGGTGGCGTCGGCTTCCATCAGCTCGATCGAAAAGTCGACCCGCATCAGACCGCTCCCCCAGCCTCCGGCGGCGTCGAGCCAGGCGATCACCGCGGCCGACTGGGCGTCGACCGGCGCGTCAGCGATCGATTGATTCCAGGCGGCGTCGGCGGGAAAGAAGGGTTGGGCCACGAGCGGCGCGGCGAGCAAAAAACAGACGAGCGATAGAAGACGGGTCATGAGGGGCTCCTTTGATCGAACTATAGCCCATCATCTATTTATCTCGATGCCTGACTCAGAACGCACCGGTATCGCCTCGTGAGGCGAAGCTTCCCTGAAGGTTTTCGTAGGTCTTCACCGCTCCCGTTTCCAGGTCTTCGACGCGGATCTGGAAGGCGACGTTGGACAGGCTGCCGTAGAAGACCCACCAGCGTCCGTTGATGGCGCGTCCATCGAGTACTTTGACCAGCAGCTCGAGGTTGGCGTCGTCGAAATACCAGAAGGCGCCCGATTCACCGGCCAGCGGCACGGGTGTGCCGGTACCGCTGGTGCCATCGGGTGCTTGCCAGGCGACGGTGACGGCGAAGCGGTCGTTTTGGTAGCAGAGAGCGTTGGGATCGCCGTTGCAACCGACCGAGGCGCGTGGGGTCGCACCGGATCGTTCACCCGGTGGGGTGAGATTCAGCGTCGGAATCGGGCTGCCGTCCGGGATGGCCACGATGTCACCGAGGCTGGCGAAGGTGCCGGCGACGTTGGCGTAGAGCGCGTCGGTCGAGCCTTGACCGCCGTCTTCGATGCTGAGCTCGAAGGCGACGTTCGAGAGGCTGGCGTAGAACACCCACCAATGACCGTTGATGGCGCGTCCGTCGAGCACTTTGACCATGAGCTCGAGGTTGTCGTCGGAGAAGAAGTAGAAGGCGCCGGTGTCGCTGGTGATCGGCACGGCCGTGGCCTCGCCTTGGGCGCCGTCGGGTGCTTGCCAGGTAGCTCGAACGAGGAAGCGACCGCCCGGACCGAGCCGGAGGCTGTCGCTGGCGGCCGGGGTCATGGTGACGTTGCTCGTCGGCATCCAATAGGGCTCGTCACCGATCATGCGGTCATCGGCGGCGAAGAGGATCCGATTGCCAAAACGGGTGAAGCTCGAGGGCGACGAGTCGCCGTCGGTGGCGATGTCATTGATCACGGCGGTTCCGGGGACGGTGCCGTCGGAGCGATAAGGCTCGTTACCGAGCTCGGGATGGTCGGCGCTGAAGAGCAGCACGTCGTCGACGAGCAGATGGTCGCCGCCGCCATCGACTCTGACGTTGAGCGACACGATCTCGCCGTCGTCGTCGACGAAAAGCAAGGCGCGGAATGGGATCAGGATAAAGGTGCCGGTGTCGGCGCGGACGCCCGTCGGCGGGTGTGAAGAGTTCCAGGCCATGGGCTCGAGAAATCGGGTTCCCTGGGCGGTGCCATCGCTGACCCAAAGGTCGCGATCGTCGGTGAAGCGCTCGAATACCAGTAGATCGCCAGCGGCGGTGAAGTGATCTGGATTGCCCCGGTACGCGTCGAGCACGAGAGTCGTGGTGTCGCGGGTCGCCCATAGGTCGACGCTAAAGAGGTCGTCGATGTCGACCGAGCTGGCGGTGAACAAGGTCTCACCCGCGACCTCGAGGTTGGTGGCGACGGATCCGGGTAGGAAGGCGAGCTGTTCGAGAGTCGAACCATCCGTCCACCAGAGGATCCCGCCGCTGTCGCCGATGACGCTGAAAGCGGCGCCACCTCGAAATCCGATCACGTCGCCGATCTCGCCGCTACTCGAGGTGAGCGCCTGGAGGTCTCCTGGCTGACCGCGGGTCGTCCAGATCTGGGTGGTCGAATCGGTGTCGTCTTCTGTGCCGACGAAGAGGGTCCGACCATCCGGTAGAGGCACGAGTGGCGCTCCGGTCGCGATGATTCCGGAATCGCTCGTCGAGGAGGTGAGAGGGAAGGTTCCGGCGACGGTGCCGTCGCTCGACCACAAGACCTCCGGTCGATTCAAGTCGGCCGGTTGGAGAGCCAGAACTCGGCCGCCGTTCGTCACTGCGTTCGACACGTCGAGCGCCGGGGCGATCGGCTCGGCGTTGCCGGTTCGCGTGTCGTAGATCCAGGTTTCGTCGACGCCACCGAGAAAAAAGAGCAGGTCGCCGACTACGCGGATCGCCGCTTCGGCATTCTGAGAACCGAGATGATCACCGAGACGGAGCCGGGTGGTGAGACGTTCGGCGACGCTGTCGCCGTCGGTGCGCCAGAGTTGATAACCGTAGGCGCCATCGTTGGCGTAAAAGTAGACGTCGTTGTCGACCGGGGTGAAGTGTCGGGGGCGGGAGCTGGGACTGTCGGAGGGGTCGATGACCGGATCACCAGGTTCGAGATCGATGAGCTGTCGCGTGCCAGCGGCCGTACCGTCGGTGATCCATGGCTCGCGACCTTCGTCCAGGCTCTGGCCGGTGAAGATCAGACGATCGCCGAGGCTGGCTCCCGGTATCGGAATCTGCGTGGTGCCGTTGACCAACGGTTGGTTGGTGATCGGCTGTAGCGGTCCGCCGGGAACGTCGAGTCGGTAGAGATTGCCAGCCAAGCTACCTTCTTCCTCGACGGCGATCACGAAGGCGTCGCCCACCGCGTCGGCCCAATCGAAATCGAGGAAACGGGTCGAGCCGGGTGGGTCGATGGCGAGCAGGGGGGTAGTTCCGTCGGTCACCAGGGGAACTCGGTCGAGACCGTCGAAGCCCTCGAAGATGTAGGAGTCACCGGCTCGGCCGTGGTAGCGCACGACGCTTCCCTCGAGCTCGATCGTGCCCGCGGCGGTGCCGTCGGTCGAGAATAGACTACTGCTGCGCTCGAAGAAGCCTCGATCGTCGTCCCCGCCGAGCCAGTCGAATTGGGAAAGCGGGTTCACGCCGAGATCGACGACTGCTCGCGTTCCCGCGACGGTGCCATCGGTTCGCCACAGCGTCGCGCCGATGACCAGCACGACGAGGTCACCGATCGAGCTGAGCGACAAGTTCACCGTGTTGCGTTCGAACTCGGCGAGACGGGTGGCGTCGTTGCTATCGACGGTCCAAAGCTCCTCTTTGTCCCCATCTTCGAAAAGGAAGAAGACCCTGTCGTCGGTGGTCGTGAATTGGTGGACAAAGCCGCTGCTCGCGGAAAAGACCGTTTGCGTACCACTCGCCGTGCCGTCGCTCACCAGGATCTCGATGGTCGGGAACGGTGTGTTCAGGAGCATGACGCGACCACCCGGTAGCGGCAGGATGAGGCCCGAGAGGTCTGGGAAATTGGACAGGCTCGATACCTGTCGGGTATCGAGATCGACTCGAAACAAGGATTCGATGCCTGTCAAGAAGACTTGGTTGCCGCTCGCCGCCGGCTTGTTGAAGCCGGTTGGTTCGGGGATCTGAACGGCAAACGTACCCTCGGGCGTGCCGTCGGTGAACGTGTTGACGCCGTCGATGAAGAGGAGATCCGCGCCTCGAACGGTTTCGATTCGAGGGAACAGTTGATCGAGAAGGCGGAATGTGCCGTCGACGGTGCCGTCGGTCGACCACACACCGTTCGAGACTCCTTGGCAACACGGTTCGGGAAAGGTCGTGAAGACCACGCGATCACCCACCCGAAAGATCCGCTCGGGGACCGAGCCGGGCACCTCGATGTCTTGATTCAGGTCGGCGATCAGCTGAGGAACGGCCCACGAGGGTGTGGCCGATAGACAAAGCGTGATGACACATAGCAGTCGAAACATCTCGTTCTCCGTGAGTGGATCTCAAGGGTATCCGCGCATGGATCTTTGCTCCAGCCCTACATGCGGCTCGAAGCCCGGCTTCGCAAAGGTGATGGATCGGCATGGTTTTCGGTAGCCCTTGGTCAAGACATGGCTCTATCTCGATGTTCGCTCGACAGAGCGCCTGGCGCGCGTACACTTCGAAGATTCTCGTCTGGTCACACGTAGTACACGTGGAGGAATTCTCATGTTGGTTCGGACTTGGATTTTGGGAGCTCTATTCGTGCTTGTGTTGGGTGTCGGTGCGCAAGCCGCCACGATCGATGGTTGTTTGGTCGATGCGGAGCGGCGACCGGCCGTGGATTACGAGGTCGCCTTGCGTCCGGCGCTCGATCCGGTGACCGCGGGGCGAATGTGGCTCCGAGGAGAAACGCCCGAAGCGCTCGATGATGACCGCACCGATGAGCAGGGGTGTTTCTCGCTCGACGGCACGCTGCCCGCGCGGCTGGTGGTGTGGACGACGGATGGTCGTGCGACGTCGGTCGTCTTGCCACCCTTCGATGGGGATGTCTTTTTGCCCGCTCTCGAGGTGCCCCGTCTCGAGGTGCGGGAGATCCAGGTGGTCGATCCACGAGATCGGCCGATCCCCGGGGTGATCGCGGCGCTGGTCAAGACGCAGTATTCGTCGCGAGATCGAACACTCCTGCTCGAGCCCGAGGACGACAAGGCTCGTACCGACGCTGCCGGACGGGCTCGTTTGATCAAGCGGGTCGACGCCAAGCTGTCGGTCGTCGCGTACCATCCCGATCATCGGCAGGAGCGGCCGTCTCGGGACGCACGTGTCGTTCTCGAACCGGTCCATCGACAGGTCGTGCAGGTACGGGATGTCGAGGGCGCCTTGATGACCGACGCCCTGGTTCTCTCTTCGTCGTACGCGATACCGGTGGCGGTGACCGACGAGCGTGGGATTGTCGAGGTACCGAATCGTACCGACGTCACGATTGCTGATCTCGAGAACGGACTCGCGACGTATAGCTTCTCTTCCTCGAAGCCTCGGTTGCGGCCGTGGGATTTCGAGCTGACCAAGAGCTCGATCACGAGTGGCAGGGTGACGACCGAGTCGGGTGCGCCGTTTGCTGGCGCCGTGGTGTTCTCGCCCGCCGCGCTCGAGATGGTGAAGACCGACGAGAATGGGGAGTTTCGGCTCCGCAAGCTCGATTCCTGGACACCGATTTGGGCCGCGGCTCCCGGGTACCTCACCGGTTTGATCAGACGGTCGACCCTCAGCGACCCGAGCCGAGTCGCCGCGCTCGAGCCGACCCGTGAGCTGAGTGGTCAGGTGACGGCGGAGGGTCAGCCGGTCGAGGGTGTGGTGGTGCGAACCGGTTTCCACTTCTGGCCGGCTCGCGACGTCTTCCCGAGTCCTACCGCAGCGCGTACGCGGGCCGATGGACGTTACGTCACGCTCGCGTTGCCGGCCGATGAGCGCCGTCTCGAGGTCAAGGTCGCGCACGCCGGCTACGCGCGGCGTGTCTTGGATATCGACTCACCACGAACCGGTCCCGTGCGAGTCGATGTCGCCTTGATGCCGACTCGAGGTGCGAGCGGGCAGGTGGTCGATGAGCAGGGCCAGCCGATCGCCGGAGTCGAGGTGAGGGTCATCGAAGAGCCGAGTGGTCCTCATAGGGCCGATCAATCTCCTCAGCCGGTCGATCACGAGGCCACGACCGCAGCCGACGGTCGTTTCGAGCTCGCGCATCTCGGTTCGGGCTCGTGGCGGCTCGTCGCCAAGGTCGACGGCTATGCTCCCGCCGCGATGACAGGTGTCGGTGTGGAGGCGCTGCGTACGATCACCTTGCGTCGCGGTGCGTCACTCAGTGGTGAGGTGGTCGATTCGGACGGTAAGCCGATCGAGAAAGCGACTGTTTCCATCTATCTCGAACGATCGGCTCATCGGAACTTGCATACCGTTCTCACCGATTCCGATGGTCGATTTATCGTCGACAATGTCGACACCAGCCAATCCTATGTTCTGTCCTTTGGCCATATCGACTACACCTTCTCGCGGTTGCATCGGGTTCAGGCACCAGACAGCGGGATCCGAGTCGTGCTCGAGCGATTGATCAGGGTGACCGGCTCGGTCGTGGATCGTCGAGGCGAGCCGATCGAACGGTGTCAGATCGACGACGGTTCGAACCACACTCGGTCGAGCCTGGTTTGTGAGCAGGGGCGTTTCTCGATCGATGTGTCGCCTCGGACCGAGACGCTTACGTTTTCGGCGCATTGCTGTGAATCGGTGACGATCGACGTCGACCTTACGCCGGGGCAGAAGCTCGACGGGATCGAGGCCGTCTTGGCCCGTGGCGCCCGAATCGAGGGCGTGGTGCGCGACGCGCGTGGCGAGCCGGTAGCCGGCGCCGAGGTGACTCCCAGGGTGAATCCGAGGTCGAGGATCGTGACCGACAGCGAGGGTCGTTTCGTTCTCGAGGCCGTGGCTCCGGGCTCGCGGACGCTGACCGTTCGCCACGATGAATTTCTCGCGTACCGGGCCGATCTCGAGCTGGTGGCCGGCGGGTCGGTGCGACACGACGTCGCGCTCGAGCGTGGCCAGCGGCTCCGCGGCACGGTTCTCGGCGATGGCGTACCGGTGACCAATGCGAGGGTTCTCCTGAGAGCCTCCCGCGATGGGGTTTCCTCAAACGACGAGGTCTTCACCGAGGCCGATGGCACGTTCGCTTTGGTCCTGCCCGACGGTACCTACACGCTGTGGGCGGATCATGAGGATTGGGGTTCCACGCGTCTCACATCGAAGATCATCCTGCATGGACAAGACCGGGACGATGTGAAGGTCGAGTTTCCGCGTCCCGGTCGCTTGACGGTCACGGTCCGCGGTATCGCGGAAGAGAGGTTGCCGGAGCTCGAGGTCGTCGCCTACGCAGATCCGGCCGGTACGATGCGTGTCGGCGAGTCCCAAGGAGACGGTCGCTATCGATTCGGTGGTTTGAGCCCCGGACGCTGGCAGGTGCATGTGAAGCTCGAGCGGCACCAGGTATCCGAGCGCAAAATGGTGGAGATCGCCTCGGATGATGAACGCGTCATGGAGCTCGACGCCGAGCCTGAGCGAAGTGAGATGGTCGACGTCGTGGTGACGGTTCGTCGGAATGGCGAGCTGGTGAACGATGCCAGGGTCGATCTGAAGACTCGCCACGCATTCGGGAGCTCGAGCATCGGTTATCGCACCGCCGATGCCGCAGGGCGGTACATGTATCAGGCTGTGCGAGGCGCCACGGTCGTGATCGAGGCGTCCGATGCGGACGGCGGCTATGGCCGAGTCGAGATCGTGGCCGAGGGCCCGATCGAGCAGGAGATCACGTTGCGCGTCAGCCGGGTCGAGGGTCGTGTCATCGATCCGGCCGGCAAGCCGGTTGCCGAGGCGACGATCCGCGGCGCGTCCAAAGGCGAAGGACGGGGAGGCTATGCCACCTCGGACAAAGAGGGGCGTTTTCAGCTCAACGGGGTGTACGGCGATCTTCGTGTCGAGGTCGAGAAGAAGGGATTCGTCGCTTCCGAGCAGCCGGTCACGATGGCGATCGGCGAGGTGCGACAGCTCGATTTTGTCCTCGATCCAGCGTCGCCGCTTCGTCTCCGAGCACGACATGCCGACGGTCGACCGGTGGGGGAGCTTCAGGCTCGCGTGCTCGACGACCGGAACGAGCTTGCCGTCTATCACCGTCGCTATTGGCTCGACGACGGCGTGTTGACGATCGACGGGCTCGACGCCGGGTCCTACACGGTGATCGCCGCGGCGCCAGGCTCCCAGGTGGTCGAGACGACCGTCGACACTACGGACGACATCGGCGAGATCACGCTGTTCCCAGAGGGTCGAGTCGTGCTTCAGCTTCCAGATCTGCCGGATCCGGTGGGTATCATGATCTCGGTCACCGATCCTTCTGGACGGGCGCTTCGATTCCCCACGTACGACAGGGTAGGTGCCGTCGGGTCCCCCGTCGCGATCGGCCATCTTCCACAGGGGGAGTGGACGCTCGACGTCACGGCGGCGACCATCAAGGAGAACCCCGATCCGCCACTGACCTGGCGGACGACGGTGAGCGTGGTAGCCGGACAGACGGTCGACGTCGTTCTCGACTGACAGGCTCGATGAAGATCGAGTCGGGAGTGTTTTGACCGCCGGGTTTGTCTAAGTCGTCATGACGGGCGTTTTCGCACCTCTCCTCCTTACCTTGTCGACCTGGCTCGGCTGTGTGGTCGAAGGTCAGGTGGTCGATGTCATGGCGGCGCCGTTCGACGAAGCGACGGTTTCGGTGGTCGAAATGCTGCCGTCGGAGCCTGACGCGTGGGTGCGAGCGCCGATCCATCGGACCGTGATCACCGCTCGAACCGGTCGCTTCGTCGCTATGGGTCTTCCTTCAGGTACGTATCGGTTCGCGGCCATGACCCCGGGTCACGCCACGGCCCATTTCTTTGGCATCGAGATCGCGCCTTTTTGCAAGGCGATCGATCTCGGTGTGTTGACGCTGGGGGAAGGGGTGGCGATCGAGGGTTGGGTGATCGATCGCAACGATACAGCGATCGAAAACGTATCGATCATCGTGAGGCGCTATCAGGCCATGGGGATCGAGGAGGCAGTGCGGACCTTCACCGATGCCCAGGGTCGTTTTCGGGTCGGCCCACTCGGTGCCGGGAGACGCTATTCGCTGCAGGTGCTAGCTGATGGGTACCGCATGGGCTCCCGAACCGAGCTCGTGCCACCGCTTGCCGAGCCGATCACTATCGAGCTCGAGCGCTTGGGTGGCCTGTCGGGACGAGTGGTGGACGCGTCGGGGACGCCGGTGGTGGATTTCTTGCTTCGAATCCGGGGCGCCTCCGGCCCGTCACGATCGGTGCACCGACCCGATTCAGAGGGGCGGTTCACGGTCGAGGATCTCGATGAAGGGATCTACACGGTGATCGCGGAAGCGGACGGCTTGATGCCCGCGGCGGTGGAAGGCGTCGAGGTGATCGCGGGCGAGCACACCGACGATGTCGAAGTGGTATCGACTCGCCCCTGGGCCGTATCGACTCGAAGCGACGCGACTTTCCGGCGCCGAGATCGAGCGTCGTGAGCTGATGGTCGACGACGACATCGATGATGTGGTGATCGTTGCCGAGGACGTGCCGCGTGGCGCGGTCCGAGGTGTACTGCGTGGCGTCGATGTCGATCTGATGACCGAGATCTCCCTGGCGATCGGGAGCGACAAGAGCTTGCCGATCGGGCCGGTGAGTTTCGACTCGACGGGGCGGTTTTTCTTCGATGATCTCGCACCAGGTCGATGGTCGGTGCTCGTGGGTCGTTTCCCCGGAGGCTCGATCGCCAGCGTCGAGGTCGAGGTACGACCAGGTGACGTCACCTGGGTCGAGATCGATGTGCCCTTGCGCTAGTGGTCCGACTTGCGAGATCCAGGCGCGACTTGCAAGATAAGGCTGGGAGGTCGAATGATTTTTCGTTTTTTTCTTGCTGCTTTCCTTTTTCTCGGCGCAACGTCGTTCGCCGAGTCCCATCCTTCGTTGTCCGGATGTTTCATGGATCTAGCCGACTCCGAGTCGATCGAATTGGTGCTGCTGCCACAGCGTGGTGTGTGGGCGGCCGCGCTCGCGACCTTCGACGAGGGAGTCGAAGCACCGGTGGCGCGGGCGCGCACCGACGCGGATGGCTGTTTCGCGATCGATGTGGCCGAGCCGGCGAATCTCGAGCTCGTGATGACCGCGCGAGGTGGACGGATCCATCTCCCGATCGAACCTCTTTTCACGAATCACCACCTGCCTCTCACGCTTCCTGATCTCGAAGAGGTTCGTGTCAGGGTGGTCGACGAGGCGGGAAAACCGATTGCGGGCGCTCGGGTCGTGGTCGATGCGACGGTGGCGCCTGATGTGTTGCGACCGGTCGATTTGCCGACGATCACCGACGAGCAAGGACGCGCGGTGGTGCGGCGAGCTCCCGACTGGTATCGGTTTCGCATCCGGGTGTCTCACCCGGACTTTCTCGACTCCGCCTTGGCGAAGGTGACCGAGCCTTCGGTCGAGCTCACGCTTGGACGAGGCGTCACGCGTGCGCTTCGGGTGGTCGACGAGGATGAACGTCCGGTCGCGGATGCGGTCGTCGTGGTGGACGAGGATCTGGCGGTTCTCCGTAGTGACGAGACGGGGCGTCTCGACCTCGTAGTCGATCCGGATAAAGGTCGACAGGTGACGGTGCACGGGCCTGGGGCGATGTGGCAAGGCACGATTGCCGCACCGACGGACGACGATTCAGCTTTTGTGATCCGTCTGAAGCCGGATACCGTGCATACGGGCTCGGTGGTCGATTCCGAGACGAAGAAAGCGGTCGCGGATGCGCTGGTGTGGTCGACGGCTCGGCCTCGCTCGCCGGTTCGGACCGACGACGAAGGACGGTACCGACTCGAAGCTCCGGAGGACACCGAGAATCGAGTCGCGGCGCTGGAGTATTTCCCGCGTCGATTCGCGGAGACGACGGTCGAGCTCGATCCGGCGGTCGACGTGATCGGTCGGGTGGTCGATACCGATACGAAGCCGATCGCGGGGGTGATGATCGAATCACGCGTCACGCGTGGTGGCCGCGAGCTCTACGCGCGGAGCGATGACGAGGGCGTGTTTCGCCTCGCGCCTCTCAGACCCGGTCTGCGTCACGATCTGTTGGTCGATCATGCCGGCTATGCACGTCGGGCCGTCGACTTTCGGTCGCCACGACGTGGCGAGGACGAACGTCTCCAGATCGAGATCGTTCTTTCTCCTGGCTGTGTCGGTACCGGTTGGGTGGTCGACGAGTCCGGTGAGCCGCTCACCGGCGTGGCCGTCCGTCTGGGGGAGACCGAGCCGTCCCGAGCGCTTTTCGAGCAAGGGCCACCGGCCGCCCAATACGAGACGGTCACCAGCGACGAGGGTCGTTTCGTCTTCGATCAGCTCGCTCCGGGTGGCTGGGACCTAGCCGCCGAGCTGCGAGATTTCGTCACCGCCGAGATTCAGGGCATCGAGGTGGAGGCACCGTGTGAGGACACCGATCTCGGCACGGTCGCACTGTCGCGTGGGGTGGTGGTCGAGGGGGTGATCGTGGATGCTGATGAGCAGCCGATCACGGGGGCACAGGTCGATGCTCGTCGACACCGTGGCTTGTTCAGCAACACATCACTCCAGGGCGAGAGCGTGTCGAGCGATGGCGATGGGCGATTCACGCTCACCGGGCTGGCGCCCGGAAGCCCGACGACCATCACGGTTCGTCGGCGAGGCTTCGCGGTGCGTTATGTCCCCATTACGCCCCCGATCGAGGAACCGCTGGTGATTGCGCTGGTGGGGCTCGGTGGCATCTCGGGGAAGGTGACCGCGGAAGACGGTAGTGAGATCGAGGACATGTCTGTCCGCCCCAAACGTAGCTCCGGTCGATCCGAAGCCTCGAAGAGGTTCGACAGCGGTGCCTTCGTCATCGACAAGCTGCAGGCAGGCGTTTATCAGGTACACGTGAAAAGCAAGGGCTTTCTTCCGGCCTCGGTCGGCGACATCCAGGTGACGGGGGGAAGCATCACTGAAGACGTCGAGGTGACGTTACGCCGGGGTGCGACGCTGGTCGGCCAGATCCTGGACCCCGACGGTGCCCCCGTCGCCGACGCCGCTGTGTCGCTCGATGGTGATCCCACGATGCAGGCGAGTAGTGATGAGGACGGTCGTTATCGACTCGACGGAATCGAGTCCGGTCACCAAGTCGTGGTGGCGCGCCACCGCGATTTCCTCGCGGGACGGGGCGTGATCGAGGTTCGAGGAGACGTCGAGAACGAGCTCGATCTGACCTTGGGGCGTGGGCATGCGGTGCGTGGCGCGGTGCTCGACCCGAGCGGTGCACCGGCTCCCGAGGCGCGGGTATCGCTCACCGCGATGGCTGGGGAGATGGTGACCACGGCGTTGCCTGATGCCGACGGTCGTTTCGAGTACGAGAAGGTCGCACCAGGGACCTATGAGCTCACGGCGAGTAGCAGTGGCGATCGGGTCGCACGTGCCGAGCTCGGTGAACCCTTGGTGGTCGCCGCTGGCGATGTCGACGGTTTGGTTTTGGTGCTCGAGGAATCGGCGGTCGGCAAGGTCCGTGGTGTGGTGAGTGGGGTCGAGGTGGACGACATTCCCGCCGTACAGGTCTTCGCGCTCAACGAAGTGATCGGTGACATGCGTCAGGCCCAACTCGATTTCGAAGGCAATTTCGCGATCGACGATTTGATGACGGGTGATTGGCTGGTGTGGGCGTGGCACAGCACCTCGTTGCAGGGTGCGCAGCGTGACGTCGCGATCGGGCCCGGGGGTGAAGCCTGGGTCGAGCTCGATTTGACTCCCGAGGATGGACTCACGCTACGCGGCACGGTGCGTCACCAATCGCAGCCCGTGCGCGGTGCCCAGGTGCAGGTGCTCGGTCTCGATATCGGTACGCAGCGTGCCGCGACCACCGATGCGGCCGGGCGATTCGTCATCGAGGGGATCGCCGAAGGCAGCTACGAGATCTGGGCGGCCGCCGACGGCGGCGGCGTGTGGCGATCCACCCGTACCCTCGACTCGTCGATGGATCTCGACATCGAGCTGCAATCCGCGGGTCTATCCGGACAGATCACATCGAGCGATGGTTCTCCCATCGCCCGAGCCACGGTGCGTCTCGAAGGTGGATCGGCGCTCGAATCCCGACGCGCGTGGCTCCAGAAGGTCGCGAGCTCGGACGATGGCGGGCGATATCGGATCGATGACTTGCCATCGGGTCAGGTCGTGCTCGTCGTCGAGAAAGCGGGTTGGGCCACCTATCGCGAACCGATTCGGATCGAAGGCGACAGTGTTGTGCGTGACGTCGAGCTCGAGCCGGCGACGGGACTGCGGCTTCGCATCACCCGGGCCGAGGGTTTTCGGCTCGATCGGGTCACCGTCGCGCTTCTCGATGGCGCGGGAACACCGACCCAGATCGCGGAGCTCCCGGTGGTGGCGGGCGAGGCGTACCTCGATACCGCCGGGCGGGGGGCGTACGACGTCTTGATCACCGCCCAGGGCGCCGGGGTCGTCGAGCGTCGCATCGACATTCCCACGGCGCCGGTCGAGATCGTCCTGCCACCGGGTGGCACCGTGTCCCTGCGGGTGCCGGCGCTCATCGACAACCTCACGGCAGCGCGCGCTGTCTTCATCGATTCATCGGGTCGAACCCTGCGTCGTCCGGATCGCATGGGGCGGGTCGATTCGGAGATCCGCCTCTATGCCGGGCGGGCCACGATCGAGAATCTGACCGCCGGGCAGTGGACGGTCGAGGTCCGAGCGGGCGATCGGCGTTGGCGTGCCACCGTCACGGTCGAGCCCTTCACGGTAACGGAGATCGTCGTGGAATAGCCAAAGATAGATAGAGGAGGGAAGAATCATGTTCGAGCTGCTCGCCCTATCGTTATTCATTGCTAGCGCCTCGCCCCAGTCCATGACCCTTTCGGGTTGTGTCGGCGAGCCGGGAATCGAGGTGGTTCTCCACCAGGCGATCGGTTCCTGGACTCGTCACGTTGCCGAGCCCGAGCCGATCGACCGCGTCACCACCGGTGCCGATGGTTGTTTCGCGCTCCGTGTCGATCGTCCGATTCTCGGCGAGGTGGTGGTGATCGGCGGGAGTGGTTTGCGTCGCGTACACGAGCTCGGACCGATCTTCGAGGATCGATTCTTGCCCGTGACCGAACTTCCGGCGACCGAGCCGGTGCGTGTCCGAGTACGCGACGCCGAGGGCCGTCCGCTTGCCGGCGCGGACGTACGGTTCGATGCTCACGGTGGTGAGTCGTTTTCTCGTATGGAGCCGACCGGCGACGACGGTGAGATCGTGTTCCCCAGACCGGTCGATGCGTCCAGCGTCGCGCTTCACGTCGGTCATCCCGACCATCTCGACTACAGTCATCATCAGCTCGATGGACGGGTGCTCGACGTCGTCTTGGAGCCCGGGGTGCGACGTGCCGTCGTGGTGCGAGACCACGAAGGGAAGGCGGTCTCCGAGGCGATGCTCTCGATCAGCGAGCTGCCCCTGCCCCTAGCGATCAGCGGTGAAGACGGCTCGGCGGTCATCGCCGTGCATCCAGAGGTTGGCCGTGAGGTCATGGTGGTCGCCGATACGAGGGTCTGGAGTGGCATGGTGCCGGCACCGCGTCGCGACGATGAGAAGCCCTTCGTGATCGAGCTTCCGGAGCGTGAGGAGGTTGTGGGCGTGGTGCGTGACGCGGTGACTGGCGAGCCCGTGGCGGGTGCGCTGGTGTGGAGCCCGCTCGTACCCGAGAAGGTCGTGATCACCCGAGAAGACGGCACCTATCGCGTCGCCGTTTGGCCGCTTACGCCGGGGGGGCGGGTCAGCGTCGGAGCGGCGGGGTACCGCCTGCATCATGGCGAGCCCGTCGACGTGGTCGAGCTCGAGCCCGAGCGCGTGCTTTCCGGTCGAGTGGTCGATGCGGCCGCGGCCCCGGTCGCGGACGTCACGATCACGGTGCATAGTTTGGGGTGGGTGGCCGGGGCGGCGCGAAGCACCGCCGACGGCACGTATCGGATCGCCGGGCTGAAACCCGAGAACGCGTACGAGGTGGTTTTCGAGCATGCCGACTTCGCGCGCCACAAAGAGCCGTTGACGATGTCGGCCGATGAGTCGACCCGTCTCGACGTTACGCTCGATCGTGGCGTAACGGGTGTCGGGCTGGTGATCGACGAGACGGGTGAGCCGGTCGTCGGTGCCTTGGTTTCGCTTGTCGAGCCGCCTCCATCGAAGCCTTTTCCACCCCGACCTGAGCCGCATCGCTACGAGACCGTGAGCGACGGCGAGGGTCGTTTCGAGCTCACCGCGCTTGCCGCGGGCGAGTGGGATCTCGAGGTCGATGCCTCTGGGTTTGCACGCGCCGAGGTGGCCGGTATCGACGTTTCTGAAGAGGAAGCGCGGACCGATCTCGGCGCCGTCACCCTGACGCCCGGTACCGAGATCGAAGGTCGGGTGCTCGACAGCAACGGCCAACCGCTCGCCGAGGTCGCTGTGACCACGAGGCAGCGGGTGGTTCGATTCGGGCCCGGTGCACGAGAGCGGTCCGAGGCCACGTACACGGGTCTCGACGGTCGCTTCACGCTTGCCGACCTCGCCGCCGGCCAACCGCATTCTGTCCACGTCAAACTCCACGGCTATGGGGAAGTGTCGTTTCAGGATCTCGAGCCACCGCTCGATCAGGCGCTCGAGATCATCCTCGAACGTCTGGGGCGGATCGCCGGACAGGCGCATGGTGAGAATGGTGAGATCGTCAAAGGTGTCATGGTGTATCCCTCGGGTTCACGACGATCTAGTGGTGGGTATCAACGGGTCACACAAGACGGTCGTTTCGGCACTGATGTGCCGGCCGGGACCTACCAGGTCGAGGTGAAGGCACCGGGTTGGCTACCGACGGTTCTCGCCGACGTCGAGGTGCTGGCCGGCGAGACCACCGAGCTCGACGTCACCATGCGGCGTGGCGCCAAGGTCACCGGTCGGGTCACCGACGTCGATGGAGCGCCGGTCGCCGGCGCGCGGGTCACTCGTGGCGTGATCGGGCTGGGTCGTCGGGGTGTCGAGACCGGCGAAGACGGCTCCTACGAGCTGGGTGGCATCGAGCCCGGGCGTCACACCATCAAAGCGCGACATCGCCAGCTCGGTGAGGTGGAAGGCTCGATCGAGGTCCGCGAGACCGGTGCCAACGTCCTCGATCTGGTGCTTCGTCAACCCTTGTCGATCCGTGGTCGCGTGATCGACGCCACGGGTGCGTCCGTGGCCGGTGCCCAGGTACGGGTCGGTATACCGGGTGGTTTTCAGGGCACCCGTTCGAAGAGCGACGGCAGCTTCGAGATCCCGCGTCTCGATCCCGGTCGCTATCGGCTCTTTGCTCTCCACCGCGGTGCCTCGGCCGAGCACGACGAGATGGTCGTTCTCACCGACCGGACCATCGATGGGCTCGTGCTCACCCTCGAAGGTGAGGGCGCCACGATTCGTGGCCGCGTCCA
The DNA here is from genome assembly GCA_039184055.1 of Acidobacteriota bacterium. GTDB lineage: Bacteria > Acidobacteriota > Thermoanaerobaculia > Multivoradales > J023 > JBCDBH01. Next base: position 16,429 of record JBCDBH010000088.1, read on the forward strand.
CGGTATCGACGCCGACGCCGCGGCGAGCATTCGAATCGATGCTCGGTCCGAGCAGGATCGTCGTCAAGGTCGACTCGACTTCGAGGGCGGTTTTGTTTTCGACGAGCTGTCACCGGGTGTATGGGAGGTTTCGGCTACCGGTCCGGCGGACAGGGATCAGGAGCGTGTGCGTCTCGAATCGGGTGACGACCGCTGGATCGAGCTCGATCTCGAGGCACGCGACGGTATTTCGCTCTCCGGTGTCGTTCGCGCGGATGGCGCACCGGCGGTTCATGCACGGGTGAACCTGATCGGTGTCGACGTTGCCGAGCTCGACGACGCGACCACCGATTTCGAAGGACGTTTCCAGATCGACGGTCTCGCCGCCGGTGGCTACCGGGTTGTGGTGAGAGGACGTGACGGTGGGCGCTGGCAGGAAATCATCCAGCTCGACGAGTCGCGCCAGCTCGATATCGATCTCGTTCGAGCCGATCTGCGTGGTGTCGTGCTCGATTCCGACGGTCAGCCGGTGTCACGCGCCACCATCAAGGTTCAGCCACCAGGGCCGGAGCCGGACATGGTGATTCAGAGCTATGCTCGTGGTCATGCGATCAGCGACGAGCGGGGGCGGTTCACGATGTCGTCGGTGCCACCGGGCAGGCTTTCGATGGTGGTCGAAAAGCGTGGCTTCGCCACCGCCCGCGAGATCATCGAGATCGACGGTGACGTCGAGCGCACCATCGTGCTCGAGCCCGGCACGGTTGTGCGGGCGCGGGTCCTCAGGGCCGACGGCATCCCGGTCAGCCGAGTCGCGGTCGGCGTATTCGATGGCGCGGTTCAGGTGAGCCGATCGTTTCAGACCGTGGTCGACGGCCTCATCGTCATCGACGGCATCTCCGAGGGTTCGTACACTGTCCTCGTCCACGACCGTGGCACCGGTGTAGCCGAGGTCGCGGCCAACGCTCCCGGACCGGTGGTCGATGTGGTTCTTCCGGCCTCCGGACGTCTGCGGCTCCGTGTTCCCGCGCTCGTCGAAAACGATGGAGTTGCCCATGCCGTTCTCACCGCCACCGATGGCCGGCACCACCGCCAACCTCTTGCTCCCGATCCGCGGCTTCGTCTCTACCGTGGCGAAACCGAGGTTCGAAATCTCGCCGTCGGTACCTGGACCGTGAGCGTCACTGCCGGTGATCGCCAGTGGCAGGGGCAGGTCGTCGTCGCCGCCGACGCGACGGCCGAGCTGGTGCTCGAATGACCCGCGCGTGGCTCGCCTGGAGCTCGGGCAAAGACAGCGCGTGGGCGCTTCACGGTAGTCATCTCGAGATCGGCGGCGACCTAGAGATTGTCGGTCTGTTCACCACGATCGACGAAGCGTCGAGCCGGGTCGGGATGCACCACGTGCATCGCCGGCTCGTCGAAGCTCAAGCCGAGGCGGTCGGGTTGCCGCTCCGTATCGTCGAGCTACCGTGGCCG